>NZ_KV826361.1:0-7649 GCF_001835905.1 Corynebacterium sp. HMSC034E11
CGGTGCAGCGGTCATCGTCATGTGCCTTTCGGTGTGGGGTGTCATGATTCCGGTGGACGGTGAAACCCACCGATCTGGAAGGATTAAATCATGCCACGTAAGTATTCGGATCAGTTTCGTCAGCAGTGCATTGATGAGGTGTTGATGTTCGGCAAGACTCGTGGTGCCGTGGCCCAGGAGTACGGGGTGTCGTCCTCGTCGTTGGGACGCTGGGTGGCCAAAGCCGAAGGCACCTTGGGCACTGGTTCCGGCAGCCACATGCGCGCTGCTGATGCCGCGTCGCAGGACCCGGCAGAGATGGCAAAGCGGATCAAAGAGCTCGAGCGTGAAAACGAGTTTTTAAAAAAAGCGGCCGCCTTCTTCGCCACGGAGCACACCACGAGGACCTCTTCGCGGTAATTGCCCACTTCCACGAAGAAGGCAACCCCTGCCCCCGCTACCCAGTGTCAATGATGTGCCGTGTGTTGGAAGTATCCAGCTCCGGCTATTACGCCTGGCGCAAGCGTAGAGATACTCCGCCGGCCGGTGGCACACCGCGGGCGAAACGCGCGGCGATTACCGATCTGGTTATCGAGATCTTCAACGAGCACAACGGTTTTGCCGGGGCGCGCACTATCTACCGGCAGCTTCAGGCCCAAAACGTTGCAACCACGCTGTATGCGGTGCGAAAGATCATGGCTGACAACACGCTGCACACCAAGTACCGTCGCGCGTTTAAACGCACCACGATCCAAGACCCGCAGGCGAGCGCACGAGCTGATCTGCTTCGGTGCCGTTTCTACCCCGCGATGCCGACAACCTATCTGTGCGGCGACATCACCTACCTGCGCACCGCGCAGGGATGGATGTATCTGGCCGTCGTGATCGATCTGAGCACACGGATGGTTGTCGGGTGGCAGATCGCAGACCGGATGAGTGCGCAACTTGTCGTCGACGCGCTGACCATGGCGCACGCGGCCGGTTTCGTCGCGGGCAACGCGGTGTTTCACTCCGACCGCGGCTCGCAATACACCTCGAAGCAGTTCGCGCAAACAGCCAAGAAACTCGATGTGCGTTTAAGCACCGGCGCGGTCGGTGTGTGCTGGGACAACGCGGTTGCGGAGTCGATGTTTTCCACGTTGAAGCTGCATCTGCTGTACGAAAAGAAGCAGTTCGCGTCGAAGTTCGACGCCCGCTACGAAGTCGGACACTGGATCGAGGCGTACTACAACCGCCGCCGCATCCACTCCACCACCGGGCTGATCCCCGCCGAAGCAATGCGCCAATTCAAAACCCGCTGCGCCGACACACACGCCGCCGCAGCCTAACCCCCACAACCAAACACAACGGGTTTACCCGTCCACAAAATTTGACACAGCCCAGTGAGATGTGGTAGTTGAGTCGAAAGGTTACTGACGGTGGCCGCCCACTATTTTCAAGGGCCCACCATCAGCAAGCGTTACACCACACTAAGGGACGCAACCGTTCAACGGTGTTAAACCCATAGGTTCGCAGTGTGTGGTTCGCGCGTGCGATTGCACGGTGCGAGCACCCGAGTTGTTGTTCTATTTGGCGATAAGAACGCTGTTTGATCAGCAACGTCATTATCGCGCGGTAATCCGTCATGAGCGGACTCCTTCCGGTTGATGCCACACCCGTGTGGTGTGGCTACCGGAAGTATGAACGTGAGGAGATGTGCAGCGCTACCAGATACTCACTGTCGTGCTACCGGATAGTCACGACACTGCTACCAAATAGCCGGTCGCAACATCGGTAACCGTTGTTGAATCGGCTGACCAACGAATCCGCCCCAACCCTGTCCGGAACTTCGGCAACCCAATAGGCAGCCGCTGACTGCGACGAGATCACTGTTGGCAGTCGGCCCTCACGGTCGAATATGATCTTGGCAAGGTCTTCTTGCCCACGCTGATTGATGCTCATGGTCATAAAATCATCGATGATCAAGACATCGATGTTGATCAGTTTGCGCATCATAGTGAGATAGGTTTCGTCAGTCGGTGAGAAGACCGCCAACATGTCGGCAAGCTGTTCTAGTCACGCTTGGTGTTCCACCAATGCCCCACCGCAAGGTCGCCACCTCAACTTCTCCCACCGACGTCCATAGACCTTGAGCATGAATTAGTTCAGCTTTGTAGAGTCCATTGATCGTCTCCGCCAATGCGTTGTCATAGGAGTCACCGACTGTTCCCACGCTCGGGCGAATTCCAGGCTCGGCTAAAGCTTTTGCGACCGGCTATCTGATAGCAAGGTCGTGACTACGTGGTAGCGCTACACACCCCATCGTGTTCAGGCTCGACCCCGCTGAAACCTATCTCTTAGCTAGATTCATCAACGCAAATCGCATGACTCGATTATTGGTTTGTCTTGAGCCATTTATGGTCGCTTCAGTCGTTTTTCAAACGCAGATCGCTTATCACGCAGTAGCAGCGCAATCAAGTCTTTCCGTTTCGTCGGCCCCAGCATAACAGAGCTACTAGGCGCCCGTGAAACGAAATCCAAAACGTATTCTCGCAGCGTTTGCCAGTACAATGAACTCGTATTTGGAACTACACGAAAGTACCACCACAGGTCTTCATTCAGCAGTTTTCGGTACCAGTATTCGATAACATCTTGATTCTGAGAATCTAAGATCACTTCCTCGGTCGAGCGAGCCACCTCAAGCCGCTGGGTTAAATCATCTAACGAGGTCTTGTTCTGTGTGATCGACGTACCATCCTCTCGGGCCCTCCAGTAATATACAACATCGGGAACGATATCGAACGGGACGCCGGAGAGATACATACGAGCCGATATCTCCTGGTCTTCGTAGAGCATACCTACCGGAAAACGGCCGGCGATTTGGTCGAAATAGTCCCGCTTGAAAAGCTTGCTCCACGCGAACACATTCCACAAGATAGCTGGGAACTGAGTAGCACTGATACCAATTTGTTCGACACGGTGTGCTTCTTCCACAAACCACGGTTGCCATCTTCTCGACGAGTTAAAACGTTCCACGGCCCCGACCACCATTCCAGAATTACTCTTTGCCATCGTGTCTGCCATTTTGGTATAAGCGTGAGGGGGCACCAGGTCGTCTGAATCTACAAAGGCGAGCAGCTCCGAAGAGGTATTATCTATACCTGTGTTTCTGGCCGCGCTAAGACCAGCGTTCTCTTGATGTATCACACGAACATTTTCATGGGCCGCCGATAGCATCTCCGCTATCTTAGGCGTACCATCAGTCGAACCATCATTTACAACTACTACTTCGAGTGAAGGATAGTCTGATTCCAGGATAGATTGAACACACTCTGCTAGGTACTGTTCAACGTTGAACGCCGGTACGATCACGGCTAAAGTCGGATACTTTTTCATTTCATTTCCCTCAAAATGCCTGTGCCCGGTCCAAAGAAGTCAACGCCGAGTTCTTCTAAGCCCTGTCCCTTCTCCAAATCGACATAAGAGTCATAGTGATCGATGAATTGATTCGCCCGTCTAAGTTCTGGTCTGACTTCATAGTTATACAACTGATCGCCTACGGTATTCACATATACCGTATTAGTAGCCTTTACGCCCAACGCGATAAACGCCGTCCAAAAGGTTGATTCTGGCCCCCATTTTATTGCTACATCGAACTCCTGCTTGTGGAACAATCTAAAATGCTCACGCTTAAGGCTCGAGGTATATAAGGACAGCTGGTAATCATTGAGGCCCACCCACGGGGTTTGATAGAGACTATTAACCGCCACATATTCTTCGGCTGTATTGACTAGGCCTCCCTTGCGTGGAAGCACGCGCACATGATCGGGAAGCGCGTCAAGTGCTTGCACCATTCCTGGATCAAGATCAATCGTGGCACTGTCCAATGACACTGTCACGTCCCAGATGCTGGGGTCCAAGCTGCTCAAAAACTGAATTACATCACCGCGATTGGAACCTGAAGAAAATGCGTTATGTAAAAACATCGTCTTTTTGGTAGGTTTCAATTGCTCGATGTCACCATCGTCGCGCAACATTAAATCGAGACACCGCTCAGCGGCCTTGCCATCCTCTTTGCGCACAAACACGTCTCTTGTGGACGTTTTACCTTCAACTGCCAAGTCCAAAGATCGCTGGATACCCGAGATAAGGCTATCCAAGTCTTCATATGTCGGTCCGGGGAAGTCGGCTTTATCAAAATAAAGGCCCCGATCCGATCTGTAGTCCTCGTAGTCATAGACATAAAAGAGGACCGGAGCTGAACCCGCAAGCGCATCAACGCCTAAACTCGAATAATCAGTAATCACTACGTCAGCGGCAGCAATTAGATCGTAGGTTGACAGCTCGGCTGGCGGGACCAGCACAGGTATTTCAACTTCGTCCAAAGCTTTTTGGGACAACGGATGGCCTCGGAATACAACTTCAAAACCCTCGTCAGCCCCTAGCACCGCTAGGTCCTTGATCAGCTTTTCAATGTGAGCTTTTTGAGACTTAGGAGTTCCTCGCCATGTCGGGGCATACAGAATTAGTGGCAAATCAGTTTTGCAACCGATTTTATTGCGTAAACTCTGCTTCGCTCCGGGGGAGACATGCATCAATGCATCGTTTCGAGGGTATCCCGTAACCAAAACTTCTCCGCCCAAGAAATTGTCCACTTCATAGCTGCGCTTCATCACATCCGCCGTGAAGTCATTTGGCATTTGAAGTTGCGTACAATGCAGAAAGTTTCGACTCACGTTCCCATAATCGTATAGTGCGTCTTTGTCATCCCTCCCTAGGAACTTCAATGGCGTTCCGTGCCAGGTATTAACCGATACTTGGCCTTCTCTGTGCATATACTCAAAGGAAAAAGAGGCGTTATTGCATAAATACTTCGCGACTGCGAGTGCAAGCCAATATCCAGGCGATTCTCGTCTGCAGACGACTGTATCGGACGCAAGAGCTACGTCATCGGGAATTTCTGTCCCCTCGTTCGCAACCCATACATGCAATTGATCTCGCAGCCCTCGCTGCTGGACTTCTCTGTAAACCGCGAGAGGATTGCAGTCAATCCTTCGACCGAAGTGGCTTTCCCACAGCCATACTCCCGGAAGGATATCCAGGAATTCACGAAGCTCCAGGTACCTGTACACGTTCCGTTTGCGTTGATTTGGTTTCCCAACTTCATAAAGGTACGACGTCGGTAACTCTTCGGAAATTACGAAGAGTTTCATCGCCCTGTCCAAATCACCCAAAACTGCAGAGCAGTACCCCAACGCTTCAAAAATTGCGGGATCATGCTCTTCCATCATAAAGGCAAGTTTCCAAAACGCCTTCTCTGCTGACTTAACATTCCCCGCCCGAAGATCACGTATAGCTACCGTAAAGAGCACGGAATTAATTTTCGCGGTCTTATCGGTGTTCAGCCCAATCTTGGGAAGTATTAACTTTACTTGATCAGCTAAACTGAATTTAGCTTGCGTAGAAGAAATCTTCCTTAACAGGTCGTTCTCTGGTTGGCCAGATACCAGGCCGTCAATCTGCTGCTCTTTCTCTCCAATACGATATTGTTCTGGCTTCAATCTAGTTGCGAGTGTCTGCCCAAAATCAAAGCTAGACCAAAATGGCTCTAGGATCATTAGGGCGGTAGCAGCGTCAGCTGTAGCCCTCCAGTAACTAATACCAAGATGTAGCCTAGAAACCGACTTGTCATTCTTATTTGCAACCGCAAGGGCGTATTGCTCTGCAGCAAGATCGAACTGCTCATTTTGGTCGGCGACAACGCCTGCGCGAAAGTGTCTTTGTGTAGACCTATCAAGCTCTGCGGCCATTATTGCTGCCGCTGTTGCACGTTCTTTTTCGCCGTTATAACTTGCTAACCGAGAATAACGGTCCCACCACCATGCTTCGTTCGGCTTAATATATTCATCTTTCGACGCCAGACGGTAGGCAGACCTTTTATCCCCAAGCTGCGAATACAGCTCGTTCACAGCTATCGGCCTTTTCCCAGCCTTTTTTCGCGCTTCATTTAATCCAAATAAGGCTTTTTCGCTCACCTCTCCCGCCAAAACAAGCTCACACTTGCAAAGCTCAAATGCCTCTCGCATATCAATTTCGCCTGTGGATTGCTTTTCCTGCAACAACTCATAGGCCATCTTGAAACGACGAGTTCGTATGAGTTCAGCCAAGATAACCTGCTCTAAAGCAGGAGAAGGATCCTCAACCGCATACAGTAGCTCGAGTCTTTCCCACGAGGTAAGGGCGTGATTTAAGCTTGTGTCTCTTTCTTGCGGCTGGATCTCTTCATAAAGCAAATCGTTCTTTACAAGTAGGCCGGCAAGATCAAATTTGGCGATCGCTTCGCCTTCCGCTATCGCTTTCATTAACGACCTTGCCCTAACAGCAACATCGTCATCGACCTTAATCGCATCCAACGCAATCAGGTTAGACCTAGCTCGCAGTAGCTGGCCCGATTCATACAAAGCAACAGCATACTCAAAACGAATAATCGGGTCCTTAGGATGCTTGATGACGAGTTCACCAGCTAGATTAACAACAAACCTCTGCTCACCCTCCATTCTCTGCTGGAGAAGGCGTCGATGGTCTTCCAAAACGAGAGCAGAAAGTCCCTTTTCTCTCGCGACAGATTCCAAATAACTAAACGAACTGCCTGATCTAGGGTCGTTCTTATTTTGGCGCGTCTCCAAGTCATTCTTTTGCTCCAGTAGTGAAGCCTTTAACTCCTTATAAGCACCTGAGCTCACCCCATCCATTTCTAAAGCATTTATCTTAGCTATTGCCAAATCAAGATTGCCTAGCTCCCCATATATTTTCGAAATGCGTACTTTAACTTCGGTAGACCTGAGTTCCTCGGGTATGCTCTCATAAAGGTGAAGCGCTTCCTTCAGGTTTCCATCAGCATACGTCTTCGCAGCCGAATACTGGACGACTTTTTGCAGTTTCGGGAGCCCTGTCTTACCTGCTATTACTCCACCGCTAAATCTGAGTACCTTATCTCTAAGACCCTGTTGGTTAAAAGATTTCTTTGTTTTCATTTGATCCACCTAGATTAACCGCGTTCCGACTCGGGTCGGTAAGCCATTATTTTTTCGCAAGTTCTTGTTTAATTTGAGTAGTCGAGATTTCTGGTGTACGGGGAAGGTAAACAATCTCGCATAATCCGGCCAATTGTTCGTCAAATTTTCCTTCCCAATCGTCCCCCATAGTGAACACGTCGACGTGGAAGTTCTTAATATCATCGGGTTTTTGACGCCAATCATTTTCCGGAATGACTAGGTCAACAAACCGCAACGCTTCGAGCATTCCCTTCCTCTCTTCAAATGAAAAATAGGCTTGTTTCCCTTTGCCCGCATTAAATTCATCAGTCGAAATAGCTACGATAAGGTAGTCGCCAAGCTCTTTAGCTCGTTTCAACAACCGAATATGTCCATAATGAAGTAAATCAAACGTCCCGTATGTGATCACCCTACGCATGGCTACCTTTCCAGTTCGTTTTATTCAGCAAGTTCGCAAATTCGCCTTAGGACCAAAACCTCTAGAATGCATAAACAGCACCAGGAGCGCCCGCAACACGCCGTACCATGTTACGCTGCAGAACTAAACCTATCACTATGCAGTCTGTTTGTAGAATGAAGTGCCCCGAGTTTTGTTCCTAGGCATTTGCCTTGATTTCTATTTTTGCTTGGGGCGGG
>NZ_KV826362.1:0-302 GCF_001835905.1 Corynebacterium sp. HMSC034E11
GCTCATCGCAAGCGTCGCACGCATTGGCGGGGGTGATACCGGCAATGGCCATGGTGGCAGTCAGTGCTGCTGCGATGGTGTTGCGGATTGCGTTGCGCATTGGTGGTGCTCCTTGGTGATTTCTTGTTTCGCTGATCAGGACCTGTTCTTCCTGACATCCATAAGGTTATGCAGTTTGTATGCGCAGGTAAAACGGTTGCTGGACACATTGATTTTTGGCGGGATTGTTCAACGTTTTTTCTGGATTGTTCAACGCTTTCCCCCTGGTTAACGTCTGGATTGTTCACCAATCCAACCCACAT
>NZ_KV826363.1:0-1624 GCF_001835905.1 Corynebacterium sp. HMSC034E11
GCCGAAACGGCCTAAAACAACTTGACAAAACACAAGGCGTCGCGCCAGACTTTGACCGACTGCGGATATTTCTGACTCAGTTTACTGCCCTCGAACGCATCCAAGCTGACACGAGCGGCCTCCTCGTTTGCGGCCGTGTAGACCTCACGCAGCACCCGGGAGACAGATTTGCGGTCCCAGTAGGACAACCCACCGGTTCGCAGCCAGAATCAGGTGCACAATGCAGGCCTGCACCATGGAATACAGCCAGAGGCTTCCACGGCTTCCGGCAAGCCTTTGAGCCCGTCGCAGCACACGATGAACACGTCCTGGACCCCGCGGTTGGCCAGATCCGCACACACCGATGCCCAGAATGCGGCACCTTCATTATCGGCGATCCACAATCCCAGGATGTGCTTGATGCCGTCCATGTCGACACCAACCGCCATGTAGCAAGCCTTGTTGACCACGTGGTGCCCATCACGGATCTTGACGCGTAACGCGTCGAGGAAAATCACGGGGTAAAACGCATCGAGCTGGCGGTTTTTCCAGATCATGACCTCATCTAACGCTGCATCGGTAATGGTGCTGATCGTATCCGGGCCTCATATCCACCCCGAGCGTGGTCGCGAGGTGGTACTGAATACCGCGCACGGTCATCCCTCCGGCGTACAGCGAGACGATCATGTCGTCGAGCTCTGTGAGCCGACGTGCACCCTTGGGCACCATCCGGGAAGTAAACGTACCGACACGATCCCTGAGCACGGTCACTTCCACCTCACCGTAGCCAGAATTAGCGGTCTTGGTGTACGACCCCTTGCGGTGATTGTTCGCCGGTGCGGTCTCCACCTGGGCTTTGGTTTTGCGGTCGGAATGGTTATAGCCCAAATGCGCATCCATCTTCGCCTGCAGGCCAACCTTGATCGAAGCCTGCAGCAGGCCTTAGAGCAGCTCGCTTGCATCATCAGAGGAGGTCGCCAGCTCGCTGATCAAACTGGCTAGCTCAGGATTTTCCATCAGCTTCCCGCTGATCTCGTTGCCCCTCGCCGGGTCATGATTTTTCTTCGGTGACACCGTAATTATTATCAGTGAAACTCCTTCAGACCAGAGCCTCACACACAAACTTCCTGACACCCTCTGCTCTCCTGGAAAGCGCACCAACCCGCGACTAACACATGCGGGTGCCATTCCGGTGGATTGAACACAAATAGGTCCGATATAAGCCGCACGACCTTATATCCGGCCGATTTACTCAGCCCGATCAGCAACAACGCCGAAACTCAGAAACACTTTCTGCTGGTTAACAGCCAAAAAGCGCCACGCATCCAACAAGGCACACTAAACCCCAGAGAAGCAGCTTGTAAGTCCCTTTCGATCCCCGACCAGAACGGAATTTACACCGGGCTGCAAATGCCTCTAGCTTCCGGCCTGGGTCAAGTCCCGTGAAGTGGTGTAGCGGTTTGTGCTTTCGGCTCGGTATGAAGTTGGGGGGTTGGTTAGGCGGTTTGCTGGTGATGCTCACCATGTTCACCTCCAGTTTGGTGCATAGGTGTTTGGTGTGTTCGAGTGCCGATAGTGAAGCGTCCTGGGTTTAGTTCCTACCTCAGGTAATGAAGTGTCCCAGGTTTTGTTCCGTTTGAGTAGA
>NZ_KV826364.1:0-26302 GCF_001835905.1 Corynebacterium sp. HMSC034E11
TTGCCGAGCAGCACGACGATTGGATCCAACAAAAGCGCTACATGTCACTGACTGCACTCGAACACACCAAACACCTCATGCACCGACAAGGAGACGACCATGGTGACCACCACCAACTAACCGCCTAACCAAACCCCCAACTTCATACCGAGCCGAAAGCACAAACGGCTACACCACTTCACGGGACTTGACCATACCCCTTCGTGAGCTAGCGAAACAAGTGGAAGCACCGTTGCATCTCGTACAACGATCAAAAGATTTCCTTATCAACAGTCAAGTGATCGTCTTTCGGTGTGATGTGGCTCGCCGAAAGTTCGACTATAAGTTTTCTTTGGTTGTAATCCTGCGCACTAGTCCCGAGTCTGCAAACGAGCTCGTACGCCGCATGGGCAAATGGGCCGAGTCCCGATTCTGCGCAGAAGTGTTCAATAAAGACAACGTTGTCGCTATTTTTGGTATCCGCGATACCCCGCTTATCACCAGCTTGCTAACGCGGATCGAGCGCGAAGCGCCCGCAGCTGAAATTGTTAGCTACGAGATCGCTTACCGCATGGAAAAGGTCTATGGGTGGCTCCTCGACCCAAACGGACACCAAGTAGGACATGTTCCTCTGGAGTTGGCCTAGTCAGTTTTCTTTTCAGAAGATATCGGCCCCGTCCTTGCCCCTTAGTAGTGCTCCACCGCGTACATCACGACGCCTTGGTACAGATCACCGTCCACTGGCAGCGAGTGTCCGACGAACTGTGAGCGAACCACCTCGAACACGTTGGAGGTTCCACGGTACGACAGCGCTTCGTCCAGTGACCGCGCGAGTTGCTCCTCAACAGTAGAAGCACCAGCGTGCATGAGCATTACATCGAGAAGGTCCTGGATACGACGTTCAACCGGCGACTCATCCTGGGGTTCTTCCGCACCACCGATGAGCGCGTCGTCCGGCACAGCAATCCCGCGCGCCTTGTCTTCCATTGCGGCAACTGCAAGACGGGACATTGCAGCGGTGAGAACGTTCAGCGCGTCTTCGCCACCGAGCATGAGGTTAGTGAACTGCTCGTGCTCAGCGTCGGCACCCAAGATTGCGGAAAGCACTTTGTCGCGAAGTTTCGGTGACTTCGCCAACGCCTCCTGCGGGTTCTTGGTGGCAAGGGCTTCCACTTCTTCGTCGTTAGCCAACGCCTCCCACACGGCATGAACCATGCGGGTATTCGCCGAGTTGGACATGTCGATGCCCGCAGCGGAGAACAGCTCGTTGACCTGCTCCACTGCTTCGCGGAATGCGCCTTGGAGCGGATCCCCTGCCCCACCGGTAGAGACACGACCATCGAACCCTGGAACAGGGAGAGGTGCCCGCGAATCCTCGATGTTGAGTTTCAGCTCAACGCCTGTTTCGACGTCACCCATGACCGCGGTCTTCACTACCTCGACGCCGGTGACGTAGTCCTCCTCGCGTGCTTTCTTGCCAAGCTTGAGGTTGCGCGCGAGCAGGTCGGCGAAGATCGCACGCTTGTGCAGAGTGATGTCTTGGAAGTCGATGAACTGGCTCAAGAAGTCCCACGCGTGAACGTACTTCACCAGGTTCGCACGGAAATCTGTGGCCACTGCTTCGTTGTCTTTGTCCCTGGAGATCAAAGCACCTCCGTAGAACTCGGTCCACCGGGTAATGATTGGATCGATCCCGATTCGGATCAGGCTGTCTTTCTTTTTTACGTCAATGTCCCGGTCCATCACCGTGTCGGCGATCGCTTCCATCTCCTCGACGTCGTAGAACTGGGAGGTGTCCAGTACGCGAGCAAGATCTGCAAGTACGTCGGGGTCTACCTCGGTGTCAATAGACGCCTGCGAGTAGTACGGCTGGAACGAGTGAAGAATCGTTTCGGGGTCATTGACGAAGTCGACGACGAAAGTCTTGGTCTTATTCTTCGACGGCATCGTCCTGTTCAGACGCGAGAGCGTCTGCACCGCCATCACGCCGGACAGTGGCTTATCCACGTACATCGCTGACAGGCGAGGTTCGTCAAAGCCGGTCTGATACTTGTTAGCCACGATGAGGAACTTGTACGCCGCACCGTCGAACATCTTCGTCGTTTCCATCCGACGATGCCCCTCAGGTGCGTTCTCGTTGTTGAGGGAGGATTCCGTAACGATCTCCTCGATGTCCTCGTCCTTGGACACGTCGAGCGAACCAGAGAACGCCACAAGTGCTTCGATCCCGTGGTATTTCGGATTGGACTTGATCACGTCCTGAACCGCCCGGAACCAGGTGTATGCGCTCATGCGGTCGTCGCAAACGACCATTGCTTTCGCGGTCGATCCGAGCAGGAAGCGCACGTTGTTATTGAAGTGCTCGACGGCAACTTCGGCCTTGGAGTGGATCGTCTTCTCGTGGGAGCGAACGAAATGCTTGAGTGCAGATTTTGCCTCGCCAAGAATGACGTCGTCTTCGCGGCCAAGTTGATCTTCGATCTTGGCGTAGAGCGACAGTGAGATGTAGTTCTGGAGCACGTCCAGGATGAAGTTCTCATCGATTGCCTGCGCCATGGAGTACAGGTCAAATGCCACGTACTTCTCTGGGTTGTCCGGGGACGGCTCGCCAAACACAGCAAGAGTCTTTGCCTTGGGCGTTGCGGTCAGCGCAACGAGGGTGACGTTCGACGAGCGGGCGACTGCCGAATCTCGCTGCTGCTGCAGACGGTCCTTTTCGGCACGCGTGAGCCCGCCAGATTGAGTCGAACCGGCAGGCTCGCTGAGCGCTGCCCCACCATCGAGCATCTCTTCGTCTTCAATATCCGCAGCCGCTCGCGTTGCTGCTTCCGCAAGCTCATCAGGAGTGTCCGAAAGAGTCTCCAGCAGTGTGCGGGAGGTCTTGCCGTGTTGGGACGAGTGCGCTTCGTCGATAATGACCAGCCAACGGCGGTCTCGCAGCTTCGGAGAACGGTCAATCGTTTTCGCCAGTGCCGGGAATGTCTGCAGCGTACAGGACAAAATGCGCTTGCCCTGGGTGAGATAGTGGTTAAGTTTCTCGGACTTGGACGTGTCGTCACCGGTGATGTTGATGACCATGCCTTCAGAGGCCTGGAGCAGCGAGAGTCCATCCGCCACGTTCTTATCCAGCACGGTGCGATCCGTGACGACGATTACACAATCAAAAAGTTTCGTCCCGTCTTCATGGATCATCTTGTTGGCACGGTGCGCCAACCATGCAATGGTTTTCGTCTTGCCTGAACCCGCAGAGTGCTGAATCAAATAGCGCCTGCCGGTGCCGTTGGTGGCGACATCGCTGGTGACACGCTCAACAGAGCGCAACTGGTGGAATCGCGGGAAGATCAGGCGCCCCTCATTGCCCTTCATGGACGGCTCCCACAGCGCGTAATCCTTCAGGATGCGCAGCAGCAGATCCGGTGAGCACACCCACTCCCACAGGTAGGAAACGTTGTACCCGTTGGGGTTGTCGGGGTTGCCAGCGCGGCCTTCCTCGGTTCCCTGGTTGAACGGAAGAAAGACGGTATCGGTGCCGTTGAGTTCTGTGGTCATCGTGACTTCACGGGAGGACACCGCGAAGTGGACGAGGCAGCGGCCAGGGTTGAGCAGCGGGCGGCTGGAGCGATTCGGCTTGCGGTCGTGCTTGTACTGCTTGACGGCATCGTCAATCGACTGCGTGTTGTCAGTCTTGAGTTCCATCGTGATCACGGGGATGCCGTTGACCAGCAGCACAAGGTCAATCTCGCCAAAACCACCTTTTTCAAAGTGGACTTGCTGCAGCACGCGTAGGCGGTTTTCCTTCGCCTTGTCGATCACATCCGTCTTCGCCGGGTCATACGGGTAGAAGCCCGCCATGTCCGGGAAGTTCACAGTGCCGAGGTCTGTCTGCGTGAACGAGAACCCATCTCGAAGCGTGCCCAGAAGTCCGCCGTTGACCTTCTTGGTGATGCCATCAAGAATTGGCGTGTAGTCGAGCTCCTTAGTCAGACGCTTTAACAGCCGGTACTCACGAGACTTTCGCTCTGTTTCGTTCGCAGTCTCAGGAATCGCCCGCTCGTATTGCTCCGGATACTGAGTCTTCAGCCAGTGGAGTACGTCTTCGGGGAACAGTCCAAGTTCGGGGTCGAACCCCTTGTCGTTGGCACCCTCGTTCCAGATCCAACCTTGGCTGTTGAGAGATCGGCAGATGGTCAGTTCCATCGCTTCTTCAAGAATCGGGTTCACCATGATTAGACCTCTTTCCGCCCCGTTACGACTTCAGTGATCAGCGCAGTTTTGCGTGCTTTGAGGTTTTCGATGAGTTTGGTGGATTCCTCGATGAGTGCGTCCATGCGTGACAATTCCTCCTGAATGAAGACATTCATCGAGATGGCAGAATCAGTATCTTTCGGGAAGGGAAATGCAATCTCCCCCATGTTGAAAGCGGTCAATTTAGGCTGGGCGCTCCCAGTGATTAGATGGTGGATCGGGGAAATCTCGATTGCAGCAGCGAGCAGTTCTGCGGGATAGTTATGTCGAGGCTTGAGAACATGCGCATGGTTGTTTACCCAATACTGCCCATCTGCAACGAAGGCAATAGGGTGATTACGCATTGCTAGGTTTGCCCCATCTTCGGAAACTAGCAAACGTTTTTCGTTGTCCCAGATGTAATCGTTTACGTAATCGATGACTCCGGATGCCCCGTAGTACGGGTACTCTCCCTGGATATCTTTTCTGTCCCCAGAATCAATTGGAACACGGCGGTTGTCTTCACTATCTACCAAAAGTTTCAATCGTTGCGGGACGAGATTCCATCTTTCGCTTTTCTGAAACTCAAACTCCACGAAACGCTTCTTGCGATACCTAAGACTTCCGACCAGCCCTTCGAACTCTTCGATCAGCGCGTCCATCTCGCTGATTTCCTTGTCGAGATAATCAGCGATACAGCGCTGGGTTTCGAGATCAGGAAGGGAAATTGGTAATGATGAAACTGTTTGCTGAGGAATCGAGACGCGGGTAACTCCATTCGCACGCTTTTCCCAATACTCGCTTGTTTCCCTACTCAGCATCAAGTAGTAGAGAAACTTCGGGAAAACTCTTCCGGAATGAGCACGAAGAACCGTCAAGTGATAACCACAGACGAGCGAATCATGAGTGGAATCTACGTATGCAGGGATACCTATATCGTCCGCTGTTTCGGAGTCCTTCGTGATAATGACATCACCCTCCGCCAACCGGAGCCTCACAATTTGATCCGGAGAGGCGGTTGCCTTCATGAAATCAAGATCCGTTGTAATCGTGTCGTTGTAGTAAACATCCGTGTAGTTACACAGTTCGACAGCGGGTTCATCCGGCTTGGATTTCTTATCGACATTCGATTGCAAGATCGTGGAGATCAACCCCAACTTGTTCGGGTGAAACTCAGTCATCTGCCCGCACCTCTCCGAACATGGCGTAGATACGATCCAGGGAGTCAGCGATATCCGCGTCCAGTTCCTCCAAGGAGCGAGACTCTTCTGGCTTGTAGAACAGGCGGGTCAACGGTAGTTCCGTGCCAACCTTCGCCAAGGACTCGTCCCACTGCATATCCGGAACGAACGGGAGCACCTCACGCTCCATATGCTCGGACACGTCTTCCAAGTATGGGACGCGCTCGATCACCTTGGAAGCAGCGTCCACGACCGGGTTCCCCTTCTCATCGAGAGATGCAGGCGCATTCTCATCTTCCACTGCCAACGCCTTCATAATGTGGCGAAGCAGTGGCGCGCCCATCTTCACACCGCGTTCCTTCGCAGCAGACTTGAGCGCCTTAGACAGGTCGTTGTATTCGCGCCCTTTCATCTCGCGGATGACTGCTTCATGCTCTGGAAATGCGGTCTTATGACTCATAGCTTCCGCCACAGTCTCGTCGGTGACGCTGACGGCGTAGTGCGCCAACTTAAACATCGGCACATCGCGGTAAGTCAGTTCATCAGCTGTCACGATGATAGAGCGGTCACTTTCCTCGAAATCCTTGTAGATCTTCGTGATGTCGCGGATGCTGTCTTCAGAGAACTCGACACGCTTGTTACCCATCGATTTACGCATCGGGGCGCAAATTTCGGTCGCGTCGATGAACTGGATCTTGCCACGACGACGTGGTTCCTTGTTCCTGTCAAGGATCCAGATGTAGGTGGCAATGCCGGTGTTATAAAACATGTCATTTGGCAGCGCGATGATCGTGTCCAGCACTTCGGTGCCACCTTGCGCGCCGATGAGGTACTTGCGGATACTGTCCGGACCGCTTTCGGCATCGCCGGTAAATAGCGGGGAGCCATTCGTAACCACAGCAGCGCGACCACCCTTCGTTGCACCATCAGCCGCAGCGAGTTTGTGCGCGATGTGCATCAGAAACAGCATTTGGCCATCGCTGACAGCGGGAAGCCCCTCAGCAAAGCGTGGATCGCCCTGCTCCTGGAGCGCCTTGACGTCCTTCTGGAATGCCTTCCAGGACGAACCGTATGGCGGGTTCGCCATGATGTAGTCAAAGGTTTCGTCGGCGTACTGATCATTGGTCAGGGAGTTGCCAAACTTCAACACTTCTGGGTTCTTGAACCCCTGCATGAGCAGATCAGACTTGCCCATAGCGAATGAAGATTCCTTGAGTTCTTGTCCTGCAACGACGATCTCAATACCTGGGTTGATAGCCCGGAGCGCATCACGTGCAGCGATGAGCATGCCGCACGTACCGGCGGTGGGGTCGTAGACGGAACGGATGATGCCGTCTTCCTCCAGTTCGCTGTCGTCCGAGGTGAACAGAATGGACGTCATCAGACGAATCGCGTCGCGCGGAGTGTAGAACTCACCGGCGTCTTTCGCTTTTCTGGCGAAGGAACGATACATCAGGTTCTCGAAGATGTCGCCCATCGTCTGATCCTGGAGTGCCTCGTCAGACATGTCGATGGACGCGAAATGGTTCACCACATTCCAGAGTTGATTATTGCGGTCAAGGAAGTCGATGAGTTTCTCGAACTCAAACGCTTTCCAAATCTCTTGGATATTTGCAGAGAACGCCCTGAGATACTGCAGCAGCCCTTCCTTCAACGTGTCGTCGGAGGTGGCCAGGCGTTCGAGAGACAACTGAGACGTGTTCCAAAAACGAAGCTTGAACATGTTCTCGATCTTGAGATTCACAATCGAGGGATCTGTTCCCTTCACGTTCTCCCGGTGGACGAGATCTAATACGTCCTTCTTCGTCGACTCCAATCGACCTTCAAGGCGACGGAGCACAGTGAACGGAATGATGTAGTCACCGTAATTCTCGGCCGGGACAATAAGCCGCAGGTAATCATCTGCGGTCTGCCAAATGGCAGCGTTGAGGCTGTTGACCTTGGCAGTTTGCTTCGGCGTGATCGAATCGAGGATCTCTGAGGTGTCAGTCATCGTTGCTTCCTTGTGAATCTGTAGACGCCTGATTGTCCCACAGGAATCACTCATTTTCGGACAACAAATGTTGGTGTTTCACCGTACGAGCGGGAGGTTTGCCACTGTGCACCGATCCATGTCGCGCGACGAAATGCTTCTCGAATATCTCAAGACCACCAAAACCGGCACCTACCTCATCCCACCCGGTGTGGGTGAGACCGGTTTCGTCGGTGAAGGAATGTTTGCCTGGCCCCTGTCCTGTATCTCGCCTTTGCGTCCTTTCACCGCCACAACAACGCCCACGATGTAGGACACAATCACTCCAAGGACACAGAGCAAACACAATGTTGAAGAAAGATCTAACGCCCGTCTCCCTACAAGCTGGGTGAAAACGGATTTCACGCTCTCTTCAGTGTCACCGGTATCGACCATAAAGAAGCCGGCGAGGAAGAGAAACACCGTTACCGCGATGAAGGCCCAAGACTCACGCCACCCGAAGGACTTATACGGCCCTGCCTGCGGGCCGTCCTTCACGTGGCGTACGGGGATAAACCACAAAGCAAGAAGCGCAAGTGCGGCGATCACCCCAGCTGGAACGGAGTAGAACACGAGCCATCCGCCCACCCCAAACAGAATCCGCCCTACTGCAAAGAACGCCGCCCCTAACAGGCTCAGGATAAGCGCCGCGACGGAGTTGATACGGACATTCCGGCAGTTCATGCACCACATCATACGGCGGAAGCCATGGGCTGTATCTCAATCAGCCAAAGTGACGAGGCAGCGAATGAGGCGCCTTAGAGCAGCACAACGATGACCACCAGCACTGTGATGGCAGCGTCCAGAAGTCCGACGATCTTCGGCGTCCATGGCTTCTCACGACGTGCGCCGGTGATCGGCATCAGCGTCGCCCGCGCGAGCAACACGACGGCCACGACGATGATCGCTGGGTGGAAAGGATGCCCGCCGGTTACGAGCACGGCGACGACGGCAGCGACAAGCACGACGACGTGATAGCTCACCGACCCGATGAACCAGGGCCTGGAGCCGCGTTCACGGATGAGCGTCTTCACGTAGGGCACAGTGCCGACGAAGTACGCCAGGTACACGGCAAATGCGGCCCACGCCTCCACATCCAGGCCTCCCCCGGCCCAGGCGGCCACCGGCAGGATGAGGCAGGCTGCTACGACAGTGGAAACACCCGACAACAGCGACCTCGGACGCCGCTTCCATGCCTCGAATACGGCTATGGCCACCAACGGTGCGAACGCCGGGACCCACATGAGAAGCCGCCAGTTGAAGATCAGCGTTGTCACACCCGCGACGGCCGCGAGCGACCCGTAGACCACGACCGGGGGCCGGTTGCGTTCGCGGAAGCGCGAGCGGATCCAGACGCTGCCGGCGAAAAACGTGAAATAGCCGAGCCACCAGGTCAGCAACAGGGGAATCGCAGTCCACGACGGCGCCAGGATGACACCAGTAATAGCGGGGACGGTGACCATAAACCAGGCGCCGTGTTGGTCGGGCACCCAACCGGGTGAGCGTCGGCGTGTGCGGGGGTTGCGCGACACGCTACGCTGCGCCTGGCTCTTCGACATGTTTTCACCCTACTGATGCGAATCCGTGATGGGCAATTGGCGTGGTCTTTTCCGTGCCGCACGCGGAGATCCGCTTGCCTCGATCGTGGGGTTCGAATCCCTCCCGGATCCTGGCTACCGCTTCCTTCTGATGCGGAGGCAAGCCGTGACGCAGTTCTGGAGCAGATCAACACCTACAGCCCCGACGCCGTGGTGTGCATCGGCTTCCCGTTGGGACACACTCGAGCGCAGTGGATCATTCCGCACGGTGGCATGATGACCGTTGATAGCGTCAAACCAGCGCGTTCTTGCAGACTACTCCTGAGTCGCCGCTGCGCGATTCCTGTAGCTCGTGCGACCGGAGGACTAGGAACGCTACCGCCTGCCTGCGGCCCAACAGGCCACGCAGCCCCGATCCATCGTCGAGTCATGATCTCCTGACCGCTTCGGTCACTCGTTGCCGCCGAACTGCCGCAGAGCGCAAAACTCGTCGGCAGCCGGACAGTCCAACAGTCGTTCTCTCAACCCGTGGATGCCCACTTGTCACGGATGCGGCTATCGCGCCCACAGCCGGGCATACGCCTGCGACGAAGCCAGCAAATCCTCGTGTATCCCCGCCGCGGCCACGCGTCCGCCATCGAGCATGACGACCTGATCGGCAGCGGCCACCGTGTGTTCCTGATGTGCGATCACCAGCACTGTCGCCGACCCGGCAAGTTCGCGAATTGCCTCCTGCACAGCGACGGCGGCGGACGCGTCGAGCGATGAAGTCCCCTCATCCACCAGCAGCACCGGCGCCCGCTTCAACACGGCGCGGGCCACCGAAACGCGCTGCCGTTCGCCACCCGGTTCCGCAACCGAGGTCGAGGACCCCGGGCCGGCGCATCCGGCCCGGGGTCCAGCGCACGGAGCTTCCGGTACACGGCGGCGGCGTCCATCGGTTCGCGCGCATAGCGGCTTAGGAACCTCGGCTGGACCTTGTCCTCGTAGGCCGCGAGGAGTCTGAGGTTGTTCTGGACGATCTGGGCAATCGACTTCATCTGGTTCTGTCTCCGGGTGTGTGGGCCGCGTCCACGCGGCGGTTTCGGGTTAGATGCTCGGATTCGCGGGCCGTCATGCAGACTCCCCCGGCCTCGTTTTCACGGCGATGCCCCACGCCGCGAGCACGGCGATGCCTAAGAACCAGGCCGCGCAGACCACCAGACCCGCAGCCCCGGTGCCGTTGACGGCCTCGCCGGCCGCGGATACGGGGGTGTGCCCGGCGATTCCGCGCAGGAGGGGACGGAAGTGGTCGGCGGGCATCAGCACCGTGTTGACGAACATCGCAACGATAATTAACGGGATGAGGGCCACGGAACCCTGGGGGCTGGTGATGGAGAACGCGATGTACGTGCCGGTGCATGCGACCGCCGCGGCAACCATCGCGCCGGTCACCGCGATCCTCCACCACCAGGACACCTCCGGTGGGCCGTCGGAAAGCAAGGCGGCCACCGCCGCGACGACGGCCGTCATCGCCATGATCCGGATGAACTCGGCAATGATCCGTGCGGCCGGCACGGCCGCGTACGGCGCCGGCATGGTGATCAACCGCTCGTGGAAGCCATTGCTGCGTTCAACGAACACGGTGGATGATCCCGTGATGGCCAGGATGAACGCCCACGCCGTCACGACCAGGATGACCGCGTTCCGGAGTTCGAACTCTCCGGTGAGCTGCCTGACCAGGCCACCGAACATGCGGTTGACGATGAACAGGTACACGAGCGGAGCAATGAACGTCATGAACCAGAAGTCGGGGCGCCGCAGCCAAATGTGGGCGATGCGCCGCAGATGCACGAAGATGGCGCCAATCATGATTCGCTCCTCGAGGTGAACCGGCGGATGAACAGGACGATTCCGGCGACCGCCGCGACACCGAGCCACAGGGCGGCCTCTTCCCCGGCGCGATCCGGGAAGGCGTCCGGGGACGCCGCCCTAATCACCTCGATCACCGGCGAAAAAGGCATGTGGCGCACGACGTCGCGAAGGGAGCCGTCCAAAGCGGTCGCCGGAATGAACGCGGTGGAGAACATGAGCAGCAGCATTTCCAGCGCCTGGATCGATGAGGCCGTCGACACCGGGGCGGGCACCATCAGGATCACCCCGTCCGTGACCAGGGACAGGACCGCCGCGGCGAGCAGCGACCACAGGACAGTCCACGCGACGTCACCGACAGCCATGTCGAGGCCGCAGGCCCACGCGACGACCAGCAGCGCCGCGATCGACGCGGACATCCGCAGCACATCGGTGGCGAGCCTGCCGGCGACATAGCCGCCTGTGGCCCCGGGCAACACGCGCACGCGGTCAACGAGCCCGGATTCGACGTCCTGTCCCACCGCCATCGCCGACGCCGCGGCAGTGAACATCGCCGCCTGGAACAGGCAGCCGCCGAGCACGAAACGCAGGTACCCGAAGCCGGATTGCCCCGCCGAGTACCCAAACACCGCGTACAGGCACAGCAGGAAGAGGGGCGGAACTACGAACATGGAGATCAGCGACGCGGTGTTGCGTCGCAACAGCAGCAGATCCCGACGGAGAAACGCCGCGACCGACGTCGCACTCATCGCGCCGCACCCCCTGCGTTCATCGATATGAACACCTCGTTGAGGGTGGGCGGCGACACGCTCAGCGAATCCGGCGACGCTTCCGAGGCCTCCATCGCCTGCGCCACCGCCTCGAGGACCCGCGGTCCGGGGTCGACGTCGAGGGACACCGACTTCCCCGCGACGCGGGCGCCGTCTAGGCACGTTCCCCCGAGGCAGCGGGCGAACGCCTCCGCCTCGGCGGCGGTGGCGAAGGACACGCGGAGCACGTGCGACCCGAAGTCGCGGCGCAATTCCTCCGGCGTTCCGCTGGCGACGATGCGGCGATCCTTGAGCAGATGGACGTGGTCGGCCAGCGCCTCCGCCTCTTCCAGGTACTGGGTGGTCAGCACCAGGGTCATTCCGTCGTCGCGCAGTTGCCGGATGAAGCCCCACAGCTCTTCGCGGCTGACAGGGTCCAGCCCCGTCGTGGGTTCGTCGAGGAACAGCAGCCTGGGCACGACGCACAGCGACGCGGCGATGTCGAGACGGCGCCGCATGCCACCCGAATAGGCCGACGCCAGCGTCGAGGCACTGTCTGCGAGCGAGAATTGCGCGAGCAGTTCCGTCGCGCGGGCGGCCGCGGCGGCGCGGTCGAGTCCGCGCAGCCGCCCGAAGAACTCCAGGTTCTCCCGGCCGGTGAGGTTCTCGTCGATCGCCGCGAATTGGCCGGTGGTGGCAATGTCGGCGCGCACGCCTGCCGGGTCCTCTTTCACATCGCGCGAGAAGATGCTCACCTCGCCGGAGTCGGCGGTGATGAGCGTCGACAGGATTCGGATGAGGGTGGTCTTGCCTGCACCGTTGTGGCCGAGGAACGACACGATCGCCCCGGCGGGCACGGTAAAACTCACGCCGTCGAGCACATGCTTGCGCATCCGGGCGCCGCGCTTTCCCTTGCGCCCGCCGTCCGGCGGGGTGCCCGCTTTGCCCGCAATCGGGTAGCTCTTCGTGAGGTCGCGGACGACGATCGCCGCACCTCGTTCAGCTTGATCCGTCATCGTTTCCCCTTTTCTTTGGTATCGCAGTGGGCCGCTGTCGGCAGCGGCCCCGTGGTCGGGTTGTCATGCGGCACCTCGATCGACGGCGACGAATCTGAGATCAACCGTGCCGCCCGATTCTGGGCCATAGAGCATCGATTCCTCTGTACTAAAACCACGCCGTAATTTGGCCAACGGGTGTACGTTGTGCCCAGAAATACAGAAAGAATCAGCGGCCGCTGTCGCCTTATGAGACAGCAAGGGACGCAGCAGCTCCCAGAAGCTACCGGACCAGTCCCCAATCCGTCGACTTACTTGAGCTCGAACCAACGCCAAGTTCTCCCGGGCGTTGGAGATATCAGATTGCAGGGCGACTAGGGCATCGTCGGAAAGTGCCTCTTCGGCGGCCGATTTCTCAATCCGGTGTCGGAGAGTCTCATCAGCCCAGCTCAGCCATGGCTCAATACGCTGACAGAAGTGCTTATTGTCCAGCAATTCAATAGCAGCGAGTGGATTTAGTTCATAGACATAGTCCTGTTCTGTGACCGCGCCACTTAGCCGCATACCGAGCACCCGCTTAATCGGCACCTCGGAACCGAGAAACTTCCGAAAAACGATTTCGCTGATGTTTTCGCCGCCGTCCTCCACAGACTCCAGCAAAGCTGCACGGATACGCCAGTACTCCTCCGCAAGCAATTCACTATTGCCCCGGTCAATCCTACGACGCGTAGGTGCGGGAAGATTGGCTGCTAAGTGCAGGTGACGGTAAAGGTTCGCGACAAGTGGATAAAAGGCTTTATCCACAAGCCGGATCGGGTCATCTTCGACAAGCGCGGTTCCTCGTAGCTGCTGCCCTACTGAAGTACGTCCGATGGGCCCCTGCTCGAGGACTCGGCACCCGCCCAAGTCACGGACGATTATGCGCTCCGGCCAACCATCACGCAGCACAATCACAGTGTTTTGCGGGTGCGGCTCCACCGCGATACCCCACCGTGCCAGCAGCGCTGCGACTGGCACGAAGAGGAGCCGTCCCAGCTCCCGGAACCACTTTTCGTATACACCTGGTTCGTTGCCCAATTCATCGAAGAGATCGCACAGAATGGGACGAGACGACAGCGGATTGCGGGAAAGAAGCGTCGCCACCGGCATGGCCACATCATCAGCTTCAAGGTCTGCAGTGGGATCCTCTCGGAATACGGCGCCAAAGCAGTGCGCTCGCAGTCCCGAGTCTGCATCCCACCGCACGGCAGCAATATCTCTTGCGACGACAAATCCCGGCTTATCGTCGCTACTCCGCGGGTTAAACCCGCTGTCAAGCTCCAACACCTCAGAAATTTTTTCCGAGATAACCGGTGCCGCGACCGCTCCCGCCGAAATACCTCGAACCGCCCCTGTGAGCTGAATTTCAACCGCAACCTTGATGTGCATCGCCCCCTTTCCATCCGACACTCGGAGAGTGCGAACCGACATTAGGGGCTCGGCAAAGGCAGTGGTGTCCAGCAAGATGATTTCGCCATTAGCGATTTCGTTATTGAACTCGGATGCGATGATTCTCTCCCATTGGAACGGGTGGACTGGAATCACGGACCATCCGCTAATTCGCCGGCGCTCTAGCTCTGATGCCAGCGCCGAGGCAAGGCGTGGTAAGTGGCTGCGAATAGCCTCCAGCGTGGGCAACCCTACTTCATGCACCCGCGCGTTGTTCACAGCGGCGAAGCGAAGTTGGATAGATTCGGTCTGTTCGGGGAGGACGTCGGACCATTTTTTGCCAATTCCGAGCGACGTCTTCGCTGCTGGACTCGCCGGGTGGCCGTCACAGACTAGCTGTTCACACCGAGAGAGAAGAGCAGAGGCTCCAGCTTCACCCGAGAGTTTTTCCGAACGCCGACGCAATGCATCCACCAGTGCGAAATAACCTGCTCCGGAGTCCCCTACGCCCCAACGCCGAACTATTCCCTGACGAGCTCGGCGCAGGCCTGCCACACTATCGGAGATTTCAGCACAGGCTCGGTCGAGGTTCGTTGGATTTATGCTGAGCAAGCGCTCTTCAGCGAGTCTTCTAAGTAAATCTGCTGAAGTTAGCTCACTGTCGATGAGGCGTTCGGCCTGTTGAACTGACTTTCCTTCTTGAATCAGGAGACGCTCGGATCGGAGAGCTGAAACGAGTCGTCGCCTAATTTCGGCTTCACAACTGTCACTATTTACATACACATTTGGCAAAACAGAAGGTAAGGCTACCCTAATTTACTTATGCACGCCATAGGCGATTGGAAGATTTCGCCCAGTCTCCGGATCTTCAACCATGAGCGACGAGATTCCAAATGCACGTCGAATCAAAGCCGAATCGAAAGTCTCTCGCGTCGGGCCCTGTTCAACGATGCGTCCATCGCGCATCACAACCACATAGTCGGAGTACTTCGCCGCATGAGCCATGTCATGGACAACCATTACAATCGTCCGCCCTTTACGGTTTAGTTCCTGAACCAAGTCAAGAATCGACAGCTGGTGCGCGGGATCGAGAAAGGTCGTCGGCTCATCGAGAAGCATAATATCGGTGTCCTGAGCCAAGGTCATGGCAATCCACATTCGTTGCCGCTGCCCACCGGACAGCGCCATCGCATCCGTATCAAGGAATTGTTCAATTCCGGTCTGCCGGGCCGCCTGCGTAATCGCCGAGTGATCCTCGGCGCTTAACGACGCAAAAGCTCCCGAATACGGGTAGCGGCCGAAAGCGATGAGCTCGCGAACTGTCATCCCATCCGGAACCACAGGCTGCTGCGGTAGAAAGGACAGGCGCCGGGCGAACTGACGAGCCCCAAATTCGGAGATTCGGCGACCGTCCAGTTCTGCGGCTCCACGTTCAGGTGTCAACTGCCTGCCAAGCACCTTCAGCAGGGTCGATTTTCCACTGCCGTTAGGACCGATAAGAGCCGTAATTTTCCCGTGCGGGATTTTCAGCGTGACATCCTTGACAATCAACTCTGCGCCATAGCCCGCCGACACTTCAGTACAGGTAAGAGAGTCTGTCATAAGTTTCTACTTCCTCTTCACGCTCGTTACTCGATGAACCAGGTAGATGAAATAGGGCGCTCCGACAATTGCAATTAACGCCCCCACGGGAATCTCCGTCGGAGCAAACGCCCAGCGCCCCACAGCATCAGCAGCGACCACCAGAGCTGCACCCGCCATGGCGCCCACGGGAATCTGACGCGCAAGATTCTGCCCCACCAACAGCTTCGCTGCGTGCGGGATAATCAGCCCGACGAACCCCAAGACACCCGCTGCTGCTACCGCCGCGGAGCCGCATGCCACTGCGACCATCAGCGCTAGGATTCGCAGCACGTTAAAACGGCCACCGATACTGACTATCGTTGAATCATCCAGTACCAGGGTGTTGAAGTGGCGCGCGAACACCAATGCCACTGCTGTCCCCACAAAGATGACGGGGGCAACGGTAAGCGCATCCGACATGGTGCGCGCATATAGAGAACCCTTCAGCCAAGTCATCGCGGCACCGGCCTCTGGCGCCACACGCACAAGGAGCAGCTGTGTCACAGCAGCAAGCCCCACAGATACAGCCACGCCTGTCAGCGCCAAACGCGCAGGATCAGCCACTGCCCGACCAGCCGCTGCAAAAACCGTCAATCCCCCGAGAAGGGAACCAACGAACGCGATTGGGGTGAGTGCCAGTGCTGGCAGAGATCCGAAACCGAGAAGTGCGACGACCGCCGCCAGGCCACCTCCAGCAGTAATTCCTAGAGTGTCCGGCGCCGCTAGCGGGTTACGCAATGCGACCTGAAGCAAACTTCCTGCCACGGCCATCCCCACACCCGTCAGCACGCCCACGACTATGCGTGGCATTCTGTAGCGCCAATAGAGATTTTCTCCGGAAAGAAGCCCGGCAATAACGTCGGGAAGCGACTTCTGAACTGCTCCAATCCCCATACCGACTAGGCAAGCCAGCACGAGGAACAATGAACTGACGAGGAGCACTAGGGCAAAGCGACTCTTAGTAACCACGCCTGCGACCTCCCTGACGTGCAGACCTGATCGAACGGATTCCCCATAGCAGCAGCGGAGCGCCTGCAATACCGGTGAGAATGCCTACCGGAGTCTCCGCGGGGGCCCACAGCCACTGCCCCAGGCTATCCGCGATGAGAAGCGTGGCCGAGCCTACGACGGCAGCTGCCACCAGGCTGCGCCTGTGCGTGCGACCCGCTACTCGCTGCGCGACGACAGCCGCAAGCAGCCCCAGAAAACCAATCGGCCCCGCGGCCGCTACACATGTGGCGGTCAGTACTACAGCCCCGACAACTGCTCCGACACGCACACGCGCGGGATTCGCACCGATAGACCTACTGACTGCATCACCGGCACCGAGGGCATCTAGGGCACGCCCACCTGCGGCGAAGGCAGGAAAGATGAGCACCAAGGCGATTAGGGCTGGAACCAGGTCCGGCAGGCGAACTCCGGCGAGACGACCATTGAGCCAGGCCAATACGGTAGTCAGCTGAGCTTCATCCAAGACGAGGAAGATTGATGTCAGCGCGCTAAATATGGCCGACACAGCAATGCCCAATAAAACCATCTTTTGAATCGCGTTTGCACCGCCAGATTCTGGGCTAGATCCACGCATACTCAAAGAGATAGTGAATGCTGCCGCCGCGCCACCACCAATTAACGCGCCGGGCAAAAGCAGCGCACCAGTCGCAGACCCAGTTACGAACGCAGTCGCAACAGCGCCAAATGCAGCACCGGAATTAACTCCGGTAATTTGCGGGTCAGCCAGCGGATTGGCAGTTGCGGTACGCAGCAGAACGCCGCCGACACCGAGACTGGCGCCGACGATCACAGCTGCTAAAAGTCGATCACGGGTAAGGCTGCGTAATTCCGGATAGAGCTGCGGGGCATTAGCCGGAGCTGACAGTCCAGATAGTCGGTAGAAACTAATTGCCACGACAGTTACTACACAGATGAGTACGCATGCCCAAAAGGCACGGAATTTCATTAGGAATTGATAATTTGATCCAACATCGCCTCTGCGGCCAGCGGACCGCGGGAGCGTGACCAAGTGTCCTGATCAACGTCAACGATGTTGCTTACGACATCTGCGTACGGGCTGGAACGGAATCCCT
Source organism: Corynebacterium sp. HMSC034E11 (assembly GCF_001835905.1). Taxonomy (NCBI): domain Bacteria; kingdom Bacillati; phylum Actinomycetota; class Actinomycetes; order Mycobacteriales; family Corynebacteriaceae; genus Corynebacterium; species Corynebacterium sp. HMSC034E11. Next base: position 17,664 of record NZ_KV826364.1, read on the forward strand.
CAATATCGTTGTACAGGTACATAACGTCGAGTTTCATTCCCGGGAGCTTGTCACCGGTCAGCTCGGCTACGTCAGTCTTGGACTCGATGGCGGACTTCTCTCCATCGTAGCCGTACTCGTAACCAGCAGCGGTCAGGAGAGAACCTGCGAAGGAGTCCTTGACCCAAGTGTAGAGGGTGTTCTTGGACCAACCAACGAGGGCTGCTTGCGTGCCCGGCGCGACCTTCTCCTTTGCCTTTACCACCTTGTCCTCGATGCGGGCGCGGACTTCTGCAGCCTTGTCCTCAGCGCCAATCTTGGTCGCAATGTCATCCATCGCATCGAGCACCTCGGTATAGGAGGTGTCACCGTATGCTTCGGTCGGAGCAATTTCCTTCAGCTGATCCATAATGGATGCCTGCCGTGTCGGGCTTGCCAGAATCAAGTCCGGTTCAAGCGACTGAATGACCTCCAAGTTCGGCTGTTTCGCCTGCCCCACCGATGTAATGCCGTCGAGCTTGCCCTCGAGGGTTTTAGGCGCGGCGGACTTGCCAATCTCTACAATACCGACCGGTTTAACACCAAGTGCGTAAAGAATTTCCTCGTAACGCCAGTCGAGAGCTACTACACGGATGGAGGAAGCGTCTTTCTTCTCTTCTGCCGCAGAGTCACCATTAGATTCCTGCCCATCAGCGCATCCGACCAGGACAAACACCAGGGCGAGACTCATTGCAATAATGGCGGCGAAAAATCGTACGCGGCGAGGTTCAGCCACGCTCATTCGATTTAAGTAAGTTAGCATGACCTAATTTTGCCATCATTGACTAACCTAACGCAACCACTTATTTTTGACTTTTCATTCGACTAGCCCCGGCCTCTACCCCCGCAGTTGCCTGTTCTCCACAACCCGGCCCGTGTGCCAAGATTGAACTCATGAACGCCTCCACCACGCCTCTGCTTGTCGTGGGGCCCGGCAACCCTGGGCCCAAATATGAACTCACCCGCCATAACGTCGGACATCTGGTGCTAGATGAACTAGCCAGCCGGACTTCTCCGATGCCGTCGTCGTTTAGCGTGCACAAGAAATCGAATGCTGAGATTGTGCAGACTCGGTTTAAAACCTCCGATGGTGGCGAGCGACAGGTGATTCTAGCTAAGCCCCGGACGTACATGAATCTGTCGGGTGGGCCGGTCGCGGCGCTGGCGAAGTTCTTCAATGTCGCACCTACCGACGTCGTGGTGGCCCACGATGAGCTGGACCTAGACCCGGGTGTGGTGCGCCTTAAGCGCGGCGGGGGCGAGAATGGCCACAATGGCCTGCGTTCGACCTCGAAGTCATTGGGAACGAAGGACTACATGCGTGTGCGCATTGGCATTGGCCGTCCTCCTGGCCGACAGGATCCAGCGGACTATGTGCTGCGTAGTTTCAATGCCAAGGAGCGCGAGGAACTCGCTTTCACCCTGCCCACCGCGGCGGAGGCAGTGGAGCTAATCGCCAGCCACGGGCTGGAAATTGCTCAAAACCAGGTCCACGGGCGGTAGTAGCTAGCGGCAAGGCAGCAAAGAGCCCCCTTCCCTCCCAGCTTTCACAGGGATGAGGAAGGGGGCTATTTTCGCTTTCTAGGAAGCTTCAGCCTTACAGCTCGTCGGTGTTCGTGCTGCTCGGCGTTTTCGTCGGCGGTTTCGCTCTGCCCACCGAGCGCCTGGCGGTGGGATTCGGGAAGCTGCGGCAGGGCGCCCGTGAGGGCATCGACCAGGTGATGAGGATCAGGCGCCCGGGGAGCTCCCCGTCCGGCACGCCCACGACTCGGCGTAGCGACCGCCCTTCGCCAGCAATTCATCGTGCGTGCCCCGTTCTGCGACCGTCCCGTCCTCCGAAAGCACGACGATGAGGTCGGCATCGCGGATGGTGTGCAGGCGATGGGCGACGACGATCACAGTGTGATCGCCGCGCAACGCCTCCATCGTGCCGACGATCGCCCGCTCAGTGGCCGCATCCAGCGAGGACGTCGGCTCGTCGAGAAGCACCACCGGGGAATCCTTCAGAAGCGCCCGGGCGATGGCGAGGCGCTGCCGCTCGCCTCCCGACAGCAGCGTCCCCTCTTCCCCCACTGGGGTATCCCACCCGGAAGGCAGCAGCTCCACGATGCGGTCCACCCCGGAACGCCGGGCGGCCTCGCGCAAGCGGTCCCCGTCACCGGGCCTGGAACCGAATCCGGGGTCGGCGAAGACCATGTTGTCCCGCACGGACGCGTCGAAAAGGAACGTCTCCTGGAACACCGGGGTCACCAGCGAGTTCACGCCGTCGGTGCCGATCCGAGGCAAGGGCACCCCGCCGATGAGGATCTCCCCCGAGTCCGGATCATGAAACCGCGACAGCAGCCGCATGACCGTCGTCTTGCCCGCCCCCGAAGGTCCCACTATGGCAACCAGCGCTCCCTGAGGTGCACGGAAGCTGACGTCGTCGAGAACCTTCTTATCTCCGTACCCGAAGCTCACACCGCGGAACTCCACGTCATGCCCGTCGGGCAGCTCCGGTGCGGCAGGTTCAGGAAGGGCGGGGATTGCCCGCAGGTCACGCAACGCAGCCAACGTGTTGCGGCCCGCACCGAAACCGCCGGACAACGCTCCCGCCGTGGTGATCGGTCCGGTGAACTGGACGAGCACGATGAGCATCGGCGCCAAATGCGCCGGCGCCATCCCGCCCGTCGCGGCGACTGCCACGGCGACGATCACCGCCGCCGTGAACACCGCATGGACGACCGAACCCAACCGTCCGATGGCCGCCCCCTGCGTCGACGTCGCCTTCGCGAACGCATCGTGCTGGGCCTGGATAGCCTCATCCACCATCGCGTCCGCCGCCGAACCGTCGCCCGCGGCGCGAATCGCCTGCTGGCCACGGGTGAACTCGATCAGCCTGCTGGAGACGGCAGCGACGGCCTCAGCATGCGCTTCGTCCGACTCCCCGCCGACCCGGCCAATGGCCCGGTAGGCGAAGAAGAGCACCGGCGCCGACGCGACAAGAACCAAACCGACGCGCCAATCCACCGCCAGAATTCCGAAGGCGATGACGGTCGGCGTAACCACCGCGGCGATGACGGGCCGCAGGATCACGTGCGGCACGGACGCCGCGAACGCGATACCCGACGACGCCATCTCCGAAAAGCGGCCGGCCGTGGACTTGGTGACGTACCCGAGTGGCAACGTCAGCACGCGTTCGCCCAGGGAACGCAGCAGGGACGACAGCACCGCTGCGGAATTCGCCCTGCCGACTGTCCCCGCGGCGAGGGACAGCACCGCATGGGCGGCCGCGAGGCCGGCGATGACGCCGGTGAAACGCCACGCCGTCGCATCATCTCCCTCGGCCAGAGCCGACAGCAGCGGCAGCAGCGCGACGAACGCCGCTCCCTGGGCCAGCGCGGCAAGCGTGGCCAACGCAATGAGCCACACCAGCGTCATTCTCGAGCGCCGATCCGTCATCGACCACAAGTCTCGAATCATCGGTTCCCCGCCTTTTCATCGTCTGATTCAGCGCCCCGCGGGGCGGATGGTTCGTCGTCGAGCGTGAACGCGCGCCACAAATCCCGGTAGCGGCCACCGCGCGCAAGCAACTCGTCGTGAGTACCCGCCTCCGTGACCGCTCCCCCATCGAGAACGAGGATGCGGTCAGCGTTGCGGATCGTGCTCAACCTGTGCGCGATCACAATCACCGTCCGCGAACGGGCCAAACGCTCGATTGCGGACTGGATGAGGGCCTCGGAAGCCGGATCCGCGTAAGCGGTTGCCTCGTCGAAGATGAGCACCGGCGCGTCCGTGACGATCGACCTCGCGATGGCTACGCGCTGCGCCTCACCACCGGAAAAGGTCACATCGACGTTGACCACCGAATCCAGGCGCTTCGGCAGCGCCGCAATGACCGCATCGAGGTTCGCGAGCTTCGCGGCCGCCATGATTTCGTCGTCGGTGGCGTCTCTCCTGGCCAGCCGGATGTTCTCCCGCAACGGCAGCGTGAACAACTGCGGATCTTGGAACACCACCGACACCGAGCGGTGCACGTCGCGCACGGCGATGTCACGAAGATCGACGCCGCCCAGCAGCACCGAGCCTTCAGCAGGGTCGTGGAAACGCGCCAACAGCCGGGCGACGGTGGACTTTCCGGAACCGGAGGACCCCACCAGCGCAGTGAGGGTCCCTGGTTCGAACGTCGCGGACATCCCGTCGAGGACCCGCGGCCCATCGCCGTAGGAGAAGACCAGGTTCCGGACCTCGAGCGCGCCTCCGCGCGCGGGCACCGGATCGGCGGGCTCGGCGATCGGCGGCGTGCTCAGTACCTCCGCGATGGACTTCAGGGCAGCGATCCCCGCGATGATGGGTTCGGAGTTCATGGCCACCCGCACGATCGCCGCGGAGAGTCCAAGGCTGAGAACCAGCCCGGCGACGAGACCCTCCGGTATGCCGCCCGCGGCGTCCCTCAGAGCGAGGCCGGCCCCGCACACCACTGCGAGAACTGTGGTCGGGGACGTCACCACGTCGATGAGCCCGAGATAGATGTTCGACTGCCGGGACCAGGCGGACCACGCGCGGACGAACGACAACGCCGCGGCATCGTAGCGACCCGCGCCCTGGTTAGCGCGCCCGAAGGACTTCATCACCGGGATACCGCGCACCAGCTCGATGACCGCGGCCGTCACTCCTTCGGAGGCTCGCTCGTAGTCGCGCTGAAGAGCGGCTCCGCGCGAAATCATCACGCCCATCAGGGCGAAGGTGACCAGCACCGGGACGACCGCCACCACCGCGATCCGCCAATCCACCACGACGAGCGCGATGAGGGAAAGCAGGGGAACCAGCACCGCCACCACGGTCTCACCGACGGTGTGGCCCATGAGCTGGTGGACAGCCGCGACGTCCTTCTCAACCGACTCGATGATTCCCGACGAGCGCCGGGCGTCCAGCCAGCCCAGCGGTAACTTCCGGATTTGGGCGACCAGCCGGCGCCGGAGGTGGAGCTGCAGGTCGTTATCCGCCCGGTGCGAGAGCATGCCGGCGGCGCCGTCTGCGGCCATGCGCACCGTTGCGGCGACGACGATGACAGCCACGGCCAACCACGTCCGATGCTCCGGGGCCTCCGGGTACGTCATCGCGATGTCGATGATGCCGACCAGCGAAGCGACGGTAGCCACCGACGACAGGACAGATAACGCGACCACCGCCCGCATCCGGGTCCGAATCGGGGCGAGCAGCGACCACGGGCCTACGGTCCCGTCCACAGCGCTCACTTGCCCGCCTCCCCGATCGCGCTTTTCTTCGTGAGAGTGCGGAAGTACACCATGCCGACGTGTGAGGCTCCGCCCAGCTTCAACCCGTTGGCTTCGGCGAGGTCCTCGACCTCGCTGCCCGGCGACCCTGCCGAGCGGCGCGAGGACGTCGGCGACGTGGAATTCCGTCCGGCCCCGAGCCCTTCGACGGCGGCGTCCATCGGTTCACGCGCATAGCGGCTGAGGAACCTCGGCTGGACCTTGTCCTCGTAGGCCGCGAGGAGTCTGAGGTTGTTCTGGACGATCTGGGCAATCGACTTCATCTGGTTCTGTCTCCGGGTGTGTGGGCCGCGTCCACGCGGCGGTTTCAGGTTAGGTGATCGGGTTCGCGGGCCGTCGTCGGCGGTGCCGCCCCCTCTCGGCCGACTCGTCGACTCATTGGTCGCTGTGGTGGGTTCATCAGTCACAAGCGGCACTGTGTTGCCCTCTCAGAAGATAATAACCATTATTACGTTAGGTTAGCCTAACCTCGCATGCGACTCAAGCCCCGTCTCGTGCGTTTGATAGACATTGCTGAAACCGAGATCGCGCAAAACCAGCACACCATTGAGTGACGCGTGGACGAAGACTCAGGATGGGCGCAAGAATCCGCAGGCGTTTTTAACAATCTTCTCGGTGAATCAGCCTGTAAATCCGGGGAATCCCCGTACTCAGGGGACGATCACTACCCCGCTGGAGTGGGAGCAGAAGGCTTCTCCGGATAAGCGCTCTGGTAATGGCCCGAAACCGAAGGTGCGGGCGTGTCCCAAAATGGCACGGCTATGGATCCGGCGCTCGGTCAAGGGGTTCCAGCGCCCTTTCACCGCCATCGACCATAAAGAAGCCAGCTAGGGAGAGAAACACCATGACCGCGATGAAGGCCCAGGATTCGCGCCATCCGAAGGCTTTGTATTGCCTTGTCTCTGGGCCTGTCTCTGGGCCTGTCTCCGGGCTTTCCGTCACACTGCTCATCCTCTTGCAACAGCACATCCCCCCTCGCTCATGATCAGAAACAGCCTATAGTTGACGTGTCACAAACTTTTCACGCGATAAGGGAGGACACGATGACTACAGACGCACAGAAGGACTGGGCAGGCGATGCCCAGAACGCCTCAACAGACGGCGAGTTCAAGCGGGATACGAACTATATCGGTGACCGCATTGTGTCGTCGATAAGCAATGAAGCTTCGCACTGGCCCGTGCAGCCGCACCGCTACCGTCTCATCGCCGCACGTGCCTGCCCATGGGCGCATCGCGCTGTCATCGTGCGGCGCCTGATGGGGCTGGAAGATGTGATCTCCTTGGGCCTGGCTGGCCCGACTCACGACAAGCGCTCCTGGACCTTCGACTTGGATCCGGGCGGCGTGGACCCCGTGCTACAGATCCCCCGCCTGCAGGATGCATACTTCGCACGCTTTCCCGACTACCCGCGCGGCATCACCGTGCCGGCAATCGTGGAAGAAGCAAGCGGCAAGGTGGTGACGAACGATTACAACTCCATGGTCCGCGACTTCCAAACCGAGTGGACCGCCTACCACCGCCCCGGCGCCCCGAACCTGCTGCCACCGGAAGAGCTGCGCGAAGAGGCGGAGGCGATCAACGACTTCCTCTTCCGCAAGTTCAACAACGGCGTGTACCGCGCCGGATTCTCAGCCTCCCAAGACGCCTACGAAGAAGCCTACGACGACGTGTTTGAGGTCCTCGACTGGCTCGAAGACCGCCTAGCCAACCACCGCTTCATCATGGGTGAACACATCACGGAGACCGACGTCCGCGCCTACACCACCCTCATCCGCTTTGATGCCGTCTACCACGGCCACTTCAAGACAAACCGCAACAAGATCACCGAACTCCCAAACGTCTACGGCTACCTCCGCGAGCTGTTTCAAACCCCCGGCTTCGGCGACACCACCGACTTCACGGAGATCAAACAGCACTACTACATCGTCCACCGCGAAGTGAACCCCACCCGGATCGTCCCCTCCGGGCCCGACCTTTCCGGCCTCACCCAACCCCACGGCCGCGACCATCTCCCGGGCTCCCCCTTCGCCGCAGGCACCACCCTCCCCGGCCCACTGCCCGAATCCGAGAAGCTGAAGAACCCCACGGATTTCCAACGGGAGCTCTTCGGGCTGGAGTAGGTCTTCTGGGGTTAGGGGCCAGAAAGTGTGTCTGGGATCGGGGATTTTTAGGTTCTGACCTGTAGGGTAGCGTGAAATATATGCTTTGGGAGCATATATCTGGCCTCAACACGGTGAATCCCCGGTGTGGCTGCCAGTCTGTGGTAGTAGGCGGTGGTGTGGTGGCTCAATGCCAAAGAACCGACCACGCTGCTACTGCGGCGGTGATACCAAACGCAATGGAACAACCAGCAAAGGCACTACCCGATGGGCGATGTAAGGCCGTGGAGCCTCAGTCAATAAAAGTCGGCCAGATGTCACAGTAGCAGACCACCAGCCCCGTTAGACCCCATGCGTAGCTGTATCCCCACTATGCACAGTCTTTCACTTGCACACTTGGCAAGCATTAGACTTGCAATTAAGGCAAGTATTACACTTGCCTTAATTGCAAGCCAGTGAAGTTGACGTTAGGGAGAAGAACGATGAGCGACGACCTTAAGATCATTCACGACGTTCAAAAGCGCACCACGTGGACGCAGAGCTGGTGGGCGGTGGCGATAGTGGCGCTTGGCGCCGGCGGCGGTATCGCGCTATTCAAGCTGTCATGGTGGTACGGCCTCGCGGTTCTTGTACCGACGTTCGTTCTGGGCTATCTCCTCAAAGATAAGATTGCGAACCCCTTCGTTCGGGTCAATCCCAATATGGGGCCGAGTAATGATCGCGCCACCTGGTCACGAGTACTGCTGCCAGGTGCCATGATGTTCTCCACCGTGCCGACGCCTGATACTTGGCCGTGGATGATTGTCTGCGGCGTCGTTGTTTCTACGGCGACGGCATGGATGTTGTATGAGAACCGCAACGCCGCCGTAAAGGGCGTCAATGTCTAAGGATCCTTCACCACGCCCAGCAAAGCTGGATCCGGTCATCCACCCCATCAATCGGCTTAAAATTTGTGCCACGCTGTTCCATTCAGGCGCAACCGGCGGCAGGCAGATGAAATACGCCGTGCTTGCAGAGCTCACCGAGCTTCCTGCCGATACGCTTTCCAAGCAGTTGAAACATCTTGAGGACAGCGGCTATATCAGCCGCACCCGCGAATATGGCTCCACGCGCGCGAAAGACGCCGTCTGGGTCGCGTTGACCCAGACTGGAACAGAAGCCTATGCACAGCACGTTGCGGCGCTTAAAGCCATGACAGAGGGCTCATAGATTGGGTCAAGTCCCGTGAAGTGGTGTAGCCGTTTGT
>NZ_KV826365.1:0-200 GCF_001835905.1 Corynebacterium sp. HMSC034E11
AAGACCACGGTTGATGGCACGCCGAAGCCGGTTGATCCGACCGATGAGAAGCAGGGCACTGGCGTCAAGGTCAACAACCCGGATAAGGACACCAAGGTCTCTGCTAAGGATGAGGACGGCAAGGATGTTCCTGCTGTGATCAATCCGGAGACTGGTGAAATTGAGGTCACTCCGGGTGAGGATGTTGATGGTCCGATCAC
>NZ_KV826366.1:0-2929 GCF_001835905.1 Corynebacterium sp. HMSC034E11
CTCCAGCCCCAGGATGCGACGAGCCGACATCGAGGTGCCAAACCATCCCGTCGATATGGACTCTTGGGGAAGATCAGCCTGTTATCCCCGGGGTACCTTTTATCCGTTGAGCGACACCACATCCACAAGTAGGTGCCGGATCACTAGTCCCGACTTTCGTCCCTGCTCGACTTGTAAGTCTCGCAGTCAAGCTCCCTTGTGCACTTACACTCTAAACACCTGATTGCCAACCAGGCTGAGGGAACCTTTGGGCGCCTCCGTTACATTTTGGGAGGCAACCGCCCCAGTTAAACTACCCACCAGGCACTGTCCCCAACCCAGATCATGGGCCAAGGTTAGATATCCACTACGGTCAGAGTGGTATTTCAACAACGACTCCACAACCACTGGCGTGGCCGCTTCAACGTCTCCCACCTATCCTACACAAACCGCACCGAATGCCAATACCAAGCTATAGTGAAGGTCCCGGGGTCTTTTCGTCCTGCCGCGCGTAACGAGCATCTTTACTCGTAGTGCAATTTCACCGGGTCTGTGGTTGAGACAGCAGGGGAGTCGTTACGCCATTCGTGCAGGTCGGAACTTACCCGACAAGGAATTTCGCTACCTTAGGATGGTTATAGTTACCACCGCCGTTTACTGGGGCTTAAATTCTCCGCTTCGGACTAAATGTCCTAACAGGTCCTCTTAACCTTCCAGCACCGGGCAGGCGTCAGTCCGTATACATCAACTTCATCGTCTTCGCACGGACCTGTGTTTTTGATAAACAGTCGCTCCCCTCTATTCTCTGCGACCCACGCCAGCAACCACGATCGTATGATCGGGCACCAGCTTGGGTCCCCCTTCTCCCGAAGTTACGGGGGTAATTTGCCGAGTTCCTTAACCACAGTTCTCCCGACCGCCTGAGTATTCTCTACTTGACTACCTGTGTCGGTTTCGGGTACGGGCCGTATACACACATCGCTAGAGGCTTTTCTCGGCAGTAGAGGATCACCAACATCACCCAATACGGGCTACGCATCACGCCTCACACTATTGACAGCCGCATTTAACATGCTGTCGTGCCACACGCTTGCACCGCAATCCAATAAGCGGCTTGGCTACCTTGCTGCGTCACCCCATCACTGACCTACAACGGATCAGGCCCCACGCATCACCACCAACCACACATCAAAGATGTGCATGTCGGCGGCTTTGGGTGGTTAGTATCACCGCTTCGATACTGGGCGCGTATATACGGGTACGGGAATATCAACCCGTTGACCATCGACTACGCCTGTCGGCCTCGCCTTAGGACCCGACTCACCCTGGGAAGACGAACTTGACCCAGGAACCCTTAGTCATTCGGCGGATACGATTCTCACGTATCATTCGTTACTCATGCCTGCATTCTCACTCGCGTGCAGTCCACCGCTTCTTCCGATACGGCTTCACCCCACACACGACGCTCCCCTACCCATAGTAAAAACTATGCCGCGGCTTCGGCGGTGTGCTTGAGCCCCACTACATTGTCGGCGCAGAACCACTCGACCAGTGAGCTATTACGCACTCTTTCAAGGATGGCTGCTTCTAAGCCAACCTCCTGGCTGTCTTCGCGATCCCACATCCTTTTCCACTTAGCACACCCTTAGGGGCCTTAACCGGCGATCTGGGCTGTTTCCCTCTCGACTATGAAGCTTATCCCCCACAGTCTCACTGCAATGCTAAAACTTCACCGGCATTCGGAGTTTGGCTGACGTCACTAAGATGATAGTCCCGCTCGGCCATCCAGTAGCTCTACCTCCGGTAAGCACACATCACGCTGCACCTAAATGCATTTCGGGGAGAACCAGCTATCACGGAGTTTGATTGGCCTTTCACCCCTACCCACAGCTCATCCCCTCAGTTTTCAACCTAAGTGGGTTCGCGCCTCCACAACCTCTTACAGCTGCTTCACACTGGCCATGGGTAGATCACCCCGCTTCGGGTCCAGGACATGCCACTTGACACCCTCTTAGGATTCGCTTTCGCTACGACTACCCCACACTCGGGTTAACCTCGCGACATGCCGCTGACTCGCAGGCTCATTCTTCAAAAGGCACGCCATCACACACAAACGGTGCTCTGACGGATTGTAAGCGCATGGTTTCAGGAACTCTTTCACTCCCCTCCCGGGGTACTTTTCACCATTCCCTCACGGTACTATTCACTATCGGTCACACTGGGTATTTAGGCTTACCGGGTGGTCCCGGCAGATTCACAGCAGATTTCACGAGCCCGCTGCTACTCGGGGAAAACATGATCAGACAACATATGCAACGCCTTCACGTACGGGGCTTATCACCCGCTCCGGCACGCCATCCCAGACGTTTCCGCTAACGCACACACACCATCTCACGGTCAGGTAGCCCGCAACGATCACACCCCACAACACCGCACACGCAACCCCTACCCAGGTATCACACGCACACGGTTTAGCCTCATCCGCTATCGCTCGCCACTACACACGGAATCACAAATTGTTTTCTTCTCCTGTGGGTACTGAGATGTTTCACTTCCCCACGTCACCTCCACACAGGCTATGCATTCACCTGCAGGTAACACCACACAACTGGTGTTGGGTTTCCCCATTCGGACATCCTCGGATCAACGCACTGTTGGCAACTCCCCGAGGCTTAACGCAGCCTCACACGTCCTTCATCGGCCCAGCATGCCAAGGCATCCACCATACGCCCGTAACACAAAACAACAATTACGGTCGCTACAAAAACTGTAGACACTCAACAAACAAAAATTACACAAAAAGAACAAGATGCTCGCGTCCACTATACAGTTCTCACACAACACACACCCCACGAAGACCAACCACCACAACAGATGATCAACCAACAATGGAATGCCACAACAAGGAACACACAATGTTGCCCCAGACACCCAACAGCATGCCAACACA
>NZ_KV826367.1:0-2074 GCF_001835905.1 Corynebacterium sp. HMSC034E11
TGCCGTTTCCGTGTAGTTGGTAGGGGCAATCCGCGTAGTTGGTAGGGGTTTTCCGGATAGGTGGTAGGGGTCTTCTTTTTCGGTCATTTTTGTAGGTGACGTCGGCGCAATCTGTGCCGGTGTGTCACCACTTTCTGACCGCAAGGAGGGCCTTTTATGGCCAACTTCAAAGACATCATGGCGATGTGTTTGACCGGAGCGAGTTATGCAGCCATCTCTGCTGCCTTGGAGTGCTCCAACAGGGATATCGCCAAAGTCAAAGCAGTGATTGCTGACCACGCAATCACGCAGTCTTCGTTCGCTCAGCTGGATCCAGAGTTCTTCGATACGCACTTTAGCGATCAGCGAACGAGTCGGCGTTTGCGCTATGACCGACCTGACTTCGAAAAACTCGCGAAGAAGCTGGCGAACAACAAGCACCTCACGCGCCATAAGCTGTGGATGGACTATGTCGCTTCCCCGTGCGCCGCAGGTGAATCGAAGTACCAGTACTCCCAGTTCTGTGAACACCTGCGTGACTACATCCGGGCTACCGGCATGACCTCGATTATCGAGCATGAACCAGGCCAAGAGCTCTACGTCGACTGGGCGGGCGACAAAGTCCGCATCATCGACCAAGCCACCGGTGAGGTAGGGATGAAAGCTTGCCTATTTGTGGCTGTCTGTCCCTACTCTTCTTTGTTATTTGTGGTTGCTACGGCGAATGAGAAGATGGACGCCTGGATTGACTGCCACGTCAAAGCCCTAAACTACCTCGGGAAACGCCCCGGCATCATCGTTCCTGATAACGCGCCGACTGCAACGTATCGCCCGGCGAAGAACAAACCCGCACGACGCATCCAACAGCGCTATGCGGACTTTGCTGACTACTATGACATCTTGCTTGTACCAGCACGTCCGGGAAAACCCCGCGATAAAGCCGCAGTTGAGCGTGCCGTCCAACTTGTCTATACGCGTATCCTTGGCTATTTCGATGGGGTTGAGTTCTATAGCCTTGAAGAGCTCAACGAAGCGATCGCTGAGCGCCTCGAAGACATCAACACAACCATGCCCAATGCGCATGGGTTTACTCGTCGTGAGCTGTTTGACATCGATGAAGCACCCATGATGCGCAACCTTCCTGACACCCCATTTACGGAAGTGTCCTGGCGCAGCGTCAAAGTCGATCGCAATTGGCACATCTGTTGTGACTACCAGTACTACTCCGTGCCGTTTCAATACATCGGCAAGACTTTGCGCGCACGGCTGACCAACAGCCTGGTCAGCATCTTCAACGGCGATAGCCTCGTGGCCGAACACCCGCGTATGCACGGGTTTAAGTACCGCTATTGCACAGACCCTGCGCATACCCCAGACAAAGAGATTACTGGGGTCAAACCGCTAACTCGCGATGAGCTCTACGCCAGAGCATCGTCGTTTGGGCCCGCAACCAGCAAGGTCATCGCCATGATCCTTGAGCACAACGCCCAAGCCCTGCCACGCGGTTTACGCACAGCCCGCAACGTGTTGGTCAAGCTCGGGAACAAGCACAACAAAACCACACTTGAACCAGCGTGCCAGCAAATCATCGACCACAACCTCGCGCCGAATCTGCAGGTCATCTCCCGCATCCAGGCCGACATCGCCCGCAACGGTAACGCCGAAGCCAACACCCCAACACCACAAACAGGCCAGGCTCGGGTAGTCGATATCGCCGCAATGCCAGAAGCAGTGTTCCTGCGCCCTGCAAGCTACTACGACACCCAGAAGCAGGAGGACTAACCCATCATGACCACGATCCATCTTGACGATGACATCCGTGCAACGCTGCGCAAGCTGCGGCTTTCAACCTTCGCTGATACCTTCTTCGCACTTGCCAGTGCAGATGAAGCAAACACCGAGTTGCCTGAAGAGATATTTCTCAAAGCCGTGGAAGAAACCGCCCACAAACGTCGCGCGCAAAACATCACCAAAGCCATCACCCAAGCAAAGTTCCGGTACCCAGGTGCAACACTTGCCGAGCTGATAAACGTCGAAGAACGCGGCCTGAACCTTCGTCAACTCAAACGCATCGCTGCAACACCCTGGCGTGAAA
>NZ_KV826368.1:0-9399 GCF_001835905.1 Corynebacterium sp. HMSC034E11
GAGGACGTGACCGTTCCTGCTCCGGAGTTCAAGGACAAGGATGGCAACCCGACCACGCCGCCGGATGGCACCACGTTCACTCCGGGTGAGAACACCCCGGATGGCGTGACCATCGATGAGAACACCGGCGAGATCACCGTGACTATTCCGAAGGACGCGAAGCCGGGTGACAAGATCACCGTCCCGGTCGAGGTCACCTACCCGGATGGCTCCAAGGACAACGTTGACGTCACCGTCACCGTTGACAACCCGGATGCGAAGACTGCGGATGAGATCGAGCCGGAGTACAAGGATGGTTCGGGCAAGCCTGGTGAGGACGTCAAGGTCGAAAAGCCTGAGTTCAAGGACAAGGACGGCAACACGACCACGCCGCCGGATGGCACGACCTTCACTCCGGGTGAGAACGCGCCGGATGGTGTGGTCGTCGATAAGAACACCGGCGAGATCACCGTGACTATTCCGAAGGACGCCAACCCAGGCGACAAGATCACCGTCCCGGTCGAGGTGACCTACCCGGATGGCTCCAAGGACAACGTTGACGTCACCGTCACCGTTGACAACCCGGATAAGCCGGTAGATGAGGGTGCGGACACCACGCCGCCGAAGATCGACCCGATCAAGCCGGACGATAAGACCGTCACTGGCACCGGCGACCGTCCGAACGAGAACATCACCGTGACCTTCCCGGATGGCAAGGAAGTACCGGCCACGACCGATGGGAACGGTAAGTGGACGGTCAAGGTTCCTGAAGGCACTACCTTGAAGCCGGGCGACAAGGTCGAGGCTCGAGACGAGGCCGGCAACAAGTCCGAGAGGACGGTTGACATTGACACCGGCAAGTGCATCGCCACCTCGGTCGGCTTCGGTCTGCCGCTTATCGCGCTGCTGCCGATTGGTCTGGCTACCCAGTTGGAGATCCCCGGTCTGTCTGACATCGCTGCTCAGGCGAACGCGCAGATCCAGAACTTCAACACCCAGATGCAGCGTCAGCTGGGCGTGTTCAATCCGCAGATGGCTTCCCAGGTGGATGCGATCAACTCGCAACTCGCTCGCTACGGCACCGATATCGGAACCGTGCTCGGCGGCCTGGCGCTGATCGCCGCGGGCATCTTGGCTGGCACGATCATCTACGACAATTGCTCGCCGAACGGTGGCTCGTCCGTGAAGAACCTCGAGTTGAGGGGTTCTTCCGGCAACACCTACGCAGGTTCGTCGAAGGAGGGGAAGGAGAAGTAATGCAATAGACCAGCGCCTTTACTAAAGGCGTCTTCCTCGAATCCGTCGCCCCGCTCATCATTCCGGTGAGCGGGGCGACGTTTTGCGCATATTGCTTATCGACGACCCCACCTCCCCGAGCTACCCCCGCCCAAAGGCAGGGAACTCACAGTAAACATTCATGAAGCAGTACGGAACCAGGCAGTTTTTAAATCAATTCCTGAGGGGAAGCTAAATAATCACATGAGTGGGGGTAGGGCCAAAAGGGCAGATTGTAGACAGGTGTCCACCAGGCGTAGCGTTCCCAAAGTCATAAACGGGTGTCCATTAATTGGATATTACGTTTACACACATCGCTATGTTTCTGGAAGGTTCTTTGTGAAGAAAAACTACGTTGCACGCCGCCGTGGCACCTCGGTTGCCGCAGCCGCGTTGTCGCTCGCGTTGGTTGCGCCGCTCGCGCAGCCGATGGCGTTTGCGCAAGACAACCCGCAGGCTGCCCCAGCCCCAGCCCCAGCCCCAACCCCAGCCGCAGCCGCGCACCAAGGCAAGAACAAGCAGGTACCAAACGCCATCTTTGCCAAGGGTGGCTGGCGTGATTTCTACGGCTACCACGGTTGGGCGTACATCAACAAGGATGGCCGCCACGATGACTTGTCGTCGAACAATGAGCCACTCAAGGGCAATGTCATCTACCTGCAGTACGTGACCAAGAACGGTGAGGTTTCGCCGACGTTCTACACCACGACCGACTCCGAGGGTCGCTTCTCCTTCGACCTGTCCGAGAAGGTAACCAACGAGGTTGACGCGCCGCCGTTCTGGCTGGCCGCCGGTGGCGTTCGCGTCCGCGTGTGGGGCGAGAACCCGGATCCGAGCAAGTACTCGGTGGTTGCCGCGGGTGACTTCAACTCGGGCCGTTACACCTCCATCACGGACCGGGTGCAGGAGTCTTGGAACTTCACCGCTGGCCCTGCCGGTTCCCGCATTACCAACGGTCGTTTTGTGCTTGAAGAGAAGCCGAATCATGTTGGTTGGTTGGCTAAGCCGGAGAAGGATTGGACTCGTGCGCTCGACGGCGAGACTGGTGAGCCGACGGCTGATGGTCAGTTCCCGTACTACGGGGATTTTGGCGCGATTAAGAGCATCGCTCACCCGAACGAGTCCATGGTGTGGTGGGAGACTGGTGAGTCTGCCGGTACCTTGCCGGGGTACTACAAGTATCAGCCTGCGCGTGGTGATCGTGCAGCGGGCGGCATCGAGATTGTTGCGTCGTATCTTAACGACGAAGTCGCGCGCCAGATCGACGCCTGGAAGAACGAGAACCCGGGTTACACGGTCGAGCAGGAGCGTGCGAACCAGGAGCGCATCATCAAGGCGTACCAGGACGAGCACGGCGAGGGCTCCCACATTGCAGAGACCGTCGTTGCCCCGACCAGCGCTGACGGCATGATTTACCTGCCGTTCAAGGGCACGCTGGGCTACTCGCGCGACAAGGCCAACCTCGGTGTGAACAATGTGGTCAGCGAAGAAGACTGGGGCAAGGTCGCAGAGGACTACCAGAACCAGTGGGTCAACGTGTTTACCGGCGCTTCGTTGTACGACGTGCGCCACATCAACACCGACTACATGTATATCTACCCGAACATTGAGGGCCGCGACGTGAAGAACTCTGCGTTCGTCGCCAATATGTTCATGAACTACCGCGACCAGGGCGCGATTGCCGCCGGCGCGAACATGAACGGTCTGCAGTTCCCGTTGATGACTGCACAGCCGACCTTCGATATTCCGGAGTACAACTCCTACGACAACAAGGGTCGTCCGGGCTCCAAGGTGACTACGAAGACCGCGGGCTTGCTGCCGAACACGGAGTACGCAATCCGTTGGTACGCAACCGCTCCGGATGGTACCCAGACTGAGATCAAGGACGCGATGTGCAAGATCAAGATCGACGACAAGGGTGCGCTCGAGTCCTGCAACTTCCAGGCTCCTGAGGATCTGAAGGAGACCACGGTCTACACCGCCGCGCTGGTTTCTGTTGACCCGGCTTCCGGCAAGCCGTCTGATCGTTGGGAGATCGCAGACTCCTTCACCGCTGTTGTTCCTGAGCCGCTGCCGTTGGGCTCGGTTGGCACTGAGTTCCCGAACAACGACGTGACGCCGCTGTTCAAGGATCTGCCGGACAATATGAAAGAGGGCACTGAACCGTCCTACTCGGCTAACGACTTGCCTGCAGGTCTGGCCATCGACCCGAAGACCGGCAAGATCACCGGCAAGCCGACCACCCCGGGCACCACCGAGGTCATCGTGACTCGCGAGGTCGAGGTCTTGGTTGAGCAGGATGTGCCGGTGCTTGACGACGACGGCAACCCGGTCTACGAAAACTCAGACGAGCAAGATCCTGACAAGCGTATTGAGAAGACCGAGAAGAAGCCCGTCGCGCAGAAGCGTAAGGAGCAGGTAGTCACCAAGATCACGGTGACGGATACCAAGCTGGCCGACGGCGTTGTTGGCGAGCCGTATCAGCAGGACGTGAAACCGGAAGGCTTTGACAAGCTGCCGCAGGGCTTCGAGCTGAAGAAGGACTCCATCAAGGTTGAGGGCCTCCCGGAGGGCCTGGAGTTCAAGGACGGCACAATCACCGGTACGCCGAAGAAGACGGTTGACGCTTTCGAAGAGAAGCCGAACGTCTCCGTTACCTACACGTTGGTGGATCAGGACGGCAACGAGACCGAGCACACCGACCTTGTCCCGCTGAAGGTCACCGACCAAGCCAGCAAGTACGAACCGCAGGGTAAGGACCAGGAGGTTGCGAAGAACGCTGAGCCGAAGGCTGAGGATTCGATCGCGAACAAGGAAGATCTTCCGGAGGGCACCAAGTACGCCTGGAAGGATGTGCCGAAGACTGACACCTCTGGTGACAAGGAAGCTGTCGTTGTTGTGACCTACCCGGATGGCACCACTGATGAGGTGCCGGTGACGGTGAAGGTTGCCAAGGATCAGGCCGAGCAGCACGACCCGCAAGGCAAGGATCAGACGGTTGAGACTGGCAAGAAGCCGGATCCGAAGGACAACGTCAAGGACGCTGACAAGCTTCCTGAGGGCACGACCTTCAAGTACAAGGAAGATCCGGACACCACTACTGCTGGGGATAAGCCGGTCACGGTCGTCGTCACCTACCCGGATGGTTCCACCGACGAGGTGCAGGCCACTGTGAAGGTGGAGGACCCGAAGCCTGCAGAGGGACCGACCCCGGAACAGCCGCAACCCGAGCAGCCGCAGCCCGAGCAACCCCAGCCCGAGCCGACCCCGGAGCAGCCCCAGCCCGAGGCCCCGAAGCAGTCCGACGCTGACACCTACGAGCCGCAGGTCCAGGACAAGACCGTCGAGCCGAACGAGGTCCCGGAGGCCAAGGACCACGTCACCAACATCGACGAGCTGCCGGAGGGCACGACCTTCGAGTACGAGCAGGAGCCGGATACCTCCACTGAGGGCGACAAGCCGGTGACCATCGTTGCCACCTACCCGGATGGCACCACCGACAAGGTCAACGCCAACGTCAAGGTGCAGAAGAACGCGACCGACGCTGACAAGCACGACCCGCAAGGCCAGGACCAGAAAGTCAAGACTGGCGGCACCCCGGATCCGAAGGGCAACATCAAGGACGCCGATAGCCTGCCGGAAGGAACCACCTTCGAGTACAAGAAGACCCCGGATACCTCGAAGCCGGGCGTCTACGACGTCACCGTTGTCGTGACTTACCCGGATGGCTCCACCGATGAGGTGCAAACAACCATCACCGTTGGCACCGACGCGGAGCGTTTCGTGCCGGAGTACGACGACCTCACGAGCGTGCCGGTTGATGGTGAGAAGAACACCAACGACCCGTTCGGTACCAAGGCACCGGTGAAGAATACGGAGGCAAAGCCGACCGCGGATTCGGACGTCGACAAGTGGATCTTCACCCCGCAGGATAATGGCGTGATCAACGCGAAGGCTCCTTCGATGAAGGACGTCGCTGAAAAGGTCGAGGCGCACCTGCCGGAGATCAAGAGCGCCGATGCGAAGAAGCGTTGGGATAAGTTCTTCGAAACCTTCAAGCCGTTCGCCCGCCCGTCCGTTGCTGTCGGCTTCACCTACGAGGACGACTCGACCAACTCCGCGACCGCCAACTTCGATCTAGTCGGCAAGGATGGCAAGTCCTTGCTGGATCCGGATGGTGACTTTGATGGTGATGGACACAGCAACCGCGAGGAGGTGGAGAACGGTTCCAACCCGGCAGACGATCAGTCCAAGCCAGACACCACGGCACCGACTATCGACGACATCATCCCCGGCGCCAAGACCATCACCGGCAAGGGCGACCGTCCTGGCGAGACCATCATCGTGACCTGGCCAAACGGCAAGACCATCACGACCACGACCGGCAAGGACGGCAAGTGGAAGGTCAACGTCCCGGCGGACGTCAACCTGAAGACTGGTGACGAGATCCAGGTTGTCGACGGCGCCGGCAACAAGGCCACCGCAAAGGTCGGCATCGACACCGGCAAGTGCGTTGCCACCTCCGTCGGCTTTGGCCTGCCCCTGATCGCGCTGCTGCCGATTGGCCTGGCCACCCAAATCCAGATCCCGGGCCTCACCGAGTTCGCCGCCCAGGCGAACGCACAGATCCAGACCGCGAACACGCGCCTCCAGCAGCAGTTGGGCGTGCTCAACCCGCAGGTCGCCGCTCAAGCGGACGCCGTGAACGCGAAGCTTGCCCAGTACGGCACCGACATCGCAACCGTTGTTGGCGGCCTCGCGCTGATCGCCGCGGGCATCCTCGCCGGCACGATCATTTACGACAACTGCTCGCCCAACGGCGGCTCGTCCGTGAAGAACCTCGAACTCAAAGGATCTTCCGGCAACACCTACGCTGGCTCCTCCAAGGAGACCACGGCTCCGGAGAAGAAGTAGGTTCTAGCTACTAGTTAGCGCGTTGTTGCCCCGTACCCCCGTTGTTGGGATACGGGGCAACTGTCGTTGGGGCATTTTGCTTATCGACGACCCCACTACCCCGAATCACCCCCTAAAGTAGGCACTTCTGCCTTTCTAAGAAAATCTCACCTTCACCCCATTTTTCACGGATCTTCTCGGTGTTAGAGGATTGGGAGGCCAAGTACCGTGCCTGGGCGGAAATCGTCACCCAAAAACGCAGGGCAGATAGGCATTTGCGGTGGTTGGGGATGCATCTCGATATTGCACGTTTCCAAGATGTATCTATTTTGACAGGTCAACAATTTTTGACGACGTGGGCAAACGCTGTCCAGCGAAAAATGGAAAAAGACACTGCCGGGTTGGAAGAACCTGAGAAATCTTCTACGCGGTTGTGGGCAGACGTAATGATCATTGCGGGCTGTTGTCAACTTCTTTACCCTTGCCTATGTCGGCCCTGTATGGCATGTGTCCGAAAAGCGTCACAACAGGCAGGGCTTGTCTAACCGAAATTGTCATTTTCGAGGAAGGAATTTTCGGTGAAGAAGAATTACATTGCTCGTCGTCGTGGCACGTCGGTTGCTGCGGCTGCGTTGTCGTTTGCGTTGGTTGCGCCGTTGGCGCAGCCGGTAGCGTTTGCGCAGGAGGATAAGCCTGCTGCTGATGCAGCACCTGCTGATCCGAATCCTGCTGAACAGCCGGGTGATCAGCCTGTTGAAGAACAGGATAAGGGTGAGGTTGTTGAGGATCTATTCCCGTCGCGTGACGGCCAGCAGGTCATTGAGGCTGATGCTGTAGCGAATGGGTACATCAAAACGACGATTGATACCACGAATGCCGAGTCTGTGTTGACTGGCCGTGCGCTTGAGGTGACCAATAAGGGCACCTATGCCCCGTTCCAGAACAGCCAGCAGCCGGTGCCGACGGGCACGAAGGTCTACATGCAGTGGATCGATAGCGATGGTGCTGTTTCGCCGGTGTATGTCACTGAGACTACTGATGGTTTTAGCACCGGTGATGATTCTGGCGGTCCTGGTTTTTATGCGTTTGATCTGCGTGAGCCGTGGTTTGATGCCAATGGTACGAAGCATGAGTTCCGTGCGTGGGGTGCGAGCGCTTCACAGTACTACCGTTTGTGGATCGATGAGTATGAGCGCGATGGTGTGACGTATTCGCCGTTCCGTCAGGCTGGTGGGTTGTTCCCAGGTTCGTTCTGGTCGACCGGTGAGACCCGTCAAAATGGTGCGTTTGCTTTGCTGGGCAAGAATATGCACTACACGGCTTTCTTTATGGCGCCGAAGCCTGCGGGGTTGACTGAGGCGTTTACGCGTCCGGGTGATGAGTGGAAGCAAGCGGATGTCTACATTGATGGTGAAGATACTCCGACGGTGCTTGAGTCGCGTGGTGGTATATACGATCCGTCTGTGTATGTGGGTGTAACGGATACGATTTCTGGTTCTGTGTGGTATGAGACCGGTGCTGGTGATCGTGGCAATACGCAAACTGGTGTGCACCGCAATGTTGATGGTGCGGATTACCCGGCGAAGGGGTACCAGGTTGTGTTGTCGCAGCTGACGCAGGAAGGCTACCGCGACTACCAGGATGCGGTGGGTAAGGTTCCGGAGGATCAGCGTAACGAGAAGTCCATTGAGTGGATTAAGGCGAATCCGGACGCGATTGATGCGACGTATTACACCACGGTGGATGAGTTTGGTAACTACTCGATGCAGTTGCCGAAGAATGCGTTGACGAACAATGTTGCTACCACCGATAACATTTGGATGACGGTGTTGGATGAGGATGGCAATGAGGTTGTGGCGTATTCGCCGTGGCTGTTGCCGCAGTTTATGAATGCTGATTCGACGGGGCAGATGGCGCCGCGTCATGCTGCATCGAATCCGACGATGAACGCTGGTCCGCGTAATCACCGTAATTACTCGTTCGGTATTTTGCCGCAGTATGACATTGATCAGTTTGACATTGTCAACTACAACGTGACGGATATGCCGGCGACGAAGGGTACGGATACTGAGCCTGCTCGTCTTGAGGCTAAGGGTCGTTTGACGTTGTTGCCGACGAAGTTGGAGTGGCGTCAGGGCAATCGTGTGCTCAAGGAGTGCCCGGTTGATAACCTGTCGAATTTGGGTGATTGCCAGACGCTTGATTTCAACGATGAGGCATATGGGCTCAAGGATGGCGATATCGTTCGTGCGGTGTTGGTCACCGGTGAGGGCGATGGTCGCAATGAGATTGCTGCCGATTCGTTTGCGGTGCGTAAGAATGATCCGGAGTTGGATGCTAATGAAAACGCTCCGAAGTATGAGGATTCGGTTGCCCCGCAGGGTAGCGAGGTAAAGGTTCCGGCGCCGAAGAATGAGGATGATAAGGATCTTCCTGAGGGTTCGACGTTTGGTCCGAATAAGGATCCGAACTTCCCGGTGCTCAAGGATGGCAAGCCGGTTGTCGATGCCAATGGTGATCCGGCTGGTTTCCCTGGCACCTACCAGATTGATCCGAATACTGGTGAGATCATGGTGAAGCCGAAGGCGGATGCTCCGGTTGGTGACTATGAGATTCCGGTTGTTGTGCACTACCCGGATGGTTCCGCTGAGACCGTCTACGCCAAGGTTAAGGTAGTCCCTGAGTACACCCCGAACTACCCGGGTGAGTACCAGCCGAAGGATGAGAAGAAGCCGAAGGGTTATGTCACCCCGGCTGGTGAAGAGACCACCATCAAGGTTGACTTCGACGACCCGGCCACCGAGAAGAAGGAACAGGCACCGGCTAAGGACGTTGCGAAGTTCTCGATCGACGATGCAGCGAGGAAGGCAGCTGAAGAAGCAGGCTACACCGTTGACGTTGATTCGGCCACGGGTGATGTGAAGGTAACCCCGAAGAAGCCGACCCTGGATAAGGACGGCAACCAGGTGAACGTGCCGGCTGAGTCGTTGACGATTCCGGTGAAGGTAACCTACAACGACGGTGCGCTCGAGGATATCGCTGAGGCTGTTGTC
The DNA here is from genome assembly GCF_001835905.1 of Corynebacterium sp. HMSC034E11. NCBI lineage: Bacteria > Bacillati > Actinomycetota > Actinomycetes > Mycobacteriales > Corynebacteriaceae > Corynebacterium > Corynebacterium sp. HMSC034E11. The sequence continues at coordinate 9,201 of NZ_KV826368.1, forward strand.
TACCTCGATACCGATAATGACGGCATCCCGGATATCGACGATGAGGACGACGACAACGACGGCATTCCGGACAAGGACGATAAAAACCCGAATGTTCCGGATCAGTCCAAGACGCTTGAGCCGAACTACGAGGACGGCACGGGTAAGCCGGGTGAGGATGTCACAGTTGACAAGCCGGTCTTTAAGGATAAGGACGGCA
>NZ_KV826369.1:0-12387 GCF_001835905.1 Corynebacterium sp. HMSC034E11
CCGAACTGGACCACCTACATCAGATCAGACACACGCCTGGGAGAGGTTCGTGCCGTTTCCGCAGTTCCCGCCGGCGGCGCGCAAAGTGTTGTACGCCACTAATTCAATCGAGTCGCTCAACGCTGAGCTGCGCAAAACTACCCGCGACAAGGACTAGTTTCTGAACGATACCGCGGCGCTGAAGACGCTTTGGCTGATGATCTGCAACATCGAAGACAAGCGCGCTGCCCAGCGAGCGAAGAAAACAAAGCGCGACGTTGAGTGCAACGGCTATATTGAAGGAGCGAAAGCCACCGGCTGGAAACAAACCATCAACCAACTAGCCGTGGCTTACCCTGACCGATTCGCGGACTGCTTGTAAACCAACCCCATTACGTTGTTAGCAGTTCCACCCCAGGGCACCGAAGATTCATAGGCCGTCCACCCGATTGGGCGGGTTATGTTTACTTCCGTTCCCTCCGTTCGCAAGAACAGTGGAACTAGTCGCTGGCTTCGGTATGGCTTATTCCTGTCCCTGTCTGAAAATGATCCGGGGGGTGATGTCGCCGAAGACAGTGACATACTCAAACTGCTAATAGGAACTTGACCCAGCCCAGGTGGTATGAGGTCTCACAGTAATGTGGATGCCAGTGCAAGTATGTCCGACCAACCCCAGCGATGAAGCATAAATAATCCAACTTCTCATTCATCGCTAGGAGGCACACACCCATGGCCTATGACTTCGTCATTGGCGTGGACGTCGGCAAATACTTCCACCACGCCTGCGTCCTCGATTCCCAAGGCAGACAAGTCCTGTCCGAACGCATCAACCAGCATGAAGGCTCACTACGCAAGCTCTTCGGCAAATTTCTCGCCGATGACGCTTCGGTTCTTGTCATTGTCGATCAACCCAACAACATCGGCCGGTTAACCGTCGCAGTCGCCCAAGACATGGGGGCCGACGTTCGCTATCTACCGGGGCTTGCGATGCGGCAGCTCTCTCGCATCCACGTCGGCAACTCCAAGACCGATGTGCGCGACGCCTACGTCATCGCCCATGCCGGTCTTAAACTTCCGGATGCCTTGCGCAGCGTCGACCGCGTTGAGGAAGTCTTTATCCAGCTGAAAGTGCTCAACGGTATTGACGAAGATCTCGCCCGGGCCTACACACGCCTGATTAACCAGATGCGATCCGCGCTCGTGGGAACCTATCCTGCATTCGAACATGTTCTGCGCGGACAGGTGATTCATCGCAAGTGGATCCTCCACCTACTTGCCAAATACGGTGGCCCCACCAAGATTCGACGCGTCGGTAGAGCACGTCTGGCAGCCTTTGCGCGCAGTCACAGGGCGCGCAATCCTGAGCCTGTCATCGATGCCATGCTTGCTGCCATCCACGGGCAGACCGTGTCCATTGCCGGGGCAGAATACGCCGAACTTGGCGTAGCAATGTCCGCCAAAGATGCATTGGCCAAACTCGAGCATCGTAAAGAAATCGAGACGCAGGTGCTCAAGCTCATCCAGGACATTCCTCACACCGAGATTCTTTTATCCATGCCCGGCATCGGTCCGCGTAGCGCCGCGCAGATCCTCATGACCGTTGGCGATATGTCCGACTTCCCCAATGCAGCGCACCTAGCGTCCTATGCAGGCCTATCACCGCGGACGAATCAGTCGGGAACGTCCATCATGTCGAATTCGCCCAACCGGGCTGGCAACAAAAAATTAAAGAACGCCCTATGGCAATCGTCTTTTGCATCGATCAGATTCCACGAGCGTTCCCGACAATTCTATGAACGAAAACGCAAAGAAGGCAAAAGACACAACGCCGCAGTTGTCGCACTCGCACGCCGACGCCTAAACGTTCTCTTCGCCATGATGCGTAGCGGCGAGCTCTACCGAGACATCTCCACAGTCCAAGAGGCCACAGCAGCTTAGAACCAACAGCTCCCACCCAAGCCGATTGAGCAGCAAGCCCAATCGGCTCCTCGAGATGCCCGAAAACAACATTCACACGGCGAAGCAGAAGCCCTTCATACCCCCAACAACCTCACCCACGGAGTTGACAACCTATATAGGAACACCCCCCAAACACAAGCAATCGGACACTCTCAAATCCCTTACTTTTTGTTCGACTCAAGCGTTATCCGCTCGACTTTTAAACTGAACATTACCCACCTTCCGATTTTAAAACTTACAATGTTACGTACATTCGTTTATCTCTCTGGATCCGTGCGCGGCCGACACAGCTACCCGCGCCACCGTCAGAAAAGCGGAACCACACTCAGAAATCTGATAAGTGAAACCTTCATTAGAGTCGTAGTCTAATAGAAAGCTTCCTTATTACTATTCCCCTCGCGCCCTAAAGGAGCCCCCTATGCGGACAGTCGTGCAACTTATGGATTCACTCGGATTTAATCGAGGTGGTCTCACGAAAGCGGTTTACAAGCGGGTCAACATGTACTGCGAAAAGGGTTATACGGTAATCGTCTGCGTAACCAGATACCAACCGGATGCCAAAGAGATTTTCCTGGCATTACAGAAACAAGGCCTTCTACACACCGACGCACGTTTTCACTCTTTAGTAAACAGTGACATTCCGATGGATGTCGATAGGAGCCTTTCTGGCTGGACTAGATCCGCAAACAGAGTCGAAGCAGAGAACCGCAACGATAGGGTCGTCCGTCACTTCGACAACCTCGGCAGGTTCTTAGGCCTCGAAAAACTTGATAGCTCGGGACATAAGCTATTTGAAGACCATCACTCTCCCTTGAGCCCCCATGTAATTACGCACCGAGCATTCTTCGATCGCGCCCAGAATATCCGGAAAGTGCAATATTTTGACACTTCGTGGAATCCCCGCTTCGAAACAGTGTTTGGCGAGGCAGGCGCACCGGTCTACAGTGCTTGGATATCACCCGAGGGAAAGCAGGATAGGTTTATCTACTTTGGAGATGAGTCGGAAGATACTTCCGAATTTCCAACATGGAATGACCTACGTTCCGCAATGCTCGGACGTTGGCTGAACACTTTCACACAGCAAGTCTCAGTGATATCGGACGAGCCCATGACCATGCCTTTGCTGATTCAAGGAGAAAGCCTCGATCACGTCACGGGCATCGGCGTAATGCACACCACCCACTTCATCGGCAGTGGATACGAGAACCCCTTACGGTACAAGGGCTGGCTTTCCCGTTATGTTCCCGGAAAAGGAATGCTCAAAAAAGTTGTCTGCATCACCAATGCACAACTGGCGGACCTACGCACCTTAATGCCGGATTTAAACGAGGAAAACTCTGCAGCCATCCCGCATGCGCTTTCAAATCCCAATTCGTTTCAGCCTAAACCTGACTTCAAAATGTTCGCCTATCGGCTCTTGTACCTCGGACGCCTTGCGCCCGAGAAGCAAGTTGGTTCACTGATCGAAGGTTTTGCCAAAGCTCTAGAAGATCTGCCTAAGCTACGACTCGATCTCGTCGGAGAAGGGCCCGAGAGTGCACATTTAAGAGAGCTTGTCTCACGTTTAGGGATCGAGGATGCTGTAACTTTTCATGGATATCAAAACGAGCCTCTTAATTGGTATGACAACTGTGATGCTCTGTTAATGAATTCCAAGTTTGAGGGTTTTGGGCTCACTATCCTCGAAGCATTCAGCTGCTCTTGCCCAGTAATTAGTTCACCAACGAAATACGGCCCCTTGGAACTAGTGAGGGACGGGATCAACGGTTTGATGTTCGATGGGTCCCCGTCTTCGCTGTATGAGCAGATTAAGAATCTTTACGCTGATGAACAAAGATACAAAGAGATGCGCGAAAATGCGTTACTTACCCTAAACGATTATCCTCAAGATCAGTATTCGCAAGCATGGACACGCATCCTTGATTAAAATTGACCAATAGAGTTTCCTCCAAATGGGGTCCTCATAATGTCTCACGGCACCAGCATGAAGGCGTTCCTGTAGCCCCAAGCTTTGCTTAGTCACCCGAGTCCCACGACCCCTCGATTTCCGCTTTTTGCTGTTAACCGGCAGAAAGTGTTTCTGAGTTTCGGCGTTATTGCTGATCAGGCTGGGTAAATCGGGCGGATATAGGCATCACAACCTTATATCCGTCCGAATTGCGCTCAATCCTCCGGAATGGCACCCGCATGTGCTAGTCGAGGGTTGGTGTGCTTTCCGGGTGAGTAAAAAACAGACCACGGTGCCCGGTATGTGCTGGGTAAATAAAGAAAAACGGAACCACATCCAAAGGCACAACCAGGTGGCGATGCAAGGACCCGAACTGCGGCAGCTCCACGACACGAACCCGCAGCGACCGCACGCTGACCCGCGACTTTAAAGCCTTCGTTGCTTATGCGACCTCCATAGCGGCGTTGTCTGAACTCGCCGAGCAACACAAGGTGAGCCGTTGGACACTTGACCGTCGATTCAAACCGTTTTGGCTTATCGACATCCCCAACAACGGTGATCCGCAGCGCGTTTACGATCAGATCTTCATCGACGGCACCTACACCGCCGCCGGATGCTTGCTCGTGGCAGCGCGTCCACGACCACGTCATCGCCTGGCACTGGGCCAAACACGAAACCGCCCATGCGTATACGCAGCTACTTCGCAAAATTGCTGAACCGCTCTGTGTCGTCCTCGACGGTGGACAAGGTGCTTTGACTGCGATTAAAGCCTGCTGGCCGAACGCGATGATCCAACGCTGCCTCGTCCATGTACAGCGCGTCATCCGCCGCTACACCACCTCACGGCCACGAACCGACGCTGTTAGGTCCACGGATTTAGTAACGCTGAGGTGAGTATCCAGTAACGCGCGGGTGAGTATCGAGTAACACCCGGGCGTAGAACATGATCCGCTACTTCGTATTGGCTTCTAGGCGCATGTTCGGTCCTTCCAGCGTGATGATCTCAGCGCCAACGACAAGCCGATTCAGTATCGACTCGGCGATGACGGCATCCGGGATGGACTTGTACCGCTCATCGGGCGTGAACTGGGAGGTGAAAATCGTTGACCCGCAGTGTCGAGCAGATTTGGCGGACCAGCCTTGTAAGACAAGGTCCATCACGGCGCGGTAATCAGTCACGATCGGACTCCTCCGATGATGCCGCGTGTCCTTTTGCCACGTGGTCAGAAGAATCTTCTCCCAAAGCGTTGCTCGATACTCACCATTGCGTTACCCGATAGTCACCACGGTGTTACTAGATACCCCCGCGCAACAACCGACGCCGGCAATGCCATCTACGCACTCGCGTTGAAACTAACCCGTATCACCACACTCGACCAAGCACGGGAGTGGACGCTGCGTCTGCACGACTTCGGGCAGGTATTCAAAGCATTCCTCAACGAGAAAACGCCTGTGCCAAACAAGCGCCGCACACTCAATAAGCAGTGGGAATGGGCCCATCTACGGGTGCGCAAAGCCTACAACTCACTGCTGCACCTATCGCGCAACAACTGGCTGTTTACCTACCTGCAGCCTCCACCGAATGCGCTTGAGCCAAAAACGCTGGGCGTCAACGACAAACAGTCTGGAAGGCGGTGTCAACGCCGGGCTCAAACGCATCGCCGACGCGCATCGCGGCAGGGACGGGGAACGTCAACGGAAAATGCTCGGGTGCCCCGCACCAAAAAGTAACTGCCTGACGATCCGTTAGGCATCGCGAGGCAGTCCAACTGGGGACAGGGCCAACTTGCCAAAGTATCCACCCTGACCCAAACCGAGAACCAAGCCGACCAGGAAACAGGCCGACCAGTCCTCTACGACAACGCTATCCCAACCGAGTACGAACACTCGATAGGAATCAGAAAAGGCCTCATGAGATAGCGGATTCAGTAGTAAACGGTGTGCCCATCCGCGACACGCCGAGCCAGACACACTTTTGACCCTTAACCCCCCCATAACCCCTCCGCTCGGTTTAATAAAATATCCCGGAGCTTTAAGCAAAGCTCCGGGATATTAACCTGCTCCTCCAACTGGGCTCGAACCAGTGACCCTTCGATTAACAGTCGAATGCTCTGCCAACTGAGCTATGGAGGAATATTTTGTTGTGTTGCTCATTGCTGTGCAACGAGAGATAACAATAGCGTGGATTGTTAAAGGTGCAAAATCGCCTGGTAAATGTGGGTATTTGTGCGTTAATGTGGCGGTTATGATTATTCCTGTTGGTGGGGTTCGTCCACACGCACTTGCTGGCGGTCTTATTGGGTTGGGTGTGGTGTTCATGCTCACGGCGCCGCGCTTTGAGGATTGGCGGGCGCTGACGTTCTTAGGCCTGGCGCTGATTGTCCCGTCGGTGGTGTGGCTTGTGGCGGATCGCTGGTTTAGCCGGCCGCGTGGGGTGGTGTGGTGGTTGCTCATCGCTATGGCGGTTGCGCTTGGGGTGTGGGGAATTGCGCTGTTTCCCGCGACATAGGCGGTGATGGTGAGTAGGGTGGGCGACATGAAGAAACCGATGCTTGCTCTCGGCGTCGCTGCCGCCGTATCCACCTCTGCTGTTGTTGCTCCGTATGCGTTAGCGGAAAGTAGCGCCTCGCAAGGCGATAGCGCTGTTACTCGGGAGGAAGGTACGGCGGGGGATGAGGGGTCGTCGTTAAGCAATGGCGCCATTGTGGGCATCTCGCTGGGGGTCCTGGCGGCCGTCGGTATTGGTGGGGCAGTTGCGGTGCAGCAGGGGTGGCTGGAATTGCCGGAGCCGCTGAATGCTCAGGTGCTTGGTGGGCTAGCGGCAATCGCGTCGGCACTGTCGGTGCCTGCGCTTGCGCCGAAGCAGAAGGCGAAACCGGCGGGGAACTCGTGCTCGCCAAGCGCGTTTGACGCGGTTGTGCCGGAGTGGCCGGCAGGGTTCGGTACGACCGTGAACTTCTGCGACGGCAAGTGGGCCGTTGCGGGGGCGAAGGGTACGGACTGGATTCTGTTCTTCAAGAACACTGACGGCAAGTGGGCCAAGATTCCGGCGGATGGCACGAAGCGGACGGGCATGACGCAGGCGTGCTACAACGGCATCAAACTGCGCCAGCAGGGTGCGCCGGAGGCGTTCATGCGCGAGGTGCCGGTGTGTACGCCGGCGGAGATTGGGGCGTAGAGGCGTCTTTAAGCTCGCTGAAATCTAATATTTCCAGAAGAAATACTGGATATTAGTAACTTCCTTAGGGTAATCTGCGAATGATCGTAGATATCTCTGTGGAAGGAACCAGCTAATGGCCTCACATAAAACCAGGGCAGGAATCGCAATTGCGCTTTCCTGCTCTCTTGTGTTTGGTGGAACAAGTGTCGCACCTGCCCAGGCACAGATTGGCGGGGCGAAAGTGGTAGACGTTGCCGCTCCATATGCAACACCGCGCCTGGACATGTCTAACCCGTTCTATGTTGACGGACAGCATGTCGTCGTTTTCGGCAAGCGCTACTCGATGATTGAGGCGGGCGCTCTCGCAGTGCAGGTGACGATTGGTGCAGCGGTGGCAATCGCCGCTCTAGTTGCACGCTCGAAGGATTGCGGTAGCTCGGAGGTTTCGGCGACGGAGCTGAGCTCGTGCTTGGGCGAAGACTTCGGCATCATCCCCGTCACGGTTAAGACATCGCCTGAATACGAAAAGGGAAAGCTGCTCTCTGACCTGCGAGTCGGAGCAGATGACATGCAAGGTTTTGGCCCATTTTCACTCGGTGGGAAAACCTACATGGACTCTCTTGTAACTACCGGCATCTTCAGCGGATGGGGAACAAGGTATTTCGAATTTGCTGGCGACGACATCGACGCATTTGGTGCCGTGGTCGGAATTCAAGACCAAGGCAATGGCCGCTCGCGTCCGGTGCCTGCAAAGGCAGTGCTGATTTTCCGTGTTGATGGCAAGACTGTCAAGAACGTCGAGATTACTGCGGGGAAGCCACAGTACGTTGAGCACAAGTTCACCGAACGTGGGAAGAACATCAGAGTTGAGATCGTCGGCATGGAAGCCGATGGATCTCAAATGAACGCCCACGGTGGTGTAGTTATCGGTACGCCGCGGGTGTGGTAGTTCGCAACTGGCGGTTTGAGATTGGCCAGTAGGTCGCTCGTGGGTTAAGTAGCAAACTGAATGCTTAAGCTGCCCAACCAAAAGTTGCTTGCCATGTATGAGAAGATCAAGGAAGCTAGCAGCTCAATGCATGATTTAGCCGAAGAATTTCGATTGGGTACACGGCGGCAGCGCTAAAAGACAGGGCGTGATTAATGGCTTATCGGAAGTCGAAGCAGCGAACCAAGGCCCTGGTTCGCTCGCGTAAGGACGAGGAGCGCCGAGCGGCAGCTTTGATTGAGAATCCTGAGTTGTGGACAATCGAGCACCAACTCGAAATGCTCGGTCGAATCACCGAGGACTACGATGAATCGACAGATCAACGCAGTTTCCTAGAATCAAAGTTAAATAGCTTAATCGAACAATTCCGAGAGCTAGCAGGAAACTATGACCCAGCGCGCGTGATTGGGGTCATGCGCATGCTGTCGTTTGTGAATGCCCGTAACCAGCTTTCGTACCAGCGACTGAATGAAGGACGAGATTATTCGATCTCCTTGGTGGAAGCCGCAACGCTTGTGCTTTACTGCGGTGCTCAAGTGAGAGACGCAGATAGCTTTCCGGAACCAGCTATCGGTAACGGAGTGGTGGATGAAGCAGCGGAAAAGTTTTTTGAAATCATGCGGCAGATTCGATTGGTAGTCACCGCCCTCCAACTGAACAAGACTGGGCAGATGTCCTCACAAGCTCAGATAGCAGCGCGTCATTCAGCGGTCAGGCAGTGGATTCGGGAGTCCACCTACAGTTCAGTCCTGATGGAAATAAACCACGACTTGTTCAGTGCGGCGAGTATTGATGAGCTACTCATGGTCAATCGATCATATTCCTTTGGGGACGTTGAGAGGGTCTTTGGTTGGCTAGCGCACTCGGCGGATGACCGGTTTAATAATGCTGCCGATCAGCTCCTTGATCTGTTTAACCAGCGGTTTCAATTGTCGGACAAAGATGCTGAACGAGTAATGCGGGCGTTGGCGCGCATGTTTGCCCCGCCTTTCAAAGATGTGACGCTTTCCGCCAGAGAGGTCGCTCAAAGCACCGGCCAGTCCGAACCGGTCGTGCAAAAAATTCTGGAGGATTTTTCAATCAATCTTTCCGAGCTTCCTGAAAAGCACGTCGGCACGATGCTTGTTGAGGGGTCAAGTCCCCTATTTGAGTTTCCTTTAGTGCGAGAACGGGAGAATCGTTTTTTGATTCCTGATGAGGCTTTACTCGCTCCTTCGATCAAGCGAAATCTCGAAACGACTCTGTTGACAGCCAAAGCGTCTCAAAATGTGTACAGCAATCATCGCAGTCGTTTTCTTGAGACGAGACTCTCGACGGTTCTAGAGCGGTTTCTGCCGCACGCGAAATTACTGAAAAACGTTAAGTTTCGATCCTTGGATAACGAAAGGGGAGAAGCCGACGTTGTTTTGTTGTTTGGAGACGTCGCCGTTATTTTCGAAGCAAAAGCGGGTACTATTTTTAAACTCGGTGAAACTGTCACAGTATCTAAGTTTCGGAATCGGTTGCATCAAAATATTTCGCAGGCGTCAAAGCAGGTTGAGAAGATGCGCCATGTTATTGAGAAAAATAGGTGCATTCCACTGGAACGTGGACAGCCGATTGATCTATCCGGAGTACGGGAGATTCATACAGTCATTGTGACCTTAGATGACCTACTGGATCTATCAGCGCAGCCGTTGGATCTGATCGACGCGAAAATCCTAGAAAAAGAAGACCAGCTGCCCTGGGTGGTATCGCTCGGCGATTTGCAGCTACTTCTAGCTCTCATTGAAGAACCATCTGAACTTCTTGCCTACTTGAGACGTCGTCGAGATCCGATGATCGCGAAGAAGTATCGGACTACAGACGAAATTGACCTTTTCCAAGTTTTTAGGAAGACAGGGTTGTGGGCGGAAGATGAAGCTGATGCGAAGATCCCTGCGCTAGTGATGTCCATGACATCCGATGTCGACGCCTGGTTCTATGGGGATTCTGAATCGAAGCCAGAAATGAAAGAGACCCCTCTTCTTCGGTACGTCCGGCAAAGTCGTTCGAAACAGTTGCCTCATTGGTTTGAATTCGGAGCCGCGCTGATGTCGATCGGCGAGAACTCACAGGAAGAAATTCTCTGCGGGATCAACCAGATAGTCAGAAAGACTCGAGCCGATTCAATGTCGCACAAGCTTACTTTTTTCTTTGAAGATCGTTCGCCTACTCAACCGGGTTGCCTATTGGTATTCAAGACGAGAGGCAGCGTGGAATTCACAGAAGAAAAAGCAGAGTTTGCCCGTTACTTAAAGGCGAAGAAGACGCAATGCGAAACGGATAGAGCATTCGCATGTGTACTGGACGGAAAAGGCGCTTTAGTTGATTTGATCTACGAGTCAGGCGAATACTCGGTTTCAGACTTTGCAGCTGAGGAATGGGCTTCTTTGATCCCATTGCAGCGTGATTGAACTGTGCCGCAGGTGATTTCCAAATCGTGGTAGCCCTGTTGCGACCGCGTATCTTGTGACACTGTGGAGACTATCCGGCAACACTTGTGTGCGCATCGAGTAACAGTCCGACGGTGGTCGGTCCGCGTGGCGCGTTGAGTATCTGGTTCCGAGGCTTCAAACTTGTTGGTTCCATCGTGATCTTCACGATGGATAACGAGTAGCCTATTTTCCGCGCTGAAACGGCAGGGAGTCCGACAATCCGCACCGTCCAGCATCAAAATGAATTGCACGCGCGGCTCTTCAACAAGGCGGCGTGTCGCATTTACGACCACTTTGATGAAGCTGTGGAACGGCGGCGGGTAGCAGTAGGGTAGGCGTCGAGGTCTTCTCGGCTAACTCGGTACGCCACTTCGAAGTGGTGGAGCGGAGGGGGCCTTCTACAAGGGCCTACCGCCTCGTCGCCCCAACCGCTAGGCCGAGATCGGTAAGTTCTTCCAGTTTGTGGAGGTGCGTCGCAGTGGAGGGCGGCGCTTCCACGGTTAATCTCCCGAGCCTCTGGAGCGCGGCAATGCTAGCGTGGGTTCATGAGAAACCCGTGGGAAGGTCTACCTGATGATGGCGAGTACGTGGCGGATTGTGATGAGGGTTGCCTTGGTTCGTTTGATGACATTACAGACGATAAGTGGAAGCTTCAGCTAAAAGTTTTACCTGAGCCATTCATTGGAGATCCTGCCACCGCCTCTTTTGTAGCGCTGCAGCTGAATCCTGGCGGTGCACTTTCGGACGATTATGAAAAGGGAATCTCTAGCGACTACAGGGCTTTCAAACCAAAGCACGAAGATATTCTCGCCAATCTTTCCGGTGAGAGAAGGGAAATGTATTGGGCTGAACCCACTCCGAATTTCGGTGAGGGTGGCAAAGAACTCTATAGTGCGCCTCACACTTGGTACTTCGGTGCCGAAATCGAAACGAAATCTGGGTGGGAGTACCGATTTGCGCGGCGTTCCCGCTTTCAACTGCTACTGCTTGCACTGAGCTCACCACGGGCTCGGGGAGAGCTGAGGAAACTCAAAAAGCCCTCGATCGAAAACTTTCATAAAGTTGTTCTGGCTGCCGAAGGTGAGAATTTTCCTTCGAGTCTTGACCGTGCCTACGGAATTCTAAGAAAAAAATTTGCTGTGCTTGAATATTTTCCCTACCATTCCGTCAAGGCGGATACCGGAAAGATCAAAAAATCAAAATTGCCTAGCCAGGAGTATTCATTACACCTTCTTGATCAGGCAATTGCCAACGGAGCTGACATTTTCCTGACGAGGTCGGTCACCGCATGGAGAAGCCTCCCTTCTAAGTTGTTCGACCACGGTGAGCGGTTGATCATTGCATCTAACAAACAGTCTCCAACCTTTACGCCCGGCAACGTTCGTAGGTGGGATAGTACTGCGGGTAGACAGGGGGCCAAGGATCCGAACCTATTCTGGAAGGTCGTGGAAAAGCTTGATCCGCAGGAATGAGACCGAAGAGAGCATCGGCCAGGAAATAGCAGCGTGAAACTTTCGCAGTGTTCGAGGGGCTTCCAAGCGGTGCTTCCTAAGCGGCCCTCATGCCCACGCGTTTCGAACAAAGTCGGGTGATCGATCGCAATAACGGATCTGGGGAGGCGAGCGCGAGTTCTGGGAGCACTTCGAGCGTAAGAAGAAGGGGAAACGACATCGACCTAAAGATGTCGATGCTCCCGGCGGTGCTAAAAGAGCTGAAGGAGCAGGTGACGCGCCTCCGCTGGGAAAGGAGCACCAGCTGGTGCTGGGAAGTGCCAGCAAGGGTATTGCGGGCACTGTCCAGGGTTTTCGCAATGTGCTTTTGGCGTACTCATTCGTTCAGAATGGGTGGCACTGTCTGCGCGCCTGTGTCTGATCTGATGTAGGTGGTCCAGTTCGGC
>NZ_KV826370.1:0-24207 GCF_001835905.1 Corynebacterium sp. HMSC034E11
CTACGAAGCGAGAAACCACCGCACAAGACCCACCGCGAAAATGTGGATAACTCCCACACCAAATTCCACAAACCACTGGTTAGACGGTTTTTGGCGTTTTCGGTTTTCCGAAGGTCCAGACCTTATTGATCACAAAGTTCACCGGCATCGCGATCAGTGTGGAGATGGCTTGGGCCCAGTAGGATTTGGTGCGCAGGCCGGTGGAGTCGTCGAAAAGTGAATCGGAGAGTCCGATGGGGGTCGTCGGGTTCATGAGCAACGTCATGCATGTCAGCGACACCGCGAACGCGAGCGCGCCGGTGGCCAAGAAGGGGAAGAACCCGCGCAGCCAGGAGCGCGCGTGCACCCCACGGAATGTCCACGAGCGGTTGAGCTGGTAGTTCCACGTGTTGGCCAGGAGGAACGCCAGGGTGGACATGAGGTGGTACCAGCGGATGTTCCAACGGGTGGAGCCGAGTTGCATGAACACGTCGTTGGCGTGCAGATCAAAGCCGTTCTCTAGGGCTTTGTTGGCCAGGTAGAACACCACGAAGTTGACGAGCACGCCGGAGCCACCGACGATGCCGAAGCGCAAAAATTGGCGCAGCCCGGCAACGAGGCGTACGGCAGTGCTGCCGCTTTCGGGCGCGGCGGCGTGTTGGTCGCCGGCGGCCGGCGACGGATGAGTGGGGTTAGTCAACGGTGTTTCCTAGGCGGGCGACTGCCGCTTCGATGCGCTCGTCGGGTGCGGTGAGCGAGATGCGCACGTGTTGGGCGCCGGCGGGGCCGTAGAAGTCGCCGGGGGCGCCGAGGATGCCGTGGTCGGCGAACCAGTTGAGGAGTTCGCGGGAATCCATGCCGTCGTGGTGGACCCAGAGGTAGAGGCCGGCATCGGAGTCGTCGATAGTAAGACCTGCGTTTTGGAGGGCCTTCATGAGTACAAGCCGTCGCGCGGCGTAGGTGGAGCGCTGCATTTGTTCGTGCAGGTCGTCGCCGAGGGCGGCCACCATGGCGGCTTGGATTGGGCCGGGCACGATGAGGCCGGAGTGCTTGCGGATAAGCAGAAGTTCTTGCACTAGGGCTTCGTCGCCGGAGATCGTGCCGGCACGATACGACGCCAGGTTGGACGTCTTGGACAGCGAATGCAGGGCGAGCAGGCCAGTGTTGTCGCCGTCGGTGACGGACGGGTGCAGGATGGATACCGGTTCGGCGGACCAGCCGAGGTAGAGGTAGCACTCGTCGGAGGCGATGATTGCGCCGGTTTCGCGGGAGAATTCCACCCAGGCGCGCATCTGCTCGACGTCAAGGACTGCGCCAGTTGGGTTCGACGGCGAGTTGATGAAGACGAAGGCGGCGTCGCGGGGTGCGGCGGCGGGGTCGTCGCAACGAATAACTTCGCAGCCTGCCATCAGGGCGCCGACTTCGTAGGTGGGGTACGCGACCTCGGGGATCACAACTTTCGCGCCACGCAGTCCCAACAATGTGGGCAACCACGCGACGGCTTCTTTGAGCCCGATCACGGGCAGCACGGAGCGTTCGGTCAACCCTGCGATGCCGAAGCGGCGGGCGTGGGAGGCCACGATCGTTTCGCGCAATTCCGGCGTACCCGCGGTTTGCGGGTAGCCGGGCGTTGCGGCAGCTTCGGACAGCGCGAGTTGGATGGACGGGGCGACTGGGTCGACGGGGCCGCCGACGGAAAGGTCGATCAGGCCGTCCTCATGGGATGCGGCGTGCTTGCGCACGTCGGCGATGGTGTCCCATGGGAAATCGGGCAGCTGTGATCCGAGTGGGGTGCGTGCCACGGTTTAGTCCTGGTTCTGCGGCGGCAGTGCTGCGACGAAGGGGTGGTCGAAGTCCTGTGGGCCGGTCTTGGCGGCGCCGCCTGGCGAGCCGAGTTCGTCGAAGAAGCCGACGTTGGCGTCGTAGTATTCGCTCCACTCGTCGGGGGTGTCGTCTTCGTAGAAGATGGCTTCGACGGGGCAGGCAGGTTCGCAGGCGCCACAGTCGACGCATTCGTCGGGGTGGATGTAGAGCATGCGCTTGCCCTCGTAGATGCAGTCAACGGGGCATTCTTCGACGCAGCCGCGGTCCATGACGTCGACGCACGGTTGAGCAATCACGTAAGTCATGGGAAACAGTATGTCACTTCGCCTTGAGTAGTGGCCAAACGCCTCCGGCGATTCCGCTGAGAAGGAGTGCGAGGGTCCACCCGGTTGGAGGGAGGATGACCATGGAGGCGAACAGTGCTGCTGCCCAGACGGCGAGTGGAACAATCATGCTTCTCGACGACCACAGCCTCGCCGTCTTCGTCAACACCGCATTGAACACGGCGGCGATGATCACCCAGAACCAGTTCAGGTACGCCACTTCCAGGATGAGCGAGCCGAGGGCGCCGACGCTCAGCCAGGTGATGCCGGCGATGGCTTCCCCGCGTGAAAAATTGTCGCGGATGACGGGTTGGCTCATTTGGGGATTCCGGATAGGACGTGGGTGGCGTCGTCGTGAAGTGGCGTGCCTGCGCCGAGTTGGAAGTGTTCGACGCGTTGGATGGGCTGGGTGATGAGGTTGGACAGGGCGTAGTAGACGACGGGACCTTGGGCGATGGCGGCGTGGGGGTTGACGTCGGTGGTGCGGCCGTCGGCGATCCAGAGTTGGGTGGCGTGGGCACGCATGGCGGCGATTTTGGCGCTGTAGGCGTGGTCGTCAAGGGAGACGGCGATGTCGGAGGTGGCGACTCCGTCGAGTTCGCCGGGTTGGGCAAGGCGCCAGCCGTCGGGGGCGGTCTCGGGCGTAAGCGCTGCGGTTTCTTCGGCGAGGCGCACGGCCCACAGGATGCGCGGGATAGCGACGCGTTCGGCGGCGGCGTGGGTGATTTCGTGGGCGCGGATGTGGTCCGGGTGGCCGTAGCCGCCGTCGGGGCCGTAGGTGATGACAAGGTGGGGGCGCTCCGCTTCGAAGATTGCGGCAAGTTCGGCTACTGCGGCGTCGCCGGAGTTGACAAAGGCGCGCGGGTTGCGGCTTGCGGGCGAGCCGGCCATACCAGAGTCGCGGAAACGGCCGGCTCCGCCGAGGAAGGTGCCGCGCGCGCCGATGGCGGCCAACGACTCGCGTAGTTCGCCGATGCGGAATCCGCCTAGCTGGTCGGCTTCGTCGACGACGAGGTGCTGGTACGGCTCGCCGATAACTTCGCCTTCTTCGCCGAGTGTGCAGGTGACGACGAGGACGTCGGCGCCACGTCGGGTCAGATCGGCGATGACGCCTGCGGTGGTGATGGCTTCGTCGTCAGGGTGGGCGTGGACGGCCACTACTCGGTAGCCGGTGAGGTCGCGCGTTGTCATGGTTTCTCCTTCGGTGTCGGGCCTACTGTATCGGCCAGTTGCCAGCGGGCGGCGTCGCTGATACCCCCGGGCCAGGTGGAGACGCCTGGGATGGCGACGCCACCGGAGGATGCTGCGATGCGTGTTTCGTTGAGGATGGGCACCCACACGGCGTCGCGCTCTTCGGCTTCGGCCACGGCTGCTCGGGCCTCGGTCGCACTCATGGTCCCGTCCAGGATTCGCCCGGCGAGCGCTTCGTTGCCCACGGAGCACAGGCCGGAGAGGTTGCCAGCACGCGAAGTTTTGGACGGACACGCCATGCGGCTGGCAAGCGTGGTCATGGACGTGGAGTTGCGCTGCCACACCACTGCCAGGTCAACTTCCGACGATGGCAGGCTGCGCCCGGCGAGCGTCGTCGCGTCGGTAGAGGTGAGTTTTGCGGGAATGCCGGCGCCGTTGAGGATGTCGACAAGGGTGCGCGCCGCAGCGGCCGCCGCCGGGTCCATCGCATCCGCCCCGACGCGGATGGGCACGGTGCGCGCTCGTAGCGCTGCGGTGTCCTTCTCCCCCGGCGTGAACGCATGCTCTGCTACGGCCAGGTTGGTGCTGCGGCCGGCGGCGATGTGGGCGAGCAGGGGGACGTCGATAAGCGATCGCACTTGCTCGCGCATTGCTTGGTCGAGCCCGCTTGTCGCGGAGATGACGACGCCAAGCACGCGTGACGACGACGCCTCGCGCACCTCCACCCCCGGCACCCGGCGAAAGACCTCTTCCGTGGTTTCCTGCGGCGTGACGTCGGCGAACGCGAGCTGGCCGGAGCGCAACTGGTCGGCGGTTTGTGTTGTATCGCGCGCGGCGGTCAGCGTCAAAATGTCCACGCTTGCTGGCTCAGTACCCCAAAACCTGTCGTTTCTATTCAGCACTACCGTGCCGCGGGCCCGGCCGACATCTGCCATGAGGAAACGCCCGGCAGACGCAGGGACCATGTTGCGCAGTGCGAACGGGAAATCGCTGGCGTCAGCGGCGAACAGGTGCGACGGCAGCAGGTAGGCAAAGAGCTCCTCGCGGTTGGCCACGGGGCGCTCAAAGTCCACATCGACGACCTTGCCGCCTTGACCAGAAATGCGGATCGCCTGAATTGCCCGGTAGGCCGCAGGGTTGACGGTTCCGGCGGTGGTCACCATCCCGCGCCACAGGTAGGCAAAGTCGGATCCGGTAATCGGGGTACCGTCAGACCACTGCGCCTCCGGTGCGATGACGTAGCGCACGGTTTGGGCCGCGGGCGAGGTCGGCAGTGTTGAAACCCCCACCAGCAGGTCCCTGTTCGGGCTCGTGCCCACATATGCGCTAGGCAGGGTGAGGTCTGCGATGGCACGCACCGTCGAGGAATCGTCCGCAATCAGGTGCGGGTTAAAGCCTCCTCGTACAGGGTCGACGCCCACTTGTACCTGGGTGCGGTCGCTGCGGCGCGGGTTGTCGTCGGAAGGTGTCGTCGATACGCCAGATGTCTCGCTTTGGGCGGACTCCGGCTCAACGAGCGGCGGTGGGCCCGGGTTCGCCGAGCACGACGCGACGAGGCAAAGCGCGGAAAGCGCCGCCGCAGCACGGGTGGCTGGGCGGCGCGATCGAGGAGGCTGCATGAAGAACAGGCTAGCTGTTCTTCTGCTTCGCACGGGAGCGGGCACGGCCACGCTCGGTAGCGTTCAGGATGAGCTTGCGCACACGCATCGCCTCAGGGGCGACCTCGACGCACTCGTCCTCGTCACAGAACTCGATGGCCTCATCCAGGGAGAGGGTACGGGCCTTCTGCAGCGTGACAGTCGCATCCGCGGTGGCGGAGCGCATATTGGTCAGCTTCTTTTCCTTGGTGATGTTGACGTCCATGTCCTCGTCGCGCGAGTTCGCACCAACGACCATGCCTTCGTAGGTCTCGGCACCCGGCTCGACGAAGAAATCGCCGCGGTCTGCAAGCTGCTGCAGGGCGTACGCGGTGACCTGGCCGGAACGGTCGGCGACGAGCGAACCGGTCGGGCGGCCCTTGATCTCGCCGGCCCACGGACGGTGCTCGATCGAGTAGGAGTTGGCAATACCGGCACCACGGGTCTCAGTGAGGAAGGTCGTACGGAAACCGATCAGGCCACGCGACGGGACGTCGAACTCCATGCGGACCCAATCGCCGGAACCCGCGTTGGACATTGCGGTCATCTGACCCTTGCGGTTTGCCATGAGCTGGGTGACGGCACCCTGGTGCTCCGACGGGACGTCGATGATCATATGGTCGTACGGCTCGTAGGTCTTGCCGTCGATCTCCTTGGTCACTACCTGCGGCTTGCCAACGGTGAGCTCGAAGCCTTCTCGACGCATCGTCTCAATCAGCACGGTCAGCGCCATCTCGCCACGGCCCTGGACCTCCCACGCGTCCGGACGCTCGGTCGGCAGCACCTTGATGGAGACGTTACCGATGAGCTCCTGATCCAGACGAGCCTTGACCATGCGGGCGGTGAGCTTGTCGCCACCGTTACGGCCAGCCATCGGCGAGGTGTTCACGCCGATGGTCATGGAAATTGCCGGATCGTCGATGGCGATGCGCGGCAGCGGCTCGACGTGCTCCGGATCGCACAGCGTGTCACCGATCATGATGTTCTCCACACCGGAGACAGCGGCAATGTCACCTGCGACAACGTCGCCTTCAGCCGGAACACGGTCGAGGCCCTCGGTGACGAGCAGCTCAGCGATCTTGACGTTCTTAACCTGCTGGTTGCCGTCCTCGTCGTAGTGGACCCATGCGACCTGCTGGCCCTTCTTTACCGAGCCCTTGAACACACGGATCAGGCCGATGCGGCCCAGGAAGGAGGAGGAGTCCAGGTTGGTCACCTGCGCCTGGAACGGTGCATCGATCTCAGCGGACGGCTCCGGCAGGACGTCGTAGATAACGTCGAACAGCGGCTGCAGGTCCTCGTTGTCCGGCAGGTTGCCGTTGCCCGGGTTCTCCAGGGACGCGCGGCCTGCACGGCCTGAGGTGTACAGCACCGGCAGCTCGAGGAGGTTCTCAGCAGCCTCTGCAGCCTCCGGGTCCTCCAGGCCAGCGCCGAGTTCGAGGAGGAGGTCCTGTGCTTCCTCCACGACTTCGTCGATACGTGCGTCCGGACGGTCAGTCTTGTTCACACAGATGATGACCGGCTTCTTCGCTTCGAGGGCCTTGCCCAGGACGAATCGGGTTTGCGGAAGCGGGCCTTCGGAAGCATCGATCAGCAGCACGACACCATCAACCATGGACAGGCCGCGCTCGACCTCGCCGCCGAAGTCGGCGTGGCCCGGGGTATCGATGACGTTGATGACCAAGTCCGCACCGTCTTTACCCTTGCCGGCGCGACGGATGGCGGTGTTCTTGGCCAAAATGGTGATGCCGCGCTCGGACTCGAGCTCGCCGGAGTCCATCACGCGGTCGCCATGCTCGCCGTGGTCGCCGAAGACGCCGGACTGCTCCAGCATGGCGTTGACCAGGGTGGTTTTGCCGTGGTCAACGTGGGCGACGATAGCTACGTTGCGAAATTCAGGGTGCGACACTCAACAGATCCTTTTACATTGTCGGAAATAACGGTTACACGATACTCCCCAGCTAAGTTGAGCGCACCTCTCCGCTACCCCTCCAACGTGGCGCGGAGCTCTGCAAACGCGTCATTGAAGAACTGTTCGGCCGTTCCAGTAGTAATGACAGCCCCTTCCGTCCCTCGCGCGGAGAGCTCGACGGTGGTGGTGCCATCGCCGTTATCTGCGGCATCGATAGCCAGCGGCGCCTGGTAGTCCTTATTCAAATACACACCGATAAGACGGAACTTCAGTGCACTGCCGACGTTGACAGCCAGTTCGCTGGCGGTTTTGTCCTTGACATTGAACTTGTCCAGTCCGGACAGCCGCTGCTCAATCTCCTCAAGGGACAGGTTGGTGGTGAACGTCTGGGCATCCATTGTGATCAGTCCTTTCAGTGTTGGGGACAACGGATCTCACGTTCTCACGGGTCTTAAATGTGCCCGTGCTCACAAGGGTAAACAGATAAAACTGGGAGAACACCGAAAGTTTCTGGACAATTCCCCCTACAAAATCAACGGTTTCCACTTGACGCTGTTACTTATGTGACTAATGTTGCTTGAGTTAATGTCCGTGGCCCCTATGTAATAAAGGACAGCCGTGCGCACTCCCCGATCTTTTGCACGCTCCGCCGTCGCGGCGGTTTGCGCTGCCGGCATGCTGATTGCCGGCGTCGTCGATACGCAAATGGCTCATGCCAAATCATCGAACCCGCTCGATAGCCTTGGCCGCCCCACCCCCGAGACCGTCGCCCGAGTCCACGCGTTCGCGGACCAACCACAGGTGCCGGAACAGGTAGGCAACGCACTTCGCACCGCAGTGAACTTCTTCGCTGGCACCGGCGAGCTCGGCGGCCCTCCACTGCCAGAGGACGCCCCCGCCTTCACACAGTTCGCCTGGCCGACGGTCTCCGGGCACTGCATGGGCAAGGGGCTGCACTCGACCGCGTCCGCAATTGCGGTACCGGGACCGACCAAAACACCAGCGCCAGGCGCAGGCGCGGGACAGACCACGTTTGTGTTCACCGCACTGGGCACCCCGGCCGCCGCCAAGGACCAGGGGCTCATGAAGGTGTACTGGGTTAACCTCAACACTTTTCGCACCGGCGTAACACCTTTAGATAACAACGGGATAAACCCAACAGGACCGTCCACCCTGTCCGCCACCGCAAACACAGGCAAGGGCCGCGTCCTCGCAGTCGTCGACGGTGCAGTACGCACCACCGACAAGACCTGCGCATTTGCCCCGACCGCCGCTTCGATCAACGTGAGGTAACCGATGACCGTCGACCTACACCCGGTAAAGCAAGAGACCTTTGACACGTCCGCGAACATCAACACGGACCCAAAGGGATTCCTGCGCGAGGTAGACACGTACCAGGTCACCGACTTTGGCCTCTACATGGCACGCGGGGCGAATCACCCCGAGTTCGGCTACCTAGAAAGCTGGCTGCTGCCGGAACTCGGCCTGCGGGTAAACATCTTCCACTACCGCGAGGGCGCAGAGCGCGATCAGGACTTCTACTTCGACATCGCCGACATTGACGTTGATGGCGATATCTGGCGCACACGCGACCTGTACGTCGACATTGTGTCGCTGACAGGCAACCCGATCGACGTGCTTGATATCGACGAACTCGCAGCCGCGACGTCTGCAGGCTTGATCACTGCCGAGGAGGCAGAGAAGGCCATGGACGTCACCCTCAACGCCGTTGAGGGCATTACTCGGCACGGCGACGATGCCATGGAGTGGCTGCGCGCCCTGGGTATTGAACTGACGTGGGCGGACACGGTTGAGCTGACCCCCGCCATGTAGGGCGCGCCAACATCACCTTCTGCCCCATTCGCTTCACCGCGGATGGGGCATTTTGCATCTGAATAACATTCACGCTTTATGCAGAAACTGGGGAACGCTTGAGACAGTTACATATGCCTATCAGCGTGCAGAAATAATGCTCCCTGCCCCTTTCCTGTGAACCAGTCAGGTCTGGGCCGTAAATTACTTTTCAGTTTTGCTGTGAACTGCCTAACACTTCATGTAAGTTTTTGTGCAACCTGATTACGTCGTGTTCACCTGAGCTTCAAGTTTTGGTGGGCCCAATCGTGGTGCAGGGGTCGTCGAAATACCCATTTCGTCGTACCGCCCAAACACGGGCAACCGTCGCAAAGTTCTCTGCGTACGGACGATCACTGAAAGGACCCAGACCATGAGCAAACGCCTCCGTGTCGCCGCTCTCGCCGGACTCTCCTCCCTGTCCCTCGTCCTCGCCTCCTGCTCCTCGGATGGCGGAACCGAAGAGACCACCGCAAACCAGGCCGGACAGGACTCCGCGAACTCCAAGGAAGCTGACAACTCGGGCGAGCAGCTCGAAGTCAACGCTGCCGGTGATTACAACCCGCTCGAGCGCGACCAGATCCAGGATGGCGGCGAGCTCACTCTCGCGATTACCGAAATTGCTGAGCAGCAGAACGTGTTCCACGCGAACATGACGTCCTACACGGACACCATCTGGAGCAAGTACAACCCGCAGCTCACGCTTTTCGACGGCGACGGCACCTATCACCCGAACCCGGCTTATCTGACCGACGTGAAGGATGAGACCGTCGACGGCAAGACCGTGGTCACCTACACCATCAACCCGGACGCCGTGTACAACGACGGCACCCCGCTTGACTGGACCGCCTTCGAGAACACCTTCAAGTTCAACAACGGCTCCAACCCGGATGTCCAGGTCAACTCCACCGACGGCTACGAGCTCATCGAGTCCGTCGAGCGCGGCGAGGACGACAAGCAGGCCGTGGTCACCTTCAAGCAGGCATACCCGTGGTGGGAGGGCCTCTTCGGCACCCTCGTGCCGCCGCAGGTCAAGGACGCGGACACGTTCATGAACGCTTACCTGAAGAAGGTCAACCCGGAGTGGGGCGCTGGCCCGTTCAAGGTTGAGAACGTTGACTTCGAAGGCGGCACCGCCTCCTTCGTCCCGAACGAGAACTGGTGGGGCGAGAAGCCGAAGCTGGACAAGATCACCTACCGCCAGATGGAAGACCAGGCATCCCTGAACGCCTTCCGCGCAGGCGAGATCGACGCAACCGGCGTTTCTTCCCGTGACCGTCTGGCAACGGCGAAGGAGATGGGCGACTCCATCGAGATCCGCACCGCCCTGAACCCGGCGAACTACCTGATGACGATCAACTCCACCGCCCCGGGCCTCGACGACATCAAGGTCCGCGAGGCCATCATGCGCGGTGTTGACCGCGAGCAGCTCGCCGCGATCCGCTTCCAGGGCCTCGGCTACACCGAGGATCTGCCAGGTTCGTTCAACCTGTACCAGACCCAGCCGGGCTACGAGGACAACTTCGGCGAGGTCATCCAGTACGACCCGGAGAAGGCCAAGGAGCTGCTCAAGGAAGCAGGCTACGACGAGTCCAACCCGCTGTCCGTGCGCTACGTCACCCTGGGTGACTCCCCGATGATCCAGGCGACCACCACTGCCCTGCAGGCAATGCTGCGCAACATTGGCATCGACGTCCAGGTTGAGGAGCGTCCGAGCTCCGACTTCTCCAAGGTCGTCTCCGAGCGCGACTTCGACCTGTTCATGTCCGGCTTCCGCTCCTCCGACCCGTTCGGTGTGGCGTACTTCGGCCAGATCTACAAGTCTGACTCTGAGCTGAACAAGTCCGGCACCGGCACCCCGGAGATGGACAAGAAGATTGAGGAACTGCAGCAGCTCCCGGATGCTGACGAGCAGATCAAGCGCGCAAACGAGCTTGAGAAGGAAGCCCTGGCTCAGTACGGCATCATGCCGTACGCCAACGGCCCGGCCATCGTCGCCGTGAAGAAGGGCCTGGCAAACTTCGGTGCTAACTCCTTCGCGATCCTCCCGATCGAGAACGTGGGCTGGGCGAAGTAACCGTAACGGTTCGACGCACGTGAAATCCACGAACTGAGTGCGAGCCCGCCCAGCATTCCCACGCTGGGCGGGCTTCCAATCTTTCTCAATAACTCCCCCGTCCGCCCACCACGGAACTGAGAGACACTATGTTTCGATACCTGATCCGGAAGACGCTGAGCTGGGGCTTGATTGTTTTTCTTGCCACCAACCTCACGTTTTTTCTCGCCAGCTTTTTCCTCGATCCCCGCGCCAACTACTTTGGCCGCCGACCACCTCTGCCAGAAGAGCAGATCGATGCACTGCTCGATCCGTTGAACTTGAACCCAAACACACCAATCTTCGAGCGTTGGTGGACGTGGCTTACTGGCGTCCTGACTCGTTGGGACTGGGGTAAATCCCCGATCGGCGACTCCGTCAATGAACAAGTCTCCTACCGCATCTGGGTCTCCGCGCAGCTGACCCTGTTTGCCACCCTGCTGTCGATCCTCCTCGGTGTCGCCCTCGGTGTGTACACTGCGTCGCGCCAGTACAAGCGCGCCGACCGCATGTGGCAGGGCATCTCGATCATCACGATGAACATTCACGTGGTCGTCGCCTCGATCGCCGTGGTGTGGTTCGGTCTGAAGGTCAACGAGTGGACCGGCAAGCGCGTCTTCTACGTCACCGGTGCTTCCAACCCTGGCGTTGAAGGGTTCTTCCCGAAGATGGTCGACTACGCCCAACACCTCGTGCTCCCCACCTTGTCACTGTTGATCATTTCGTATGCGGGCTATCACTTCATGCAGAGAACACTGCTGTTGGATAACTTGAACGCCGATTACGTCCGCACCGCCCGCGCGAAGGGCCTAACCAAGGCGCAAGCAGTGCGCAAACACGCGCTGCGAACCTCGCTGATTCCGGTTGCTACCTCGGTGGCGTTCTCGGTGCCCGGCATCTTCACCGGTGCCGTGATGACGGAGCGCATCTTCGCGTGGCAAGGCATGGGCCAGTACTTCATCCAAACGATTGCGCGTAACGACGTCCACGGTGTCGTCGTTGTGGCCGCATTCGGTGCCGCAATGACCGCAGTGTCCGCTATCTTGGCCGACCTCATCGTTGTTGCCCTCGACCCGCGCGTGCGCGTGAGCTAAGGAGATCACAGCCATGACAAACAAGCCACCACGCGGTACATCCCGCAAGCTCAGTGACCCCCGCGCCCACGCCACCTCGAGCGAGCTGGCGCTGCACGCCGCAATGCCGGTCAACGACATGACCGCCATCTCTGAGACCGGCCGCCAGGCCGACGGCGTGATGAGTAAAGACAAGAACACGCCGCCAATCCTGCCGAAGCAGGGCGATAGCATCGAAGATCAGCAGACGATGCGCGCAACGCGTAAGTCGAAGATTTACCTGCGCCGCTTCATGCGTAACAAGGCCGCGGTTGTCGGCCTGGTGATTTTCTTCCTGATGGTACTGCTCGCGCTCTTTGGCAAGTTCATGACGCCGTGGAGCTACGACGACCCGGACTTCATGAACCTGTCCGTCGCGCCCTCCGGCGAGCACTGGTTTGGCACTACTGACTCCGGCAACGACCTGTTTGCACAGGTGGTGCACGGCCTCGGTCGCTCGCTGTCGATCGCTGTGCCGGCATCGATTGCCACGACGGTGATCTCCGCGATTGTCGGTGCAGGTGCTGCCCTGTTTGGCGGAAGCTTGGAGAAGATTGTGCTGGCAGTGATCCACTTCCTGCTGGCTGTGCCGACGTTCCTCATCATCGCCCTGCTGGTATCCGGCTCGGGCGGCGACTGGAAGGTGCTCACCGTCGTGCTCATCGCGTTTGGCTGGATGTACTCAGCACGTGTGATTTGGTCCTTGTCGTTGTCCATCCGCGAAAACGACTATGTGCGTGCCGCCAAGTTCATGGGCGTGTCCAACTCCAAGACGATCGTGCGCCACATCATCCCGAACGTCGCGTCGCTGCTGATTATCCAGCTGATGTTGGGCATCGTGTCCACGATCATGTCGGAGACTGCCCTGTCGTTCTTGGGCCTCGGTGTGAAGCTGCCGGACGTGTCCCTGGGTACGTTGTTACAGTCTGGTACCGCAACCCTGGTGACCGCTCCGTGGCAGTTCTACTTCCCTGCCCTCGTCCTGACCTTGCTCACCGTGTCCATGGCGTTCATCGCCGATGGTCTGCGTGACGCACTCGACCCGAACTCGAACTCTGGAGGTTCTGCAGCATGACAACCAGCATCAACAACTCGGGTTCCCCGGTGCTTTCGGTACGCGACCTCAACGTGTCGTTCCCGTCGGAAGCCGGTGTGGTCCGCGCGGTGCGAGGCGTGGATTTCGATCTCCTCCCAGGCCGTACCCTCGGCATCGTGGGCGAATCAGGTTCCGGCAAGTCCGTCACCTCTCTCGCTGTCATGGGCCTGTTGCCGGATTACGCCAAGGTCACCGGTTCTGTGATGTTTGAGGGCGAGGAGCTCCTGGGCAAGTCGGATGCCGCCATGTCGAAGATTCGTGGCAACGGCATCGGCATGATCTTCCAGGATCCGCTGTCCGCTCTGACTCCGGTGTACGACATCGGCACGCAGTTGGTGGAAGCCATCCAGGCGCACACGAACATCTCTAAGTCGAAGGCGATGGACCGTGCTGCAGAGTTGCTCGATCTGGTGGGTATCCCCGAGCCGAAGAAGCGGCTGCGTTCCTTCCCGCACGAGTTCTCGGGCGGCATGCGTCAGCGTGTGGTGATCGCAATTGCGATTGCGAACAACCCGAAGGTGCTTATTGCCGACGAGCCCACCACAGCCCTCGACGTGACCATCCAGGCTCAGATTCTGGACGTGATCAAGACGGCGCAGCGTGAGACCGGCGCTGCCTGCATCATGATTACCCACGACATGGGTGTGGTGGCAGGCACCGCCGATGACGTGCTGGTGATGTACGGCGGACGTCCGGTCGAGCGCGCCGAAGTCCACCAACTGTTCGGCAACCCGAAGATGCCGTACTCGGTGGGCTTGCTGGGCTCTACCCCGCGCGTGGATCAGCCGTCTAGCGAGCCACTGACGTTTATCGACGGCAACCCACCGATGCTCATCGACGTCGCCGACCGCTGCCAGTTCGCACCCCGCTGCCCCATCGCCACCGAGGCCTGCCTGACGCAGGAGCCGCCGCTGGTGCCGAACAAGGGCGACGAGAACCACATGGTTGCGTGCGTGCGCCACGATGAGATTGAAAACGGCACTCTCGACGGTAAGCCGTTGTTCCCCGCACCTGTCCTGCCGGAGAACAAGTTCGCGGGCATCCCGCGCGAGGAGCGCGAAGTCACCCTCGAGGTAGAGAACCTTTACCGTGCGTTCCCACTGACCAAGGGCGCGCTGGTGAAGCGCCGCATCGGCACCGTGGAGGCTGTGAAGAACATCTCCTTCGATGTTCGCGCCGGTGAGTGCATGGCCATTGTGGGTGAGTCCGGTTCCGGTAAGACCACGACCCTGCTGGAGATCATGGGCCTGGATCCACAGGGTGATTCCCGCATCGTGATCTGTGGCAAGGACGCGGCGAAGATGAGTGCGTCGGATCGTCGTCAAGCACGCCGCAATATTCAGATGGTGTTCCAGGATCCGATGAGCTCGCTGAACCCGCGTATGACGGTCAAGGAGATCATCCAAGAGCCGTTGGATGCGTTGGGCTACGAGGGCGACAAGGACGCGCGTATCTCTGAGCTCATGCGCACAGTGGGCCTGGACGAGAAGCAGCTAGACCGCTTCCCTGGCCACTTCTCTGGTGGTCAGCGTCAGCGCATCGGCTTGGCTCGTGCGTTGGCGACGAACCCTGCGGTGATTGTGCTCGACGAGCCAGTGTCAGCCCTCGACGTGTCCATCCAAGCCGGCGTGATTAACCTGCTGGATTCGCTCAAGCGCAAGCTTGGCCTGTCCTACCTCTTCGTCGCACACGATCTGTCGGTGGTGCGCCACCTGTCGGATCGTGTGGCCGTGATGTACAAGGGCGACTTTGTGGAGTTCGGCGAGACCGACGACGTCTTCGACAACCCGCAGCACCCGTACACGAAGGCGCTGCTGTCGGCAATTCCGATCCCTGATCCGGATGCGGAGCGCTCCCGCGTGCGTACGGTGTACAAGCCGGCGGAGGAGGCTATCTCCTAACCGTCACATCGACGGGCAGCGTCGGAAGTCGTGCTTCCTGCGCTGCCCACATCCCCCACCAGGGGGCGTAGCCCGGGTCCCTGCGCAGGGCCCGGGTTTTTCGCGTCTTTAGGTCGGCGGTCACACGGATGGTGTTCACTGTTCCCCGCGCCCGGGCAGCGCTTATCGACGACTCCGTGACCGCCCCAACACCTTCCACCACAAGATCCTCTGCGGGGTCGAGCGGCACCCACTCCGTGCGCTCGTGGTTGATCCAATCCCACCGCCAAAATCCTGGGGTTGCGGGGTGCAGAACGTCGCGGGCGACCATCGACGCGCCTTCGGCGAGGCCGTACCAACCGGGGTAAAAATCGTCGAGGTGCACCACCCGGATACCGAGCGCGTCGCCGATCTGGTTGGCCAGGGTGGTCTTGCCGGAGCCAGATGGGCCATCGATGAGCAGGGTGTATGTCATCGCACTGACCACACTGGGCGCAGGTCGCCTGTGAGCCACGCGATGCCAAGTGCGACAAGTGCCACGCCAAGGCACACAACCATGACGCCCCAGTCGCGGCTGCGCAGTTTGGATTCTCGGGCCCAGGAGCGCTTCGTCGGACCACCAAAGCCACGGGCCTCCATTGCGGTGGCGAGTTTTCCGGCACGGCGCAGCGACATCACCAGCAGCCCGAATGACAAGGTGAACCAGTATTTGATCTTGCCTTGGTCAGCGATGCCGCGGGCGCGGCGCGATCGGCGCATGGCGTCGAGGTCGTCGCGAAGCAGTGTGAGCATACGAAGCGCCGCGACCGTGCCGATGACAAAGCGTTCGGGGAGACGAAGGACTTGGGAGAGGCCGTCGCCAAGGTCAGTCGGGTCGACATCGGCGGACAACAGCACCACCGGCAGCGCGATGGCGAGCACGCGCAACACCATCGCACCAGCGAGAGACACGGAGAGTTCCGTGACGTGGATCAAACCCCAGTTCAGGTAGGTCTCCCCGCCCGCCTGTCCGTAGAGCGCCATCGGGATACCGGCCAGGGGCGCGACGATGAGGATCGGCAATGCGCGTTTGAAAAAGCGTCCGTAGCCAAGCCCGCATAGAGGCACCATGAGCAGCGTGAACGCGAGCACCACGGTGGCAGAGACCCAGTCCACGGTGAACATCAGCGGAGTGGTCAGCAGCGCCAGGCCGAGGATGCGCGTGACCGGGTTGATATTTGCCAGCAGGTTCATGGTTACCGCTCCCCTGCCGTGATGTGCTCGGTGTGATCGCCAAGAGAAGCGATAAATGCTTCGTCGTGGGTGATCGAGATGACCGTGACGCCCTTGTCCGTGAGTTCGCGGATCAGGCCGACGAGTTCGACGAAGGTGCGATCGTCCTGGCCGAAGGTCGGCTCGTCCAAGATAAGCAGCTTCGGCGCGTTGACCAGCGCTGTGGCCACCGAAAGCCGACGCTTCTCTCCGCCGGAAAGTGTGAACGGGTTGGCGTCGACGAGGTGGGTCAGGCGCAGGCGGTGCAAGAGATCGTCGATACGTTCCTGCGGGGCGCCGGACAACGCCATTTCCTCGCGCACTGTGGCGGTGACAAATTGGTGTTCCGGTTCCTGGAACACATACCCGATGCGTTGCGCCAGATCTGCCGATGCCCACTCGATCGACGGCTTCGTCAACCCCTGCCGGATGGTGTCGGAATACTCCACCCGCCCTTGCTTCGGCGGTGTTAGCCCGGCAAGTACCTGCACGAGCGTAGTTTTTCCCGAGCCGTTTTCACCGGTGACCACAGTGGAGAACCCCTCAGGCGCAAGCACCGTGCGCGGCGGGCCGAAGCGGGTGAGCAAGTTCTGCGTCGCAACCGCAGCCGGCGTGCCAGCGGGAACCTGCTTCGCCGGCGGCAACGAAGGCACCTGCGGTAGCTCTTCTTCGGTAATGCGGCGAAAACCGTCCGCATCCAAGCGGTAGTAGGTGTCCACCACGTGCGACCAGTGCTTCGGGCGGTGCTCCACCACGATCAGGGTCGCGCCGGTGCGTGTGCAGACACGGTCGACGGCGTTGATGACCTCGTCGCGGCCACGCGGGTCGAGGTTCGCCGTCGGCTCGTCGAGCACCAAAATATCGGCCCCCATCGCCAACACCCCGGCCAGTGCAAGGCGTTGCTTCTGTCCACCGGACAGGCGTGATGTGGGGTGATCGAGCGGCAGGTCCAGGCCCACGGCCTCCAGGGAGGCCTCCACGCGGCGCCAGATCTCGTCGCGCGGCACGCCAAGATTTTCGGCGCCGAACGCGACATCGTCGCCCACGCGCGACAAAATCGTTTGCGATTCTGGATCCTGCAGCACCATGCCCACCGTGCCGTTGACCTCGAGGATGCCGGTTTTGCTGCCGTCCTCGGAGTCGTCGATAAGTTTCGCGATGACCGCGAGCAACGTGGACTTGCCGGAACCAGAGTCGCCGGAGATGAGGATGCGCTCGCCGCGCTCGACGTCGAGATCAACGCCAGTAAACGCAGGCTGGGGACGCGTGGCGTGCTGGTACGTCAACCCTCGAGCACGAATCGCCAGCGTCATTTACGCAGCCTGGTTGAAACGCTCACGGCCTGCGCCGAAGCGGTCCAGCGCACCGGTCTTCGCGAGTGCCTTGACCAGGTAGTGGCACAGCACGCCGCCAAGGATTGCGCCGGAGATGACCATGCAGGTCAGGTAGATGATGTTGAACTGCAGGCTCATCGCCAGGTTCGCCGACAGGAACAGCTCGAGGATGAACGCGCCGACAGCGGAGCCGATACCGGCCAAGATTGCCACCGTCAGATCGAAGCGACGGTACGCGAACAGCAGGAAGATCAGCCCTGCGCCAAGACCCTGTGCAAGGCCCGAGTAGAGCGTCTCAATGCCCCACTGGCTGCCGATCAGCGCTGAAACCGACGCCGCGATGACCTCGACGAACACGGCTGCGCCAGGCTTGCGGATGATCAGCCCGCCAAGCACTCCGCCGGTGAACCAGATACCGGTGACCAGGCCACCAAGGCCCGGCGTCAACGTATCCAGCGCCTTAAACCCTGCGTAGCCAACGCTGTTCCACACCCAAAACAGCAGACCACACGCCACACCGAGGACGGCGGCGGTGACAATATCGATTACACGCCAAGAATTGTTCTTAACAGGCACAGTCATGTGCTTTCCTTCCTATCGCCGGCATTACCCGGATCAGGTTCAACGGTCCGCCCGAAGGCATCTCAGCTGCGAATGCAGCACCCGTGTGTGTTCAGTTCTCGGAGGCGATGCTACAACACGCCCCAGACATGCTTATCGACGACGTCCCGCATCGGTGCGGTGGCGTCGTCGATAAGCAATTATGCTCCTAGCCGCGCCCCAACTCGATGTGGAGACCCGGCACGGAATCGATCAGGTTGCGGGTGTAATCCGCCTGCGGGTCGGCGAAGATCGCATCCGCCGGCCCCTGCTCCACAACCTTGCCCTGGCGCATCACCACAATGTCGTCTGCGGTCTCGCGGACCACAGCCAAGTCGTGGGTGATGAACAGGTAGGACAGGTTCATATCGGCCTGCAGGCTCTTGAGCAACTGCAGAATCTGGTCTTGCACGAGCACGTCGAGGGCCGAGACCGCCTCGTCGAGGACGATGACCTCCGGGCCCAACGCCATCGCGCGTGCAATCGCGATGCGCTGACGCTGACCGCCAGAGAGCTCGTTCGGGTAGCGACGCATCGCGGACCTCGGCATCTGCACCATGTCCAGCAGCTCCGCCACGCGAGCGTCGCGCTCCTTACGCGAGCCCACCTTGTGCAGGCGCAACGGCTCCTCGATGCAGCGGTAGATCGAGTACATCGGGTCGAGCGAACCGTACGGGTTCTGGAACACCACCTGCATCTTGCGACGCAGTTTGAACAGTTCCTGACGGTTTAACTCCGAGATGTCGCGGCCCTCGAAGTACACGGTGCCGCTGGTCGGCTCAAGCAGGCTTAGCGCCATGTTGGCCACAGTGGACTTGCCGGAGCCAGACTCACCCACCAACGCAAGCGTGGTGCCGCGGCGAAGATCGAAGGACACCTCGTCGACCGCGCGCAGTGTCTTCTTCGCACCCTTTTGGCCACGGACGTCGAACTCCTTGACCAGGTTATCCACCCGGATGACCACGTCCTCCGGCTTGGTCTCGGCCACCGTGACGTCTTCATCCTTCAGCGCAGCGTGCGTACGCGCGGCTGCCAGCGACGGAGCCGCGTTAACCAGCCTGCGGGTGTACGGATGCTTCGGGTTGCGCAAAATATCCAGGCTCGGTCCGCGCTCAACCACACGGCCGCGGTGCATAACCAGCAGGTGGTCAGCGCGCTCTGCTGCAAGCCCCAGGTCGTGGGTGATGAACAGCAGCGCGGTCTGGGATTCCTGGGTGAGCATCTCCAGGTGGTCCAGAATGCGCTTCTGCACAGTCACATCGAGGGCAGACGTGGGCTCGTCGGCAATGAGCAGCTCCGGGTTCGCAGCCAAGCCCATCGCGATGAGTGCGCGCTGGCGCATGCCACCGGAAAACTCGTGCGGGAACTGACCCGCACGACGCTCCGCGTCCGGCAGGCCTGCATGCTCAAGCAACTCGATGACGCGCTGGTGGCGCTCGGAGCCTTCGACGATGTTGTTCGCCTTCAGCGACTCCTCCACCTGGGTACCGATACGCCACACCGGGTTCAGGTTAGACATCGGATCCTGCGGCACCAGACCAATCCTGTTGCCGCGAATCTTCTGCCAGCCCTTCTCATCGAGCTTGGTCAGTTCCTCGCCGCGCAGCTTGATCGAGCCGCCAGTGACCTTGCCGGTGCCAGGCAGCAGGCCGAGCACCGCCATGGCAGAGGTGGACTTGCCCGAACCGGACTCGCCCACGATCGCGACCTTCTGGCCCGGGTAGATCGTCATATCGAAGTCACGCACCGCCTCAACCACTCCGGTGGAGGACTCGAACGTGATGCGGAGGTCGGTCACCTCAAGCAGCGGCTCGGGCGCGCCAGTGTTGTTGTCTTTACCGATTGCGGTGGTCATCGCTTCCTCGCCTTCGGATCAAGGGCGTCGCGCACAACGTCGCCCATCATGATGAAGCTCAGCACCGTCAGTGCGAGCGCAATTGCCGGGTAGAACAGCACCATCGGCTGGGTGCGTAGCGACGCCTGCGCAGCCGAAATATCGCCACCCCACGACACCACCGTGGACGGCAGACCGATGCCCAGGAAGGACAGGGTCGCTTCGGCCACGATGAACTGGCCGAGCGCAACCGTGGCGTACACGATCACGGGCGCCGCGGCGTTCGGCAGGATGTGGGAGGTGATGATCTTCCAGTCGCTCGCCCCCACCGCGCGGGCGGCGGTGACGAACTCGTCGTTCTTAATCCCCATCACTGCACCGCGGGTGATGCGGGCGATCTGAGTCCAACCGAACATGGACAGCGCGAATACCACCATCCAGATCGAGCGCTTGTTCTGGAACATGGACATGACGACGATCGCGGCCAGCACGAGCGGCACCGCGAAGAAGATGTCAGTCAGACGCGACAGCAGTGTGTCCCAGATGCCGCCGAAGTAACCGGCGATCGCACCGATGAGGCCACCAAGCACGGTCACGATCAGTGTGGTCAGCACGCCGACCGTAACCGATGCGCGAGCACCGTACATCATGCGCGAGTAAATATCGCAGCCTTGACGGTCAAAGCCGAAGATGTGCCCGTCCGTCGGCCCGTTCAGCGAGCGCGACAGCATGCACTCGCGCGGATCGACGCTGGTGAACAGACCAGGGAACACAGCGACGGTGACGGCAAGCAGGATCAATACTGCAGAGAACCAGAACAGCGGCCTGCGACACAGGTAGTTCCAAGCTTCAGCCCACTGGCTGGTGGGTGTACCGGCATCCGGCACAGCATCAACTGCGCCGAGGCCAGTCTCATCGGTCTCTGCGACGTAGTATTCCTGACCGCGCAGCACCCCAGCATTGGCCATCGTGCGATCAGCCGACATTTCAGGTTGTGGAATGGAATTAGTCATAGCGGATCCTTGGGTCGAGTACTGCGTAAAGCAGGTCAACGATGAGGTTGGCAACGATGTAGATAATCACCAGCACAGTGGTGATCGACACGACGGTCGCGGGCTCGCCCTTAATGATCGACTGGTAGATCGTGCCACCGATACCGTTAATGCCGAAGATGCCTTCGGTCACAATCGCGCCACCCATCAGCGCACCAAGGTCAGCGCCAAGGAAAGTCACGACCGGGATCATGGAATTGCGAAGCACGTGGCGGGTCATCACGGTACCGTCGCTCAGACCCTTAGCTCGCGCGGTACGGACGTAGTCTGCGCGAAGGTTTTCGCTCACGGACTGACGCGTCAGCCTGATCACGTACGCGCACGACAGCGCACCAAGCACGATCGCAGGCATGAGCAACGCTTCAAATGACTCATTGCGCCCCACCGTTGCAGGCAACAGTCCCCACTTCACGCCGAAGAGGTACTGCATGACAAAGCCGATCACGAACGACGGGACGGCGATGACGATCAGCGATGCGACGAGAATCGTGGAGTCGAAGACACCGCCGCGGCGCACACCGGCGATCACGCCGAAGATGATGCCGAACACAGCCTCAAACGCCAGCGCCATCAAACCGAGCTTGATGGTCACCGGGAACGCGTTAGCCATCACCGACGCGACGGGCTGGCCGGAGAAGGTCTTGCCAAAATCGCCCATGAAAATGCCCTTGATGTAGAGCAGGTATTGGACGATAAATGGTTTATCAAGGTTGTATTCCGCTTCGATGCGGGCGCGGGCGGCCTCGGACAGGCCGCGGTCTCCGCCAAGCGCCTGTACGGGGTCGCCCGGCATGAGGAACACGAGGGCGTAAAGCAACAGAGTGGCCCCGAAGAAGACGGGGATCATTTGGAGCAGCCGCCGCCCGATATAACGCAGCATGGTTCCGGGCTCTCCTTTTCCATGTGAGTCGGGACGAAAACCAATTTTGAGTGTGAAACGAGTAATGACCCGCCGCAAAATGCGAACGGGCCACTTTGCGTGGTTGCTTAGGTTACCACCTAGTTTTTGGTGATCTGATGCAGCACCGGAAGTGAGCGCCAGGAGAACGCGACGTTCTCTACGTTTTCGGAGTAGCCACCTGCAACGTTGGAGTACCACAGCGGGATCGCTGGCAGATCCTCAAACAGAACCTTCTGCACCTCGTTGTACTTTTCAGCAGCAGCTTCCGGAGAAGCTGCGGTTGCTGCTTCTTCCAGCAGTGCGTCGACTGCCGGGTTGGAGTAACGCGCATAGTTCGAGGAAGCGCCCGTGCCGTACAGCGGGATCAGGAAGTTACCCAGCGACGGGTAGTCAGCGCTCCAGCCGGTACGGAATGCGCCCTTGACGGCGTCGTTGTCCATATCGTCGAGCATGGACTTGAAGTCCGGGTAGGCGTTGCCCACTGCCTCGATGCCGATGGCGTTGCGGATGGAGTTCGCAACAGCATCGACCCATGCCTGGTGGCCACCATCGGAGTTGTAGGAGATCTCCAGGTCACCGGTGTACGGGTTGATCTTGTCGGCTTCCTCCCACAGGCGCTTTGCCTCCTCCGGGTCGTACTTGAGCACGTCGACGCCCTCAAGGTTGTCGGAGTGGCCCGGGATCACCGGTGCGGCAAAGTCGGTCGCCGGAGTGCGGGTGCCGTCGAAAATGGTCTTGGTGATCTGCTCGCGGTCGATCGCCTTAGAGATTGCCTGGCGACGAAGCTTGCCTTCCTCGCCGCCGAAGTGCTCTTCGTTCTCGTTGATCGTGATCGACTGGAATGCAGCTGCTGGCTGGTTCACAGCGCGCTCGCCAAGCTCGTCTTCGAAGTTGGCCAGTGCAGAATCCGGCACAGCATCGAGCACGTCGAGATTTCCGGAGAGCAGGTCGGCATAGGCCGCGTCCTGCTGGGCGTAGAAGATGAAGTTCACGCCGTCGTTCTGCGCCTTGCGATCACCCTGGTACTCCTCGTTCGGCACCACGATGGCGTCCTGGTTGTGGTTCCACTCCAGCAGCTTGTAAGGGCCGTTCGAGATCGGGTTTTCGCCGTACGCTTCCATGTCGTCGAACGCAGACGGGTGAAGCGGCGAGAATGCCGTGTAGCCGAGGCGCTGCGGGAAGTCAGCCTCCGGCTGCTCGAGCTCGATGGTGAAGGTCTTGTCGTCGATAACCTCCAGGCCCTCGAGCGGCTTTCCGTCCTCGTAGCCCTTGAGCGGCTCGAAGAAGTACGCGTTCATCTGGGAGTTCTCGACTGCGTAGTTCCACGCGTCGACGAAGTCCTTCGCCGTCACCGGGGTACCATCGGCCCACTTCGTGTCCTTCAGCGTGACACGGTAGGTCTTCTCACCCTCGAGATCGATGGACTCTGCGAGCTCGTTGTGGCTTTCGCCGTCCTTGTCGTAGTAGGTCAAACCTGCGTACAGGACATCGACGATGCGGCCGCCGCCAGTCTCATTCGTATCTGCGGGCAGCAACGGACGCTGTGGCTCGGAACCGTTGGTCAGAACGTAGTTTCCAGCTCCGTCGGCAGAATTGTCGGCGGAGCCACCACATGCGGCAAGGCCGAGCGCCAGTGCGCCGGCGCCGAGGGCGGCAACTGCTTTCTTGATATGCACCTTGACTCCTTGTGTCTTTTCATGTTTTCGCATGTTGTGCTGTCAAACACTCAGCGTGCTCTAAGGAGTCCACCACAATAAACGTAACCTCCCATAATCCGGCCGCCCCGCGCGTGCGGTCCAACGGACCGAAAAATAGAAACTGCGCCGCCACAACCCAGGGGGGATGTGGACGGCGCGGTCGTTGCCGTTGTCGCGAATCTAATTCGCCAACAGCGGGGTGTTACTTCTTGGTGATCTGGTAGTAGAGCGGTACCTGGTTCCAGCCGAAGACAACGTTGTCAACGTCCTCGGAGTAGCCACCGGTCAGGTTCGAGTACCACAGCGGGATTGCTGGCAGATCCTTCAGCAGGATCTCCTGCGCCGCGTTGAGGTCCTTCACGGCTGCTTCCTGGTCTGCTGCACCGTTGGCCTTCTTCAGCAGGTCGTCGAACTCAGCGTTGGAGTAGTCGCCGTCGTTCGAGCCTGCGCCGGTGCCGTACAACGGGCCAAGGAAGTTGCTCAGCAGCGGGTAGTCTGCCTGCCAGCCGGTACGGAATGCGCCTTCGATGGTGCGGTTGGTCACGTCATCGCGCAGGGACTTGAAGTCCGGGTACGCGTTGCCCACTGCCTCGATGCCGAGGGTGTTGCGGATGGAGTTCGCAACAGCATCGACCCAT
>NZ_KV826370.1:24307-71771 GCF_001835905.1 Corynebacterium sp. HMSC034E11
TCGCAACAGCATCGACCCATGCCTGGTGGCCACCGTCAGCGTTGTAGGAGATGGTGAACTCGCCGGTGAACGGTGCGATTGCGTCGGCTTCAGCCCACAGACGCTTCGCCTCATCCGGGTCGTACTTCAGTACCTCAACACCGTTGAGGCTGTCGGAGTGGCCCGGCAGCACCGGGGAGGTGAAGTCCGTGGCCGGGGTGCGGGTGCCGTCGAAAATCGTTGCCGTGATCTCCTCGCGGTTGATCGCACGCGAGATTGCTTGACGACGAAGCGCACCCTCCTCACCGCTGAAGTGGTCGGCCTTCTCACCGATCGTCATGGACTGGAAGATCGCTGCCGGCTGGTTCACTGCACGGTCGCCGAGCTCGTCTTCGAAGGTGGCGAATGCAGAGTCCGGGATGGCGTCGAGGACGTCCAGGTTGCCGGAGAGCAGGTCGGCGTAGGCGGCGTCCTGCTGCGCGTAGAAGACGTAGTCCAGGCCGTCGTTCTGGGCCTTGCGCGGGCCGTCGTACTCAGCGTTCGGGACAACAACTGCGTTCTGGTTGTGGTTCCACTCGGACAGCGTGTACGGGCCATTGGAGATCGGCTTCTCACCGTACGCCTCGATGTCGTCGTATGCGGACGGGTGCATCGGGAAGAACGCCGTGTAGCCAAGGCGGCTCGGGAAGTCAGACTCCGGCTGGGCCAGCTCGATAGTGAAGGTCTTGTCGTCGACAACTTCGAGGCCCTCGAGCTTCTTGCCCTCCTCGAAGCCCTTGATCGGTTCGAGGTGGTACGCGCCGAGCAGCGAGTTTTCTACCGTGTAGTTCCATGCGTCGACGAAGTCCTTGGCGGTCACTGCGGTGCCGTCGGACCACTTCGCGTCCTTCAGGGTGACGCGGTAGCCTGCGTCGCCTTCCGGCTCGATGGACTCGGCGATATCGTTTTGCACTTCGCCGTCGCCGTCGTAATAGACCAGGCCTGCGAAGATCTGGTCGATGATGCGGCCGCCACCGGTCTCGTTGATGTTGCCCGGTACGAGCGGGTTCTGCGGCTCCGAGCCGTTGACAAGAACGTAGTTGTCGCCACCGCCGTTGTTGGTGCCTTCAGCGCCACCGTCTGCAGAATCGTTTGAGTCACCGCAGGCGACCAGACCGAGCGTCAGAGCACCGGCGCCAAGAATCGCCGCTGTCTTCTTCAGTTGCATGTGTTCTCCTTCGACCAAGTATGGAGCCAAGGAATGTCCTGTGGCTCACAATTTGGATGTCCATGTATTTCACCACACTTGACGGTCGCCCGTGGGGAGTTTCACAAATATCTTTTGAAACGCTGTGAGCATCGTGTGTCAGGAGGTACGTGCAATACACTCGAGGCCCGTGGCGTTTGCGTCGCAAAGCAGTTGCACCTGTATGAAAGGACCCTCATGGCCGGTGGCCTCCTCGCACTTCTCGACGATGTCGCACTGATCGCACGACAAGCCGCGGCAAGCGTCGACGATGTCGCCACCTTGACCGCAAAAACATCCACGAAAGCAGCCGGGGTTGTAATCGACGATGCCGCGGTCACCCCGCAATACGTCTCCGGTGTTACTCCGGCGCGTGAGCTTCCGATGATCTGGCGCATCACCAAAGGATCCCTGCGCAACAAGCTGCTGTTTATTCTGCCGATCGCGCTGCTGCTCAACGCGATTGCACCGTGGGCATTGGTCCCGATCCTCATGCTTGGCGGCGCATACCTGTGCTTTGAGGGCGCGGAGAAGATCGCCCATAAGCTTTCCTCCGACGCCGAGGAGCAGCAAGAACAAGCGGTCAATAGAACAGAGCAGGACGAGGATTCCCTGGTCAACAGCGCGATCCGCACGGACTTGATCCTTTCTGCGGAGATCATGATCATCGCGTTGGACGAGGTCAAGGACCAGTCAATTTGGATGGAGGCCGCAGTACTGCTCGCGGTTGGCATTTTCATCACGTTTGCCGTCTACGGCGCTGTGGCGCTACTAGTGAAGATCGATGACATCGGCCACGGCATGATCAAGCGCGGCAACGCACCGAAAACCGGTCACGCACTGGTGAAAGGCATGCCGTACGTGCTTAGCACCATCGGCGTTATCGGCACTGTTGCGATGCTCTGGGTCGGCGGTCACCTCATTGTTCGTGGCCTCGACGAGGTCTTCGGCATCGACTGGCCACACCACATCATCGAAAAGGGTCAGGAACTCGTCGGTGGCGGTGTGCTTGGCTGGTTCGTGGACACCGGCGTCTCGCTCGTCGTTGGCCTGATCGTCGGCTTCATCATCGTCGGCATCGTCACTGCTGTGGGCAAACTGCGCGGTGGTGACGCATCCGAGCGCTCCCAAGAGACTGCCCCGACGGACGCTGCGTAGGCTGCGCCTACAATGCGCCCATGGCACAAAAGCTTTACCCACTGGCTCCATCCACATGGGGTGCGGCCGTTGAAATCCCCGTAGATCACGTCTCCCAAGCGGCGTTGTTCTCGGATTTCGCTGGTAAGCGAGGCACCTCCTATGTGCCCGTCGTGCTTGAGGCGAACCCCCTCAACGCGTCGTGGCGTGTGCGGCTACACAATGCAGCATCGCAAAACAGCATGCTGGCTGGACCAGTGCTTGGGGAGGTTTCGCCGCAGTGGCGTTCGCTTTTCGACGAGGTGGAGCGCGTCCACTCCTCAATCCTGAAACCCGTTGCCCTGGCGGCAGTGAAGTTGGAACGCGACATCGGCCAATTCGAGGTCAACTTGTTGCTGCCCGAGCCCCAGTTGGCGGTTCCGCGCAACAACGCACCTGAGACTGCCTCTGTCCTGCGTGCCGGCGACATGTTGGTCATCGACACCACCGAAGGGGAATTTAACGCGGCAGATCTAGCACACCGCTCCCCTGGCCAATGGTTCGTCGGATTGCAAGCGCTCGGCGACACCGCCGTCGCGACCCTGGATGGCAAGGTGCTCGGCTCGCTTGCGGAGCCCGAGGTCGTCGAATGGGTTCGCTCCTACGAGCACGGCAACCTTTGGGCACGCGCGATCCTGCTCGACGGCATGGCGGCGCTGGATGCCGCAAGCCCGGACGAAGGCACCGACACCGTCCCGCCGCTATCGGCGGCGCCGGTGCGCCAGATCACGCCGTGGCAAGTGATCGACTTTCCGGACGGCAGCTGGGCCATCACCGTGGAGCGCGACGCAGCGATCGACCCCCAAGACACGGTGCACCCGAAGCACACCGCACGCTATGTCTCGCTTGAGGGCAAAGGCCGCCCAGACGAGCTCGACGCACCGACGGAGATGTTCGCGCGTCTCGACGAGACCGAAACACCCGACAAGCCCACAGCGCCCGCAGCGCCCGCGAAGCGCCCGGACGCAACACGAGTTGCGCAGAACGACCGCCCAGAGGGCTACCTCACCGAGGTGGAGAAGGTCCAGCTCAGGAGGCGGAACCGGAAGCGTCGTCGTGGTGGAAGGCATCGTCGATAAGCAAAAGCTCCTATGGTGGGAACCGTAACGAACCCGAAGTTTAAGGAGCGATCATGGCTGACCATGGACCGAATCCGTACGTCGTTGACATTGAAAAGGCGACGCTTGATAACGAGGCGTTCCGCGACACCCTGTGGACCGGCAAGTTCCTGCAGCTGACCGTCATGACCATCCCGCCGGGCGGCGAGATCGGCGCTGAGATCCACGACGGCCATGACCAGTTCCTGCGCCTCGAAGAAGGCGAGCTGCGCGCAATGATCGGCGCATCCGAGGACGACCTCGAAGTCGACGAAGTGATCAAGGATGATTGGGCAGCATTCGTCCCGGGCGGCAAGTGGCACAACTTTGTCAACGAGTCCGACAAGCCGGCAAAGCTGTACTCCATTTACGCACCGCCGGAGCACAAGCCGGGTACCCGCCACGAGACCAAGGCGGACGCCGATAACGACCCGGATGAACACGACGCTGTCTAATCCAAACACAGGCAACGTACAGCAATAACGTCACGGCCCCGAGCACCTGCCGGGGCCGTTTTCGTCTGCTACATTCTAAGGGCTTATTCACACGCAATTCGACATCTTTGTTTAAGAAGGCCCTCCCATGCGTTTCCCCTCTCGTCGCAACGCTTTGCTGTGTGCAACCACCGCAGGCAGCTTGCTTCTCGCCGGTTCCGTATGCGCCCCCGCGCACGCCCAGTCCAGCCTGAGCTCTTCTAGCTCGTCTGGTTCGTCCGGCTCGTCGCGCCCCTCATCGCCGTCGAACGAGTCCTACACCTTCCCGAAACCACCTGAGAAGCGCGCGTCCGACCCTGTGACCATGCCCGACGGCACAATCGTGCAGGTGATGGACGATGTGCTGGGCAAGTATTCGAAGCACGTCGGGTTTAAGGACGGCGACCTGGGTGCGATGGCGCCGCTGAACAACAGCAAGGAGTTTGCCATGATCTTCGGCGACTCCTTCCGCGAATCCATCAAGGGCCCCAAGAACGAATGGTTGAGCCCGGTTGGTGTTGTGGCGAAGATGAACGACGACGGTTTTATTGAAATCGTCCGCCCCCTGAACAACGGACGCCGAGTGGAAAGCCTGGTGTCGTACCACCACACCGACAACCTGACGCTTATCCCGTCGGATGTGATCAACCTCGACGGCACCTTGTATATGCAGGGCATGTGGAACAAGGGCATCGGTAACGTGCTCTACACGGAGATCTGGAAGTCCACTGACAACGGCCAGACCTGGAAGTCGATTTCCAAAACCCCAACGAATTACATTCCGGGAGGCCTCGGCGACCTGATCACCTGGGAGAAGGGCCCGGACGGCTACGTGTACGTGATGTCGAGTGCCTTCACCCGCAAGGAAAAGGTTTTCCTTTCGCGTTTTAAGCCGCAGGACATTGCGGATCGCAGCAAGTGGGAGCTCTACGACTACTCCGAACCCGACGCCGACAAGAAGTGGAGCAACGTCGCTGCCCCAATTCTGTCGGACGGTGTCAAGGCCGGCGAGATGAACCTGCGCTACATCAACGGTCACTGGGTGCTCGTGATGTTCAACGAGGAGAAGCTGGCCATCGAGGTACGCATCTCCGACACGCTTGAGCAAAACTGGGACAACGTGCCCGTGGCGACGATTGCCAAGCACGGCTCCTGGCTCAGGCCGCAAAATCCCAAGAACTGGTCGCAGCCTTACGGCGGCTACATCGTGCCTGGGTCCACGATTGACAACATGGACATCGTCGTCTCCCAGTGGAACACCGGCACGAACGACCGCTACATGTCCACCCAGTTCAACGTGAAGGGCCTGGACACCTTCTTCGGCATCAACATGGATGAGGCTATCGAGGACGACAAGGTCCTGGAGGTCGAAGAGCACGCCGCCACCGACACTCCGGACATGCAATCCGAGGAAAACCTGGTCCAGAGCAAGCCGGAGACGCTCCTGTCCTCCGAGAACAACGACGCGCTGCGCACCACAGGCATCGTGTTGGGCGTCGTCGCCGCACTTGGCGCGGCTGGCATGCTGGTGTTCCCGTATGTGAAGGACCAGATCCCGCAGCAGGTCGTCGATATGCTTCCGCCTCAGATTCGACAGATGCTCGGCCTCTAGCCACCCCTGGGAAAGCCCAGTATCATCTCGGCAGTGACTGTCCCTGTAAAGCGCTCGCCGTGGCCTGCTCTTTGGAGCATGATGCTCGGGTTTTTCATGATTTTGGTGGATTCCACCATCGTCTCCGTAGCCATCCCGGCGATCTCTGACGGGTTGGAGGCGTCATATAACGAGGTGTTGTGGGTCAACAGTGCTTACCTGCTCGCCTACGCGGTGCCGCTGCTGATCACGGGGCGTCTCGGGGACCGCTTCGGGCCGCGCACGATCTATCTGATCGGCCTGACGATCTTTACTGTTTCTTCGCTGGCGTGCGGGTTGGCGGAAAGTTCGGCTGCGCTCATCGCCGCCCGCGCTTTCCAAGGTTTGGGTGGCGCGCTGGTGACGCCGCAGACGATGTCGGTGATGATCCGCACGTTTGCACCGAAGGAACGCGGCGGCGCCATGGGTGTGTGGGGTGCGACTGCCGGCCTTGCCACGGTGACAGGACCTCTGCTGGGCGGGGTGCTTGTCGACGCCGCCGGGTGGCCCTGGATCTTCTACGTCAACGTCCCAATCGGCATCATCGGCCTCATCCTGGCCTGGATATTTGTGCCGAAGCTGGAGCAGAATAACCGCCACTTCGACTGGCCCGGGGTGGTGCTCAGCGCGCTTGGCATGTTCTGCCTCGTCTTCGGCGTGCAGGAAGCCCAGCACTTCGGCTGGGACTGGCGCGTGTGGACCCTGCTCGTCGTTGGCGTTGTTGCGATGGTGTTCTTCTTCCGCTGGCAGTCACGCCAATCCACGAACGCATTGGTGCCGCTTGCACTTTTCGACGACCGCAACTTCTCCCTCGCCGCCTTCACCATCTCCACCGTCGGCTTCGCGGTATCCACTTATGTCATTCCGTGGATGATCTACATCCAAACCGTCGGCGAGCTCTCCCCCACCCACGCCGCATTGCTGATCTTGCCGTCTGGCTTGGTCTCCG
Organism: Corynebacterium sp. HMSC034E11; assembly: GCF_001835905.1. NCBI lineage: Bacteria > Bacillati > Actinomycetota > Actinomycetes > Mycobacteriales > Corynebacteriaceae > Corynebacterium > Corynebacterium sp. HMSC034E11. The sequence goes on from NZ_KV826370.1 coordinate 30,837, forward strand.
GGGTGTTGTCGCCGTACATCGGCAGACTCACCAACACGCACGACCCGAAGCCGTTCGCCATAGCGGGAATGACGCTGGCGGCGCTAAGCATCGGCGCAACCGCACTGATCACAACACCTGGGGTTGACCCGAACTGGATGTATGCCATTTCGGTGGTGTACGGCGTGGCCAACTCGATGATGTGGGGGCCACTTTCCATGATTGCCACCCGCAACCTGAACCCGAAGTTGGCGGGTGCCGGTTCGAGTGTGTACAACACCACCCGCCAGATTGGTGCAGTGATCGGATCGGCGGCGATTGCCGCGATGATGTCCGCGCAGCTCGATTCGCGGTTGGGTACACACGCGGGTGCGAACGGCGGCGCCGCGGAGACACCGCCAGCATCGCCAACTGCACCGCCAACGCAGGTTTCCGGCCCCCTGCCGGAGTTTTTGCACGAGCCGTTTGCGGCTGCGATGGCAACGTCGATTTGGTTGCCGTGCCTCGTTATCGCCGCCGGCGCTCTGACTGCCTGCTTCTTTGCAAAAACCAAGTCCTGGGGCAGCGCCTAGAGAGGTAGGACCGTAGCGGAACAGCGCCTAGGTTGGTGCGCTTAAGGGCGCGGCATGATGCGGACGCGATCCCAGTCACCGTGGTCATTGAGCACGTAGGCCACGCGATCCGAGTTCGAGCGGTCGTCCCAAAGGTTGAAAAATTCGAAGTGGTTCGGCTCCACCCGCCAGAGGTTAAAGCGGTCACCATCGACAACGCGCGACGCAGCGCCGCGGATGCGCACTGCCCGGCGCATGGGCTGCCACCAGAAATTCAGCGCAGCGGCCCAGCTCTTTTCAAGCTGGTCTACCTTCGCCGTTCCTGTCGCGGTTCCGAAGTGGAAGCCGTCGGAGTTGAGGTACAACAGGTCAACAACTCGCGCATCGGGCTGACCGTTGTCGTCCACCGTGGCCACGGTTACCGCAGTAGGGTCGCCGACTTCGTTCTCAACGGCTTCTTTAAACCACGTGGCAAACAGTTCGTTCGGGTCCGCAGGAATATTGTCGGGATCAAACTTTCCCAGCGAGATATGTTGCTTGGGTAGCTCACCGATATAATCCTGCGACAAGTAGATCATGCAGCGATCGTAACAACTGGTCCGACCCTGTGCTGGTATTTCCCTTATGAACTCCCCACGGCGTAAACCTCGTGCGCCAAAGCGACGCATCACGGGCACCTACCCCATTGCTTCAGGCCACGCGGCCATCATCGCGGATCCGGACCGCGACGGCGGCTACACGTTAGAGGTGAATAACGTCCCGTCGTCGTATGTGGTGCCCGGCGCGCCCGAGGTGTTGGAGTACGACTACATGCGGTGGATCGCGGGGTTTATCCAGGGGTTTGTGGAGGACCGGCCCCTCGCGCCGTTTGCTGCGGTGCATCTGGGTGCTGCGGGGTGTGCGTTGCCGAGTTATGTGCAGCATCGGTGGCCGAGCAGCAACGTTGCGGTGGAGCTGGATGGTCAGTTGGCGCGGTTGGTGCGCGATGCGTTTGATCCGCCGGTGGCGATCAAGGTGGCGGAGGCGCGCGCGTTTACGCATGCGTTGCTGGAAGGTTCGGTGGATGTGATTGTGCGCGATGTGTTCGCTGGCCCGGACACGCCCCGCCCACTGACCACGGTGGAGTTTTATCGGGCAGTACATCGAGCGTTGTGTCCAGGTGGGTTGTTTGTGGCGAACATTGGAGATGCCGCTGGTCTTGCACGCACGCGTGCGGAATTAGCGGGTTTGAGCGAGGTGTTTCGCCACACCATGGTCGCGGCAAGTGCGCCGGTGCTCGCCGGCGGCGCGTACGGCAACGTGGTGGTCGCGGCGTCTGATCAGCCGTTGCGGTGTTGTGCTGACGTGCCGTCGAAGTTGGGGCAATTGCTTATCGACGACACCCCGCCCCACCACGACTAACCCACCGCAAGGGACTTCAGAGCCGTAACTCAGAGCCGTAACTCAGTGCCCAGCGACGGCTGGTAGAGCGCGGCGTATTCCGCGGTGAGTTCTTTGAAGTGCGGGGATGTGACCTCGGCTAACGCTGCGATGTAGTCCGGCACCATGGCCTTGGGAATACGCAGTCCCATGGTCAGGTGCGGGATCCAGCGAGCGCCGCGACCGTCCGGGTTGGCGGCGCTGACGCGCTGGGCTGCCGTGTCGAGGGATTCGGGGGCTTCAAGCAGCCAGGCCACGGTTTGTTTGGATTTGGTGCCGAAGACGACGACCCCGGTTCGTCGTAAAGCAGCCGGCAATTCTGGCGGCAGGATGACTGCCGCCTCCCCGATAGCGTTGCGGTGCATTGTCGATGCGAAGGTAACCGAGATGTGCGGCCGTTGGTGCTGCTGCGGGAAGCCCCGCTCCGCGAGCTCCGCGTAGATCTGCCGAACTGCGCGTTCTTCCTCCTCCGGGATGCGCAACAAAATATTCTCGGGTGACACGCCAGTAGCGTACCTATTTACATGCGTATTGTGGCTGCATGAATCCTTTCGAGCGCGCGCTGGCCGCCGCACCCGATTACGTTCCGTCGTATTTATCCAAGGTTTCACCGGGGGACTTTTCGCTTATAGGCGACACCTGGCAGATCCACGCCCGCACCTACACCGGCAGCGACGCGGTGTACGGCTTGCGCCTCGGCGAGGACGACACCGTGGAGACCGTGACCATCAACGGTGTGGTCACGCCCGATATCCCCGAGTTGCCGCAGCGACCGGTGACGCTTCTGGACTGGTACGACGCCATCGTCTACCTCGACGGCTGCGGGCGCGAAGCCGACCGGCAGGATCCGCGCTGGCACGGCGACGATCTGGAATCCGAACTCGAGCGCGCCGAGCACAACGTGGTCGAGGTGTCCTACACCCCGGTGCGCCTGGAAGCGTTCGCCGACCCGAAGGCCTGCGAGGACTACCTCAACCGTGTCCTTTCCTCCAGCCCAGTGCGAGTCGAGGTACGCGAGCTGTCCTGGCCGGGCAATGCGACACAAACCGGGCTTGGGGATGCCAGTCTGATTGCCGACACCGGCCACCCCGACGCATACTCCCCAGGCCCCTACACCACCTCGATCGAGCCAAACCAGTGGTACGAGATCCTCCAGGACATGGGCTACGCCTCCTACGTCTACGCCCAGTACATGGACGCCGCCGCAAGCACCCAGCCAACCCAGTGCGGTGCGGCGACCGCGTACCGGATCTCTGACCTGCCGGAATACGTCGCCTTCGAACCGTCGGCTGAGTACAACTGGTGGGCACTGTGCTTTCCCGACCTGAACTTCATGCTCAAGGTCTCCCCTGACGCCACGCTGCTGTACATCACGGTGGATAACAACGGCGGAAGTGTGGTCGTCGAAAATAAGCACCAAGTGCCGTACGCCAAACGCCACGAACTCCAGGAACGATTCCAGCGCAGGTGGGGCCACCTTGCCGACGACTCCATCCCGCACACCGACGCCGAAATCGACGCCGCAATCGCGACCGCACTCGAAGCCATTGGGGGTAAATGATGAGCACACGCTTTACCACCGACACCGTCGATTCGCTGCCACCGATGGACACCGACGACGGCTGGTCCCACAAGGGCTGCAACTGGACCAACGCGCCGTGTGGCGACACCGCACAGTACTTCGTGTCCTATCCCTGCCCCGAACACGGCTCAGCGCACGCGGGTGAAACGCTGCTGTTCTGCCCACGCCACTATGCACTCAGCCTGCTGTACGTGGCCGAGGTCGCTATGCCCGACGGCGACCTGGACTTCGCCGACCTCGTGTTGGAGCACGGGGCGCTCTAGGCGATTCCCCAGCGTCCCCCTAACTCACCCCCAGACACTTGACGCCAAGCCAGGCGTGCCTTACCTTACCTCCGAGGCTTGTAAGGTAAGCCTAATCAATATTTAGAAAGGTACTGGGTTGAAGCTCATCCAGCGCGCAGGGGTAGCCATTGTCTCCGCTGCAACAGTTCTCGGCCTCGTCGCATGCTCCGGCGAGACCCAACCACAAGACACCACCGCAACGTCGGCGACATCCGCCACGGCGTCCTCGACACGCAAGGCGGACGGTAGCGTCCACGTCACAGACGCTGCGGGACGCACTCTCGAATTCGACGAGCACCCCGACCGCATCGTCCTCGCCGAAGGACGCGCGGTCTTTGCTACCTCTGCTCTGCAAGATGACCCATTCGACAACATCGTCGCCTACGGCCAAGACCTGTTTAAAGCCGCACCCGCATTCCGCGAGAAGCTTTTCCAGCAGTTCCCGGAAGCCATCGACATGCCCATGATCGGCTCGATTCAAAAGGGTGACGTCACGGTGGAAAACCTGCTCGCTCAGGATCCGGACGTAGTCATCATGACGCTCGACCAGAAAAAGGCCACCGAAGAAAGCGGCTTCCTGGCGGACATGGACGCCGCCGGCATCACGTACGCCTTCATCGACTTCCGCCAAAAGCCACTGGAAAATACTACCGTTTCCATGTCCCTGCTCGGCGCCCTGCTGGACAAAGAAGATCGGGCAGCGAAGTTCAACGACTTCTACGACACTAAGGTCCGCACTGTGACAGACCGCGTCGCAACCATCAAGGACCGCCCCGACACCTTGGTGTGGACTGCAGCCGGGTTCACCGACTGCTGCAGCGTCGCAGGCGATGTCCACCTGGGCACCCTGGTCACCGCTGCAGGCGGGCATAACCTCGGACCTGATGTCATCAGCGTTGACTCTCCAAAGCTCACCGCAGAGAAGCTGGTAGAGATCAACCCGGAGAAGCTCATCGTCACTGGTGGTGAGTGGGCCCGCGATCCGAACAAGACCGAGCAGTTCCAGCATGTCGAACTCGGCTACCAGGCCGACGCCAACACAGCACTTAAAACCTGCTCTGGTCCGTTGGAGATCCCCGGCATCGAGCTGCTCGACGCCCCGAAGAACGGCAACTACTACGCCATCTACCACCAGTTCTACGACAACCCGTTCAACGTGTTCGCCCTCGAAGCGATTGCGAAGTGGCTGCACCCCGAGGAGTTCAAGGACCTCGATCCGGCAAAAGAGTTCGAAGAGTTCCACGACGAATGGCTGCCGTACGACTACAGCGGCACCTTCTTCGTCAACGCGTCGGATGCTAACTCCTAATGGCTACAGCGGTAACACCTCCAGTCATGTATGACGAGACAGAGGCAATGGAGGCGATTGCGACGTACCGGCAACGGGGTCGTCGCAAAGCAATCGCGATTGCGGGGCTCACCCTCGCCGCGGTTGTGAGCTTCCTCATCGCAGTCATCGTCGGTCCGTTGGACATTTCGCTCGGCCAGGTTTGGAATGCGGTTTTCCGCCCTGAACTTGTCGACGAGCAAACGCGCACCGTCATCTGCACCCTACGCCTTCCGGCTGCGATCATGGCAGTCCTCGTCGGCGTAGCACTGTCGCTCGCAGGCGCGCAGATGCAGACAATCCTGGACAACCCGCTAGCGGAACCGTTCACCCTCGGTATCTCCGCAGCGGCAGCCTTCGGCGCGGCAATGTCCATCGTCATCGGTTGGGTGGTGTTGCCGAACGCGCAACTCAACTTGGCGTTCACCGCAGCATTGTCGGCACTTGTCGCAGTCGCCATCGTTGCTGCGGCCGCAGTATGGAAAGGCGCAAGCGCCGAATCGATGATCCTGCTCGGCATCGCCCTATCATTCCTCTTCCAGGCGCTACTTTCGCTGTTGCAATACGGCGCGAACACCGAAGCGCTCCAACAGATTGTGTTCTGGACAATGGGCTCGCTGCAACGCGCGAACTGGACCACCACGTCCATCCTTGCCGTGGTTATTGCGGCCGCCATCCCATTTTGCGTTGCCAATTCATGGCGCCTTACAGCGCTTCGACTTGGCGACGACCGAGCCGCCGCCCTCGGCATCAATGTCGCCCGGCTCCGCGTCACCACCCTGCTCGTCGCTTCAGTGCTCGCAGCAGCCTCGGTGGCGTTCACCGGCATCATCGGTTTTATCGGGCTCGTCGGCCCGCACGTGGCCAGGATGCTGGTCGGCGAAGACCAAAAGTTCTTCCTCCCCGCCTCCGCTGCAGCCGGGGCAATGCTACTCAGCGTCGCTTACGCCGTATCCCTTTCCATCATCCCGGGCGTGGCGATCCCGATCGGCATCATCACCGCACTCGTCGGCGTGCCGTTTTTCATCTTCCTCATTTTCACCCGCAACAGGCGGAAAGGCTGAAACCATGACAGTCCAAGTAGATGACCTGACAGTGAAATACGGCCGCAACATCATCCTCGATTCCATGTCATTCGGCCCGCTAAAGGAAGGCAATGTGATCGGCCTGCTCGGCCCAAACGCCGCCGGAAAATCAACGCTGATCAAGACCCTGGCAGGCATTAAAACGCCAACGTCCGGCACCTGCACAATCACTCTCGACGGTGCGACTGTCTCCGACGCTAACCGCCCTCACGTCGTCGGCTATGTACCACAGGATCTGCTCACTGGAGCCTCGCTCACCGCGTTCGAGTCCATCGTGATCGCAGCCCGGCGCGGCGGTGGCTCCACCGAAAATCCCGTCGAAGCCACAGCACGCATCATGAGCCGGCTCGGAATCACAGCGCTTGCAGACCGCATGATGTCCGCCATGTCAGGCGGCCAGCGACAACTCGTCGGCATCGCACAGATGTTGGTACGCGAGCCTCGCATCTTGCTTCTCGACGAGCCCACCTCCGCCCTCGACCTCCGCCACCAAGTCGACGTCCTCCAGCTGGTCCGTGAGGTCATCGCAGGCACCGACAAGCTGGCAATCGTCGCCATCCATGACCTCAACCTCGCTGCCCGCTACTGCGACGAGCTACTCGTTATGAAAGGCGGCAAGACGATCACCCACGACTCCCCCAACGATGCGTTCACACCCGAACTGTTGGAGCAGGTCTACGGCATCCGCGCCAAAGTTCTCCACGACGGCAACGTTCCTGTCATTTGCCCGGTGTAGGTGCCGGCACAGATCCAGGGCAGGTACTGAACAGGTAGAGCGCGCCTCTGTCCCCGCCGGACAAAGCAGGCACCTTCTTCACTAACCCGGTCTCTCCCGAAAAGGCTCCGTCAGCGAGGGAAATCATGAGGGTTGAAGAGGCGGGTTAGTCCCACTGCGGGTTGTCCACGTCCACGCCTGCGTTCTTCGCGTGCGCGGTGATCAGTTCGAGCAGGTAATCCTGGGCGCCGTCGTAGGCGGCGTGGAAGCGGTCGTCGCCAACGTACATACGGGCCAGGATGAGCTGGCGCGCCGGGGTGACGTCGTACCACTGGCCGATGCTCGCACGGTGGCGCTCCACCAACGCCTCGGCTTCCTCGGAACCCGGCGCGACGCCGGCATCGCGGGCCGCAACCAGGTCCTTAGCCAGCGCGTCCTGCTCTTCCTGGAGGCGTTTAAAGTCGCCTTCGCCCATCTGCGCCAGTTTCTCTTGGGACTGTGCCCATTCCGGCGTATCGCCCCAGCGTTGCTGCGCTTCTTCCTGGTAAGCCGGCATGTTCTCGCCGAGGTACTTCTTCATTGCGTCCATGTTGATCGCTCCTTGTGTTGATTCGTTAATGAGTTTTTCGACAGAGGCGAGTTGTTCCTCGAGGGCATCTCGTTGAGAAGCAAGTGCTTGCTTGTGATGTTTAAGGGCGCTTGCGAGCGTGTGCGGGGAGGCGTCGAGAAGCGACGCGATCTCCGCGAGTGGCACGCCCACGCCGCGGTAGAGCGCGATGGCCGCACCACGTTCAAGATCGGAATCCGTGTAGATGCGGTGGTCTGCCCACGTGCGCTCCGGTTCGATGAGCCCGAGGGTTTCCCAGTGGCGCAGCGCTTTCGTCGTTACGCCAAGCGCCTGTGCTGCTTGCCCGATCGTGTACCCGTTACCATCTGTCATGATTGTGATTGAACAGGTTGCCGCAGGGGCAAGCGCAAATTGGAGGCGAACATGGACGATGTGCGTGTAGGCGATTCGGAGCGCTCAGCAGCCCTGGACAGGTTGGGCACACTGTTCGCCGACGGTTACCTCGACGTGGGCGAGTTCGAAGAACGCACAGGGCAGGCTGCAGTAGCGCGCACACGCGGCGAGCTTGCAACGCTTTTCGACGACCTCCCCGACCAACCCGCAGCCCCCGCAAAGCCGTCCGTTTCTGAGATCGAACTGGAGCAAAAACTCGCGGCGAAAAAGAAGATGGATGCCGCCATGGTCGCAACCGGTGTCCTCGGCGCCCTCACATACTTCATCCTCCAAATTGGCTTCGACTGGGATTACGCGTGGGCAGTCTGGCCGATAACTGGTGTTCTGATGATCACTTGGTTCCCCGTGTTCAACATCTCTGAAGAAGAGGATGAAGTCCTCGAAGAGCTGCTACAAAAGGACAAGAAGGAACGCGCGAAGCGCCTCAAGCTCGCGTACGAACGCCGCAAAGAACTTGGGAAATAGCCGGATATTTCCTGTGCACGGCGGTTAGAGTTGACGCATGATATTGCGTCGCGCCCTTGCGCTTGTTGCTGCCAGTTCCGTTGCGTTCGTCTCCGCCTGCGCGGGCGGGGATTCAAGAGAGACCGTGGTGGTCACCTCTGTGAAGTGGGTCAACCCCGATGGCTCGGAGATTGAAGGGGAGGATGGCCCGGATGGTGAGAAGGGGTCGTCGACAAGCAATTGGCGCGAACTGTACGCGAAAGTCCTTGACGCGCCAGGCGAGCAAAATTTCGATGTTCCGCTGGCCACGGATGGCGAATTAGACTTCACGCTGAACGGTAATTACAACTATGCGCTCGTTGAAGCCAACGGTGGCGGAAACCCGGAGCTGCTGCTCAGCCAGTGGGGCGACAACATGCACTCGGACCGTTATGCCAGTGTCTTGGTGTTCACCACGGACGGTGGGTCGCTGGAAGTTGCTGATCAATCACTCGTTTATGGCGCTGCTGGCGCCGGCGGCTTCCGGGCTGGTCTCTTTGCTTCCCAGCTTGGGCGTGGCCTGTACCAGACCACGCATTCTTCGGGCACGGGCGAGGGTCAAAGTACCTGGGTGGATCTGGAGGGGTCCTCGTTGGTTGCATCGCAGGAATCCTCTGGTTTCAGCGCTATGAATTCGTCTCCGCTACACCTGGTCATTGACTGGATGACTCCGGAGGATCGCGCGCCCCTTGACGCCGGCGAACTCACCGTCCACCTGGAGGAAAGCACTGTCGAGCGCGTTGGCGGCGAGGACGTTGTTATCGAGGGCACTGTGGTGATGAAAACTGGTGCCGAGCTGCAACCCGAAGGCATGCCAAACGGCGAGGACCCCTCGAGTGAATACTTCCTGCTTGAGCTGGATTCTCCCCAGGAGTTCACGGATTACAACCACGCCGGATCCGTGTACACAAAGTCCACGGATTCCGTGGCCCTGGGGCGTCGGGAAATCGGCGCCCGTGGCCACCAGTACCTCCAAAACCTCGAGTGGGAGAAGGTCGTTGGACAACGCGCCCGACTGACCGTTGCGCCGCAGTACATGCACTTCCAGACCGACGCTGGAATGCCGGTTGGTGCGCTTCGCGTTGGGCGCTACGAGAGTGTGGAGATTCTTTAAATGTTCGAATGCGTGTTCGAATGGGTCGGGTTGATGTCGTGAGGGGTTGATAGGTTTATGACAACTCACGAAAGCAGGGGCCATGACCAGCACCATCACTCAATGCGTCAACGAGATTTCCGCTGCGCTTCGCACATTAAGCTCGCTTTTCGACGACCCCTCCACCCTCGCATTCAACGACATCCGCCGCGACATGGAACGCCTGGAAGAACAATTTAAAAAGAAGGCAACCATCGACGCCGCATTCGCTTTTATTGCCGAACGCGACGACGCCGGCCGCATCGTTGGCGCCAACTACCCCAACGCATACCTCCAGCAGTACCTCGACCTGTCGAAGGGCGAAGCCTACAACCGCCTCGAGCGCGGACGCCTGCTGTTCGGCCCACCGCCGGAACCTGCCGCTCCCCCGGTTGAGGAAGACCAGGATGACGACCTTTTTGGTGCTGCGGACGAGGACCGTCAGGAGCAGCAGGAGCAGCAAGAGCAGCAGCGGGAACAGGACCGTCAGAAGCAGCAGCAAGACGACGCCCGCAAGAACTCCTCCCAAGTCAGCGCCGAAAAGCAAGACATCATCCGGCGCGAACTGGACAAACTTCTCAAGGCCGCCGCCGGCGAGCGCACCCGCATCTACGCCGACGCCATGGCCGAAGCGCTCCTGCGCAGCCCGGAAGACCTCCGGCAGTACGTCCGCCGCGCCGTGGCCGAAGCGAACCGGAAGCACGCTCCCCATTCGAACCCGAATGCGGGGTATGAAAACCGAGGTTTGTCGTTTGGTCGTCGTAAAGCAGATGGCACCGTAGACATCCTCATCAACGCCACCGCCGGCGCCGCCGCGTTGATCAAGGCGCACGCGGACAAAGGTCTCGCGCCGAACTCCAACCTCCCCGCCGACCAACACAACGAGGTCGATTCCCGCACCCCACAACAGCGACGCTTCGACCAGTTCTTCGCCATCTTCCAGCAGTACGAACAGGACTGCCAGAAGAAAAACGGTGGCGCGGCCTCGGTGGTGATCTCGATGACGCTCGACGACCTTGCCGACGGCGACGCCTCCATGCTCTACGACACCAACACCGGCATCGAAGTCGACTGCTTCGACCTCATCCGCCTTGGCATGGACGGAACCACCGACTTCCTCCTCCAAGTCGACGGCGTCACCTCAGTGCCGCTGTGGATGGGCCGGACCACACGACTCGCCTCGGTCGAACAGCGCATCGCAATGTTCGCCATCCAAGGCGTGTGCTCCTGGCTGGGCTGCACCACCCCAATGACGGAGTGCGAAGCCCACCACATCCTCGCGTGGATCAAGGGCGGCAACACCGACATCGAAAACCTCACCGGACTGTGCCGCGAACATCACAGGTGCAACAACGACAACAGAGACGGCTCCTTGAACAAGGGGTACATGGATTACGACCCCCAAACAGGCAAAGCCGGGTACCGAAAACACCCCTTTGACCCGCTGAAATACAACCAATCAGTACCCGCGAAACACTCCGCAGTCAGCAGAATTTACGCAGCCAAAGGAAGATGCGACTGCGCCCGGACCGGGACACTCGACCCTGCCTTTTACCCACCGGGCCACCCACCTGGTAGCCCACCGATGCCCAAAGGTGCCTAACGGTGCCTACCCTCGAAGGCATGCGTATTTTCACCGTCGGCCATTCCAACCTCGAGTTTGACCAGTTCACTGGCATGCTCGAGGCTTCCGGCGTGCGCGCCATTGTGGACGTGCGCAAACTCCCCGGCTCCAGGAAGTACCCCTGGTTCAACGACGACCACCTCGCCACACACCTACCCGAGCACGGCATCGCCTACTCCCGAAGCGAAGGCCTTACCGGGCGGCGCAACGTCTCCAAGACCATCCCCTTTGAGGTCAACGGAAACTGGCGCAACCGCAGCTTCCACAATTACGCGGACCACGCGCTTGGTAGCGAGTTCGTGCAAGCCCTCGCAGAACTCAGAGACCAGGCCGCGGAAACCCCAACGGCGATCATGTGCTCGGAAGCAGTGTGGTGGCGCTGCCATCGCCGCATCATCGCCGACCACCTCCTCGCCCACGGCGACGACGTGCAGCACATCATGGGCATGACCCAGCACGGCCCCACCCTGACCCCCGCAAAGCTCAACGACGGCGCCACCGTCGGCGACGACAAAAAGGTGCGCTACCCGGCGAAAGAAACCGAGTAGCACAGTAACACTCAACAAAGCCCCCTAAACACAACGCTTAGTTAGAACGGCGACGCAGCAGCACCAGGAAGCCAGCAACCACGAGGGCCAAAACGCCCAGGCCGATGGCAACGTTACGCCAGGACGCCGATGGCTCAGCCTGCGATTCCGGAGAGGCGGTCGCGGAGGAATCTGCCGCCTCACCACCAACAACGCCACGGATCCACTCGGCCTGCTCAGCGACCGGCGCCACCGCGACGGCGGCGTTGGAGGTCATTTCCTCCTCGGTCGGGTTCTCGGGATCCTCAAACAGACCGGCCGACATGACGCCAGCGACCTTGCCGTCGGCGAAGATGGCGCCGCCGGAGTCGCCCGGCTGGATGCGGGCGCCGTTCTTGAGGGCGACCTCGAGGGCGGTTGGGGCGTCGAAAAGGGCGAGCGGGGAATCGCCACGCACCTCGGCCTCGGCGGAGGGCAGCTTGGTGGAGCCGCCCGAGCCGTCGGAGGACCAGCCGTAGATGTTGACTGCGCCAGCGGGGATCTCGTCGGCAACCTCTGCAAACGTGTCTAGCTGCATTTCCTCTTCGGTGTGGAGCAGGGCGATGTCGCCACGCGGGGCAATCTCGTGGCGGTCGACCTTGTAGACACGCTGGTCGTCGCCCTGGCCGGTGCGCACCGAGCCGCCCGGCTTGGCGGCAGCCTCGACGCAGTGGCGGGCGGTGATTACCCAGTGGGGGTCGATGGCGGTGCCGGTGCAGACGCCGTCGTCGGGGTCGGAGTCGTCGACACGCACGGAGACTACGGGCTTAGCTTCGTCGGTGTCGCCGGCGAAGGTGGTGCTTTCCATCGCCCATGCGGGTTGGGCGACGAGGGCGCCTGCGACGGCGAGGCTAGCTGCGTACTTTTTCACGATTGTTCTCCTTCACTACCGCGGTGATGCGGCGAATTACAGTTTCAAGCGGCCCGCGCTTAAATATCGCGAGCCAGGCGTAAGCGATCACGATGGCGCCGCCCACGCTCACCCAGACATTGAGCCATTCGGAGGTGAGCACGTGGATGCAGTACAGGGTCAGCGGCATCCGCCCCAGCGGCGCGAGCCATCCGAGCCACCGTTGCGCCAGGCAGCACAGGGAGCAGATGCTTATCGACGCCCCCACGCTGCCCACAACGTCTATGAGCCCGCCGGTGTGTCCGGTGGCGTCGAGAAGCGGTGGCAACGGTGTGGTCCAGCGCAGCGCCACATCCAGGGCGAACAGCGCCCCGCCGACCACGAGGCCGGGCCACAACGGCATGTAGCGTTTGAACAGGATGCCGGCGATCATGAGCGTGGCCCACATCATGGGCGGGTACGGCCAGGACGACGGCGCGAGCACCGCCGAGCCAAAAGTGAGGGCGCACGCGAGCCACAGCAACAGTGGTGTGTCCCAGCGTGGCGCCCAGGCGAGCAGCGCCATGCAGACCCCGATGGTGCCGAGCACCACCACGATCGATCCCGAAAATGGGGCGAGCGCGAAGTGCAGGGCGATCAGAAGGATGCCGCGCACGATGAACTCGGCGGGCTGGGCGCGCATGTACCCCATTGAGACACCGGTGATGAAGGCGAACAGCGCGGCCGGGAAGCCGAACAGCACCTGTGCGGTGATGCCGTCTTGGACGGTGAGGTGCGCGACCATCATGGCGACGAGTGCCACCGCGCGGGCGGCGTCGATTCCTACGTTTCGGGTCTGCATGGCTGTGGAAGTTACGCAACCAGATGTTGCGGTGACGTTAACGTGGACGCAACACCCCCGCCGATACGATCGGGGCCATGACAATTCGGGTACTTGTGGTCGACGACGAAGCCTATCTCGCCGACGCCATCGCCACCGCACTCAACAACGCGAACATGCAGGCTAGTGCCGTTTACGACGGCCTCGAAGCACGTTCGCGTATCGACGACACCCGCCCCGACGTCGTCGTCCTCGACCGGGATCTGCCGGGGCTGCATGGTGATGAGGTGTGCAGGTGGGTCGTCGATACGCATCCTGCGACCCGGGTGATCATGCTGACCGCATCCGGATCCCTGGACGACCGGCTGGAAGGCTTCGGGCTCGGCGCCGACGACTATCTGCCCAAACCGTTCGAGGTGCCGGAGTTAATCGCGCGGGTCAACGCGCTGGCGAAGCGCAACGCCCCGGCGCGCGGCGAGGTGTATCGGTGCGGAGATGTGCGCCTAGACACCTTTCGGCGCGAGGTCACCCGTGGTGACGAGACTGTGCCGCTAAGCCCGAAGGAGTTCGCGGTGCTCGAGGTGCTCATGGAGGCCGACGGCGGGGTGATCTCTGCCGAGGACCTGCTCGCGGAGGCGTGGGACGAAAACGCGGACCCGTTCACCAACTCCCCGCGCGTGACGGTGTCGCACCTGCGCAAGAAGCTAGGTGAGCCGCGCATCGTGCACACCGTGGCCGGCGCCGGCTACTACGTGGCGGAGGAGGAACGATGAGGCTGAGTTTGCGGGCCCGCATCACGGTGATGTTCGTGGCCACGGTGCTTGGGATGGGGTTGGCTCTGATCGGGCTAGTGTATGCCTACCTGAAGCTCACCCCGGTGCCGGTAACGGCCACCTTCCCCACGGTGGAGGACGGTGTCATCATCGACGGTGCCGTGCCGATCACCAGCGAGATCCTGCGCCGCGTCCTCCTCGCCTCCCTGTCGGTACTTGCCCTGTTGACCCTGCTTGCGGGTGTGATCGGCTGGTTCGTGGCAGGCCTGGTGATCAAACCTCTTCGCGACATTGCCGACGACGCCGCCACCGTCACCCGCGGCGACCTCTCAGCCCGCATCACCCACCATGGTCCCGACGACGAGGTCGGCGAACTCGCAGACGCGCTCAACGTCATGCTCGACGAATTGGCGGGCGCAGTGGAGCGCCAGCGCCGGTTCGCCTCCAACGCCTCCCATGAGTTGAAGACTCCGATCGCAACCATCCAGACCATGGCAGACGTGGCCCTGACCGGCGACGACGGCGGGCTGCGTCCCACGCTAACCCGCGTGCGCGAGGTCAACGCCCGCAGCGCCGACACCGTCGCCGCCCTACTCCAGCTGGCCAACGTGGACGTGCGCGACCGGCAGCGCCTCGACCTGGCAGAACTGTGCCGCGAGGTGTGCGCCGACCGCAACGTCCCCGCCGACGCCGTGCCCGTGACCGTGGACGCCTCCCCCACCCTGACCCGCCAGGCGGTGGACAACCTGGTGCGCAACGCACTCACCCACGGCAACAACCCCGCGCTCACCCTGCGCAAGGTGGGCAACTTCGCTGAGGTCACCGTGGAATCCGGCGGCGAGACCTACTCCGCGGCCGAGGTTGCAACCTGGACCGAACCATTCGCGCGCGCCGAACGCACCGCAGGCGCCGGCCACGGGCTCGGGCTGGCACTCGTCGATGCGATCGCAAACGCCCACGGCGGATCCCTGGTGCTTGCGCCGCGGGCCGGTGGTGGGCTCGTCGCAAAGCTATCGCTTCCCGCCTAAAGCTCACGGATGTAGAGCAGCATGCGGGAGCCGTACTCGATGTTGGTCAGGCCGTGGCGCTCGTAAAAGCGGCGGGCGTCGGTGTCTACCTCGTCGACGTTGATTTGTAATTCGCCGGCGTTGCGCTTGCGGATCTCCTCGAAGACCCGTTGCAGCAGTGCCGTGCCGACCCCGCGATTTCGGTGAGCGGGGGCGACGTAGAGCTCGTCGAGCATCGCCACCGGACCGTCGTAATACGGGCTCGGGCGCAGGGTGAGGTAGGCGAATCCGATGTCGCCGGCGAGGAGGACGACGGCGTCGTCGCGTGCGATGATCTGCGCAAACCGCTCCTCAAGGCCTTCGGGTACCGGAGTATCAAACTCTGTGTTGAAGTCGCGCAGCAGCTTTGCGACGACCCCCGCGTCCCCCACCTCCGCGACCCTGATCTCGTTGGTTGTAGTCATATGCGCAAACCTTAGCGGGCCTCTTCTGAAACATTTTGAAGTGACCATTAGAGTATTTCGAGTGCCCTAGCAGAGCAGCATGAGAAAAGTTCGATATTGAGGAGG
Source organism: Corynebacterium sp. HMSC034E11 (assembly GCF_001835905.1). Classification (NCBI taxonomy): domain Bacteria; kingdom Bacillati; phylum Actinomycetota; class Actinomycetes; order Mycobacteriales; family Corynebacteriaceae; genus Corynebacterium; species Corynebacterium sp. HMSC034E11. Next base: position 46,624 of record NZ_KV826370.1, read on the forward strand.
CCTCGGTTGCGTCATTTCAGCCCACTATTCACGATGGGACCTGCACGACGCGACCACATCCCCGCCTTCCGAACCGCGCTCGGCGTGGCCATCCCCATGTTTACCCTGCTGGCGCTCGGTCGGCTCGACCTTGCCATCTACGCGAACTTCGGCGCTTTTACCGGCGTGTATGGCCGCCACGCCACCCGCGAGGTCCGTCTGAAGCACCACATGCTTGCCGGCACCGCACTGACCTTGATGGTCACCCTCGGCGCCACCATCGCGTGGTTTGATGTCAGCCCCTGGATCCTGCTGATTGTCACCTCCATCGCTTCATCAGTGTGGGCGACGATCGCCTTGGCCACCGATATGAAACCGACCGGCTCCGTGTTCGTCATCTTTGCTGTCGCCGCCGTCGGTTCATTGAGCAACCCGGTGCATCCGTTGCTTGCCTGCGCCATCGCAGGAGGAGCCGCGCTGGTATGCCTCATCTTGGGCCAGTTTTCCCACCTCATCGGCGAAGGCCCTGGCGGCGATGCGAAGGAAAGCGAGATCCCCACCCGCGCCCCCGATGCTGGCCGGGTGCCCCGCCGCCGCCTTGCGGTCGAGGCGAACCGGTTCTTCTTCGCCCCGCTGCTCGCCGGAACCTTAGGTCTGATTTCGGTGACGCTTATCGACCCCCTCTCCCACTCCTACTGGGCCATGGTCGCCGCGGCCGCTCCCCTAGTGAACTCCCGGTTTAAGGTGCAGTACTTCCGTGCCATCGAACGTGTCCTTGGCACCCTGACCGGCATCGCCGTGACCGGCTTCCTGCTGTCCCACCACCCGCAGGGCTGGCAGATTGTGGTGTGGATCGTCATCCTGCAGTATCTGACCGAGATGTACGTGACCCGCAACTACACCATCGCCGCCAGCTTCATTACGCCGACCGCACTGCTGATGGTGCAAGTTGTCGACGCCGCCCCAGTCGTCCCAATGCTGCTCGCCCGCACCGCAGAAACCATGCTCGGCGCCGTGGCCGCTTTGGCGATCATCGCGGTGGGATACGTGCGCAAGTACCCCGCCGTGGTGCTTCCGCGGAAGGTGAGTTAGCGGGGGCCGTCTCCGGTGCTGATGTTCCATGCGAGCTCGAATTTATCCTCGAGCATTCCGAAATGCGCACCCCATGGCGCCAGCGCGAAGGGCATAGTGACCTTGCCGCCGCCTGCGGTAAGGCGTTCGATGAGACGCTCGCCTTCTTCCACCGACTCAACGTCGGCGGTGAATCCAAACACGCCACGGTCGAGAGCGCCTTTCTGATTTTGCAGGTCGTCGCCGCCAAACACGCCGTGATAAAACTCGAGCGCCTCTCAGGCATTGCCGGGGATCGAAACGTAAAGCGATGTCTTCATGCGCGCCAGTGTAAGCGGAAGTCGTCGAGCCCTCGATTGACCATTGCACGCCAGTCACCCGCTGAATACACTGTATTCAGTTTGATGAAAGGGGTACCCATGGCAACGATGACAATCCGGATGGATGACAATGATGCCGAGCTAGTGCGCAAGTACGCGCGCTTCGAGGGCGTAACTATTTCCGACTTCGCCCGCGATGCGATCTTGGAGAAAATTGAGGATGCGCACGATTTACAGGAGCTTCGCGACGCAATCGCTCACGACACCGGCGAGCGCTACAGTCTCGACGAAATTCTGGCCGACCTCGATCAGTAGCAACTTTCAATGAACGCAGCGGCAGGAGAGTACAAGGTCGAATTCACAGCCCGCGCCCGCAAACAGTTGAAGAAGATGGACCGCTTCGACGCGCGGATCATCGCCACCTGGATCAAAGACAACTTGGAAGGTTGCACCAACCCACGAGCATTTGGGAAAGGGCTCATCGCGAATCGGTCCGGCGAGTGGCGCTACCGCGTCGGCACATACCGAATCCTCGCTCTCATCAACGAAGGCACAATCACAATCGAAGTGCTTTCAATCGGTCATCGCCGCGAGATCTATCGCGATTTTTAGCTCGGACGTAGGGTGGGCGGCATGAACGACCTGACCATCGCGCCCGGCCCGGGGATCCCCGGCGGCGTGGTCATCGCGGCCGCCGACCTGACGGAGCGGTTCGCAAAGTCGTCGGGGCCGGGCGGCCAGGGCGTCAATACCACCGACAGCAAGGTACAGCTTTCCCTCGACATCGCCGCATGCGCATCGCTTACCGACGCCCAACGTCGCCGCATCTTGCGCAACCTCGAGCATCGCCTAGACGGCACCGTCCTCACCGTGGCAGCGTCGTCCCAGCGGTCACAGGTCCGCAACCGTGCCGAGGCGCGCGAGCGGTTGGCCGCCCTGCTGCGCGAGGCGCTCGCCCCGCCGCCTCCCCCGCGGCGCAAGACGAAGCCGACCAGGGGCTCGGTGCGGCGCCGTCGAGAAGCGAAGATGCGTCGCTCGGAGCTGAAGTCCATGAGGAAGCGGCCCCAGATTCCTTAGAGCTGTCACCATCGACCACAAGCGCCCTGGGCCAGTAGGCTTCAGCGCATGGAACGGACTTACACATGGCAGCATGTAGACAACCCCTTAATCCAGAACGAAGCAAGGGTGCAGTTCCACCAAACTGGCTTGACGGCTAGCGGTACCCAGGTCGGGGAAGGTTACAAAGCCGCCTGGGATCTGAGGGCTGTAGAAAACTGGGTAACTCAAAACGTGGTGGCCAACGTCGTGGGCGAAGGTTGGGAGCGTCACCTTAAGCTCACACGGTCCGAAGAAGGCGAGTGGAAATCGACTACTAAAGAATCAGGCACCCAGCCGGACCACCTCCCGTCACCGGGTCTTGTACAACCAGCTGATCTGGAAACTGCAGTGGACTGTGACCTGGGTCTATGCCCCTTGACAAACACGATGCCCATTCGGCGCCTCGGGTTGCTCGAAGAGAATGTCCCCAAGACTCCGCTCATCATGGCCTGGATCGATATGCCCTCTCTCCAGGTAATCGCCTCGGATCAGTACTACAGTTCAATCGACTCACACAAAGTTCGCTACGCAAGCGGAACACGAGGAGTCGATGTAGAGCTCGAAGTCGACGAAGATGGGGTTGTCGTCTACTACCCCGACATGGCGCGACGCATTTAAAGTCGCTGACCTGCTACGCCGAGGCAGCCTGGAGCGGCTGAATCCGTTCGATTTCCGCCAGGATTTTGTCTTCTGCCACATCCAGGTCGTACTGGGCCTGTAACCCAAGCCAGAACTGGGGGCTCATCCCGAAAAACTTCGCCAAACGAAGGGCAGTGTCAGCGGTTACAGCGCGCTTACCGTGAACAATTTCGTTGATCCGGCGGGGCGGAACGCCGATGGAGACGGCCAGCTTGTGCTGGGTGATCTCCATTTCCTTGAGAAAGTCCTCCATAAGGATCTCACCCGGGTGAACCGGAGGGAGCTTGTCAGTGGTAGTCAACGATCTCAACCTCCTCTGGCCCCGCGGCGGACCACCGAAAACAGATCCGCCACTGGTCGTTGATTCGAATGCTGAACTGACCCCGCCGGTCGCCTTTCAAGGCCTCGAGCCGGTTTCCCGGAGGAATCCGTAACTCATCGAGAGTCTGCGCGTACCCAAGCTGGCGAAGCTTGCGCAGCGCTACTGAGTGAATGCGGGAATCGATCGAGCGGACCCGCTCTCGATTCCACAGACGCTCAGTGTCCTTGTCAGCGAATGACTGGATCATGTCTCACCCTATCCCCCATAACGCGAAGCGTCAATAACGCACAACGTTAAGTTTGTGCTCGCCCGAATACAAATGCACACCCACTTTACGCAACCACACCGTCGCAAGCTCCGCATTACGGTGGCTACCGTGAAGACAATAAAACGGGAAGCCGATCAGTGAAGATCAGGTTGATGCTTGGGTCGCCGAAGCCGAAAAAGGCTACGACATCGAGTTCTTGCGCTCTCGCGGGAGTGACCCTCGCGATTCAATACGCTCCACTACGCCGGAAGGCTGAGTCCCCGCCCGGACACCATGCTGCGCTTTCTTAGCCCCGCCCCCATAATGATGCCCATGAGCGACCCCAACTTCACGATCCGCCAGATCACTTTCGACTGCCTCGAACCGTCCCAGCTCGCCGAGTTTTGGTCCGCCGCCACAGGTTGCGAAATCGCCGCGGATTACGGCGATTTCGTGATGGTTGATTCCACCCCAGCGCTAGGGTTTCAGCGCGTTGACGATCCCACGCCTGGCAAGAACCGCATGCACATCGACGCTGGCGGGGCGGAGCGCGAATCCTTAGTAGAGCGCCTCAAAGGCTTGGGCGCAACCGAACTCGGCACCCACAAAGCACCGGGATTGGTGTGGACCGTCATGCAGGATCCAGAGGGCAACGAGTTCTGTGTGGGCAGCCCCGAGGCCTAGCTACACGTTGAACTTGAACTCCACGGAGTGTCGTCGATAAATAACTATTCGATGCGCAAAGTACAACGAAATACCGCTAGAAACAGACAACATATGGGGGTGCACAGAAACACATATAGGTTCTGCGGAAAACCTATAGGGATCGTCGCTAAAAACCGCTGTGCGCGAAAAACATAAAGGGTTTACGGACCCGGTCCCAGACCCCTCAATACTCTGAGCCGGGAGAATGGAAAATGGAAGTCGATGTATCCCCACTATTCATTTTTCCGTTCTTCGGAGTACACCGGGAGCTACTCCTTCGGACCAGCTCCGTGTGAACTAGATGAGAAAGCGCAGCAGCGAATCATCGACGCTGGACAGTTGGTGCTGCGGGCACGCGAGCGGCACCCCCAGCGGTCACTCGCGGAGCACTACAACCCGTTATCGATGGACCCAATTCTGCTCAAGGCCCACAACAACTTGGACCGGGAAGTCGATAAGGCTTTCGATGTGGCACGCAAACTCACCAACGAGCGCCAGCGCCAGGAGCTACTGTTCGCCAGCTACGGGGAGTTGGCGAGGGGCTATGTCTCCTCGCTTTCATCAAAATCGAAACCACCAGCAGGGTCGTTCCCCGTGCGGGTGATTTTGATCGGTCCCGCTGCTGGGTGTAGAACCCTGTCGCTGGCAACGCCGGGAACTATGACTGTGCCCGACGAGAACACGTCACTGCCATAACGCGGCTCACGGTAGACGAACATGGGTCGTTCACTACTACTGGTGGATTTCGGTTTTGGTGGTGGGGGGATTACCGCCGCCGGCCTCGATTTTTCCGTTGAGGAGGGCGTTGACTACTTCCCGATTGTGAAATGGGCCGATGGCGCGGTGAAGAGGAACCAGTCACCTGGAAGAGATCGATCCAGTCGCTGGTGTGCAATCTGGGAGGTAGGGTTGCGGGGTCGATTCCTCGCGAGCGCAACCATGATTGTGTCTCTGAACGTGATGAAAACAACCCTGCCCTTCGGAGAATTTCCCCTATCCCGCGTCCCCGGGCGGTGAAAACGGTGTGCACCATCGCCTGAAAGGCTTTGCGTTGCTCTATCGGGATCTTCGGGTCACCCACCCGGCGGATCACTAAGATCCCCCCGTCAACGTTTGGCTGTGGCCGGAAAGCAGTCCTTGGTACCCGAGAACCCAGGTGAAATGTGAACCATGGGGACCACTGAGCCGTCATCATCGTGCTTGCGCCTACCCCGGCCCGGCGGCGAGCGACTTCCCACTGCATGAGGAGTACAGCGTCAGTCCATGCTGGCGCATGCAGCAACTTTCGAAGAATGGCAGTGGTGAGGTGAAAGGGAATGTTTCCCACAATGACGCAGGGAGTGGCGGGTAACCGGAAGTTAAGGAAATCATCATGGACCACTTCGACCGACGCCGAGGCGGTCTTTTTTGTGAGTTTGGCAGCTAGTTTTGCGTCCACTTCAACTGCCGTTATCGCCCTCCCCAAGTGGGCCATCGGGTGAGTGAGGGCACCGCTTCCTGGCCCGATCTCAATGATGGGGCCGGAGGTTTGTTTCACAAGGTCGATGATGGAGTTGATGATCTTGTGGTTGGTGAGAAAATTTTGGCCATGCTCGTGACGGCCGTGTCCGTATGCAGACATCAGGTGTGCTCCTTGGATTTGAAAGGGAGCCGGGCATGGCAAATGGCCGCCCGGCTAAAGGACCGGAGCGGTTTCTAACCTGCGGGAGGGAGAAAACCGCCTTAGCGGCTGGTGAGCGGCCGCATGAAAACGGAACCTGAAATCAACATGGGCCTATCGTATCCAATTAATTTCGCAGGGTCCAATACGGTGAGAAAGAAGACAACCGCACCGCAACAGTGCAAGACCTCTCTGGATTGGAATTTAATTGAACATGGGTTTGGGGTACGACGCGCCCTACTCGGAGTGGCACGGACACTACGGCTGCGCGCCCACACACAACAGTAAAGAGCTCGGCAATGCACAGACACGTAACGAGAGCGCCACAAATGTATGTACGTTTAAGTTACAGCATCGACACTGACGCTCCACATGGAGGGACGGCCGCAGCCCTGCAGCAAGCACACGGCAGGGTGTCTGCTTCGGGCGACGTGAAATTACGCAGAAAAATACGAAACACATCACCGCAGGTCACGGTAGGTATTTGCGGGTCATTTCGTAATCTCGTAAACGAAAAGAACAAAACTACGAAACACAAAAACATACGTTGAGCAGCGTAAATGGTTTTCGTTTCGTAATTTTTCCACTTTTTGAAGAAAATCTAAATAAGAAGAGACACCTTGATTGCGATTGTGTCCCGTGTCACATAGCTGCAACCCCTGCAGCGTGCCTTCAACGAGGACGCTCTGTGTCGTAGACATGTGCCTGCAATGCGTGTCTGTGTCTCTCTCTTAAAAGGTTTGGGTCGAAATACCGCAAAATTACGAAACACCGCCGAAATGTGACGTGTCTATGCAGGTCACAGCGTTATCGCGTGTTTCGTAGTTTTGTTCTTTTCGTTTGCGGAAATCACGAAACCGCAGGTAGAGCGTTTCGTAATTTTTTCGTATTTTGATCGGCAAATTACGAAACGAGGTCAAAACTACGAAACGAACACACAACACCTGTGTTGCGTGTCACACAACGGCGCGCCACGGACGTGTTGCAGCGTGGCAGTATCCCGGCCGTGTCACATAGCCGCAACCCCTGCAGCGTGCCCTCAACGAGGACGCTCTGTGTCGTAGACATGTGCCTGCAATGCGTGTCTGTGTCTCTCTCTTAAAAGGTTTGGGTCGAAATACCGCAAAATTACGAAACACCGCCGAAATGTGACGTGTCTATGCAGGTCACAGCGTTATCGCGTGTTTCGTAGTTTTGTTCTTTTCGTTTGCGGAAATCACGAAACCGCAGGTAGAGCGTTTCGTAATTTTTTCGTATTTTGATCGGCAAATTACGAAACGAGCGCGCTACAGACGTGTCACAGGTCATAAAAAGGCGCGCCCCTTGCGTGTCACCGTGACGCAGCATCCCGGCCGTGTCACATAGCTACAACCCCTGCAGCGTGCCCTCAATGAGGATGGTCTATGTCGTAGACATGTGCCCGTAATGTGTGTCTGTGTCTCTCCCTTAAAAGGTTTGGGTCGAAATGCCGCAAAATTACGAAACATCCCCGAAATGTGACGTGTCTGTGCAGTTCACAGCGTTATCGCGTGTTTCGTAATTTGGTTTTCCGATTTTCGTAGTTCTACGAAACCGCAGGTAGAGCGTTTCGTAATTTTTTCGTATTTTGATCGGCAAATTACGAAACGAGGTCAAAACTACGAAACGAGCACACTATAGACGTGTCACAGGTCACAAAAAGGCGCGCCCCTTGCGTGTCACCATGCCGCCACACAACAGCTGCCCCACCACAACACCCCAGCCGTGCCACGTGGCGTGTAGAAACGTGCTCGGTTCGATTCGTAAAGATTAGGTCGCAGGCTATTGTGCGCGACGCATAAGTTCCGTACGATGGCCCCCAGACCGTATGTGGCGTTTTAATTCGTTTTTGGTTTAGCCAGCCGCATACGGGGGATAACCCCGAGGATAATTCATAAAGAGACAGCCTCTCGACCGTGATAGGCGCGGTTCCTCCGACGAGATAGACCGGTCGGCAACGGCATTGCCAACCACAAAAGCGGTCAGGTAGGGAGTAAGCGCTCCCGTAAAGCGATGGGACGGCAGACCACCGTTCTAGCGAGTTGAGCACGGCACTCCAAGCCGCCTGAATAGCAAGCCGGTAAAGCACCCCGCTCCGGGACAGATCAATCTGCCCAGGAGCGTTTTTCTATGTCCGAAAAGGACACGACTACCGCCGTCGCGCCACGCTTTTACACGCTGCAGGAACTCGCCGATCTCGGCGTCGGCTCCGAGTCCACGTTGCGAAAAGCTATTAAAGAGGGCCGTCTTTCATTCCACCGTTTCGGCACCGCCTATCGGATTCGCCAAGACGATCTCGACGCCTACCTCGCGGCCGCACGCCGCCCTGCCCCGCAGCTATTCGACGGCTTCGTCGATGCCGTCGTGAATGCAGCGCCCCAACTGACAGATGAGCAGCGCCAGCAGCTCGTCACGGTGCTGGGCGGTGTGAAGCACTAATGCGGACAAACCCGCCTACGACGAGATCCCGCCGCTTAGCTCAGCTAGTCAGGCTGGGTCTTGAACTGAGTGCGAGGGCTGATGGGTGATGGCCGTGCTACTACACACGCGCGCTCCACCGTCGTGCCCCGAGTCCAAATAAACAGTTCATTCAACCAAGGAGAACAAACCATGTCTTTCAGAGACGATTACGCAGCAGCGCTGCGCGATGAGCAGCAAGCAAAAGATACCGTGAACGAGGCGCGCCGTGCACACAAAGCGACAAAGGAGCGCCTTGCGCAGTTGCGCAAGTATGCCGAAGAGTTCGAGGTGAATCTCGACGGTGACAAGTCCGCCAGCACCGAAGGGGACGGTGACAAGTCCGCCAGCACCGAAGGGGACAGCGATACACCTGAGAACGGTGACGGCGACACGCCTGAGAGCACCGAGGGCAGTAAGCCGAAGCGGCATCTAGAAGTTGTACCCGACTAACCCTTTAGCCGTACACGCAATCACCTCATGTGTGTACGGCCACGCGGCGTGACGACGTACAGCCGTCACGTTTGATGTCGCCACACACCCCGCTCGCAAGGGCGGGGTTTTCGCGTGTGTGCGGGTGGCTGCGGCACCGCTACACGTGACACTGTCACGATGCTTGCGCCGGTATCGGCGACGGGGCATATACACGTCTGCCCCGTCGCCTGGATCATCCGCCACATGGCTGGCGGTATGTCGCGCTGCTGTTATGCGCGGTTCTGGCCGGCATAGTCTTGTGTGGACTTGAAATATGCCGAAGACGGGGCCGTGGGTGCAGCAAAGACAGCAGCGTGGACAGAGCAGATTTCAGCAGCTGTGCTGCTGAAGATGCAACCGCGACGGCAGATGGTATGCGGCGCATGCCGCATCATGCCGCGTCGGTAGAAACGTTGATGTTCATCACGGCACGCTTGCCGTGATGGAGCGTTTCGTGATGACCCAAACACGACACACAGATGCTGGCATATCCGACTGTATATCGACAAGATATATCGGATTGCCGGCAGTGTCGTGACGTAAAGCATGGGTCATCACACAAGGTGCAGCGCCAGCTGCACTATTGGGCACCTTGACCGGAGCGCAGCGGAGGGAAAGGTAGACCCAGCCAGACCGAGCGAGCGAGGTCTGAGTCTGGGGCTATGAGGGGCGGCGCGCCAGCGCCGGGCACCGGGTTATGCGAGCGCCAGCGAGTAGTAATACCCGGTGCAGTGCCTCGGCTATGCCGAGCGCCGGAGCGCAGCGGAGGCGTCGCACCCCCTTATGCCCTTTTCCCCCTTCTACCCCTATAACGACAAACATATAGGGGTTTTGACACAGAAGGGGGCTGCGACCTGCGTGTTTCGGGTCTTTATGCGGTCTTCGACCCTTACCCGAAACGGCCCGTTGATGCGCGAAGCGCACATGGTGCCTACACAAAATCTGCAGGTCGCCACGCTGTGCGCACCACATACGGCGTCAGTCGTTGTATGTCGGTCTTAAAGTAAGGGCCGATGACGGGTGGAAACGCCGCTTGCGGCGTCTTCCCGCGTCATCGCGCACGCCGTGTGCAACGTGAGCTTGCGAACGTGCCACGGCGTCGAACCGAACGGCAAGACCGACATCGTTAACGTGGTGCGCACAGCCACACCCTGCACTCTGGCACCGCCGCTAGGCGGTCATTGCAGGGTGGTGAACATCCCGCAGCGAGCCATCCGCCGCAAAGCGGTGTTGATGCTGCTGCGGGGGTCAACGACACGGGCTGAGTAACACACTCCATATCGGCCCGTGCTACAAGCACACTATCGGTGCAGACGTATCACGTTCGCGGCGGCCATATGCGCGCAAGCGCATGTAACAGACACCGCCAGCGACGTGTGTTTCGCGAGCGCCCGCTCGCAGCAGATCCAGCGGCAGCTGTTGATGCAAATGTGTAGCGCCGCGACTCGATTGGTTCATCTTTGTGGCAGCGGCTGTACGGCCCTGTGGCGGCCGTAGACGCCTCGGATGGACGGAGTGCGCGTGCAGAAGAACAGTTTCGAGACGTCGCTGTTCGTCGTGTATCTGCCGAAGTCGATGTGCAAGGAGATCCCCGACTACTACACCAGTGAGGTGGACGGGCGCGAAGTGAAACGTCCGCGCTATGCAGCCCGCGACTACGAAGAAGCAATGATGTACCCCGAAGAGTCAATGCGTTGGCTCGCCGAGAACTTCATTCCCGGCGGTATCGACGCAGTCGCTGGCGGTGATATGAACTTCGACGAATCAACGCCACACATCCAGTTCCAGGCGGATACGTTCTCACCGAAGCCCGAAGATCCCGACAAGCTCCGTTGCCGCCCCGGCATCGCGTACAACACTGACACCTCAGTGCGGTACACATCCGGCCCGAAGAAGGGCAAGCAGATCTCGGGTAACCAGAAGTTCATCGACGCGCAACGGGGCCTGCGCGAACACATGCACTCGCTGGGCTATCCGGTGGAACTGGAAGTCTCCGAGCGGCATGACGAGTCGTTGAACCTCGGACGCTACGCAGAACAACAAGACCGGGAGCGCGACCTCGCCAAGCGCGAGGATGATGTGGAAGTCAAGAAGCGATCCGTGCAGCGCGATATGGACGCAATTGATCGTGACCGCGAGCAAACAGCAAAAGAACTTGAACAGGCAAAAGCTGCCAACGAAAAAGCGCAAGGTGTGTTGCAGCACGCCGAAGAACAGGCTCGCGCTGTTGCCGAGCGTGTGCTCAACGAGGCACGTGAGAAGGCAGAGCAAGAAGCCGAGCAGATCCGCAGTGACGCGCGCGAGAAGGCCAAGCAAGAAGCCGAGCAGACCATGGGCCTTGCCGAAGCGCAAGCAGACGAGCTGCTCGAACGAGCCGAAGAGACTGCACAGGCCAAGGCGGGCGAGATTACAGCCGCAGCCCGCAGCGAAGCGGAGTCGATCACACGCCAAGCCGACGAGGCCCGTAAGCAGGCTGAGCGCGACGCTGAGACGATCCGCAGCGAAGCACGAGATGAGGCCACAAGCATCCGCGACGAGGCCACGCGCGACGCTGCAGTAACGCGCACGGATGCCCGCGATGAGGCTGATCAGATCCGCCGCAACGCGCACACGGACGCCGAAGATGAAGCAGCCATCATCATCGAAGAAGCGGTGAAGTCAGGACAGCAGTTGGAGCATCTGGACAAGAAGTTCCTGGTGCAAGAACTGCATCGCAGCCCGGAGCTGCTTGAGCGCTACACGCTGTTCAAGCAGTCGCAGACCTCAGGCAAGAAGGGCGGGGCGCAGCAACGTGCGCGCGAGCGTATCGAGAAGCGCCGCCAGCAGCAACAGCAGCGTGATCGTGACGGCGGTATGGAGCTTTAGCAGCTCACCATGCGCTCTGCACGCCCGTCTGCGGGCCGTACAGGGCGCCGTCGGCGTCGTCGGTCATCTGCGGTATGAAACCGCTGAGATTCGGCGAAAATCGAAGAAATCTCGGCTAAGCGGGGCCAAGTGTCACTACGTTGCGCAGCGAATTGGCCGGTTAAGTGGCGGAGATATTGCGCAGCGCGTCGGTGTGTACGACGGCGCATGTGCTGCACAGCAAACATGCCAGCACACAGACCTGCAGAATGTCGTTGTCATCCTGTTGCGCAGTAAAGGTGTCAATAGGATGACAAACCACTTCACTGCCCAATTCACATGTCATTAAAGTGACAGGGCATTTGATTGCGCAGTAAACGTGTCGATGAAATGGGTGCCCAATACACAGTGCAACCTACGTGTTAATGAAATGTCACAGACACTACATAGTGCAGTGAGTTGCGCAGCAGAAACGCCAGTAAAAGCACCGCACCACTGCACCGTAAAACTGCACAAGTGATTCGCAGCAAATTGGCGTGTGAAATGGTTGAAAAAATAACCCCGCAGCGTATGCGGGGTTCATCCACGATTACAATTGCAACCGGGCTCACACTGCTATCGGAGGGTTAACTCCCCCTGCAACGCGTTCACAACGTCACGGGGAAGTACAGCTAGCGTGGGAGACGGGAATGTCACCACCACCACTATTCGGAGGTAAAACCATGACCCGCATCGCCATCATCGTCGGCAGCACCCGCCCCAACCGCCTGGCACCCCAGGTCGCCGAATGGGTGCACGAGCACGCGCAGCAGCACGGCGGCGCCGAGTTCGAGCTCGTGGACATCGCCCGACCAGAACCTGCCCCTGCTGGATGAGCCCATGCCCCCGGCCATGGGCCAGTACTCGAAGGATCACACCAAGGCCTGGGCCGAGAAGATCGCCTCCTACGACGGCTTCGTCTTCGTCACCCCGGAGTACAACCACTCCGTGCCCGCCGCACTGAAGAACGCCGTGGACCTCCTGTACGCGGAGTGGAACAACAAGGCCATCGGCTTCGTCAGCTACGGCAGCGCCGGCGGCACCCGCTCCGTGGAGGCGTGGCGGCTGATCGCCGCGGAACTGCAGATGGCCGACGTCCGCGCCCAGGTGTTCCTGCCCTTCAGCTCCGACTTCGAGGACATGTCGAAGTTCACCCCGACCGAAGGCGCCACCGGCGCTCTCACCGATGTGTTCAACCAGGTCACCGCCTGGTCGGAGGCGCTCAAGACGCTGCGCGGCTGACCGGTAGTTGGTCTGAACCAGGCCGAACGCGGCGAGAAACCTGTGGTTTCCCGCCGCGTTGTCGTTCGTTGCTCGCCTCAATGCCGAGCCGTTCGAGTTCTTCCGGATTGCCCCGCATCTCCCGGACCACCTCGGGCATGCGGCTCTCAGTCGAGGATCTCCTCCACTGCCCGTAAACCGCTTGTCCGTCAGGTCGGGGTCGTCCTCGAAGGGGACCGGGGTTCCACCCGGTGGATTCTGCCCGGCCACTCCCCGACCGCGGGTCCCGCTCCACGGATGGACGCATCCAGGGTGGCGGTCAGGTAGCTGAAGTTCGCCGATTCCCCCTCGCACAGATCAGTTCTGGTGCCGTGGGAAAAGGGGTCTCTCCCCTGGCCCGGGACGGTGCCGGTTCGGCTGTCATACGCATCTTCGCCTGAATTGGACCCACCACGGCAATCCGCTGCACGACAGGCCCGGTGAGCCCTTGATCCCCGTACCTCGCTCAGCTCGTCAGAGTCCCCTCCACTAGGCTCGGGGCACATGACAACTCGACCGAATTCCCTCCGGCACTGGGAGTACTTCGTCGCCGTGGCCGAGGAGGGCAGCGTCACCGGTGCCGCGGAGCGGCTGAGGCTGACCCAGTCCCCCGTGTCCCAGGGGCTGAAACGTCTGGAGTCGAATCTCGGCCTCGACCTGATCCGCCGCTCCGCCACCGGTGCCACCCTCACCGAGGCCGGCCGGTCCCTGCTCCCGCAGGCCCGGATTCTGGTCCGGGACGCCACGGAACTGCAGAGCATGGCCCACGCCATCACCGACGCCGGGGCCGAGGTACGCGTGGGGCTGGCCCCCTCGGTGCCGCCGGGCATCGCCTTCGACCTCACCTCCGCGTTGCGGGACGTCGGCCGGGTCAGTGTGCACACGGCCGAGGTGTCGCAGCTGGTCACCCGGGTGGGCGAGGGCCGTCTGGACTGTGCCGTCATCGAGGACCCGGCGCCGACGGGTGAGTTGTCTCGCGGGCAGCTGCACGAGGTTCCCCGGCTGCTCGCCGGGCCCGCCGAAAAGCCCGCGACCTGGGCGGCGTTGCGGGGACACACCCTGCTGGACAACACCGCCGCCGTCAGCCCGGCGGCCGCCGGACGCCTGGCCGACGCCTTCTTCACCATCGGCTTGCACCCGGAGACCGAGCTGTGGCCGGACCGGACGGCCCTGGCCGCGCGGCTCGGTGCCGGAGGCGCGATGGTGCTGCTCACCCCCGATCAACTCGGGGGCCTGCCCGCGTTCCCGATGCCGACGGCCTTCCACCTGCGGCTGCGGTGTGTGGTGCCGCCGCAACGGGGCGGGGCCGTCGGAAAGCGGGATCTGCGCGACGTCGTGGACCGTGCCCTGCGGCGCTCCCTCGGGCGTCTGGGAGAGACCGGATGACCAGGAGCCTGCGGGCCCGGATCGGCACCGAATTGGTCGCCGCGGGCTGTGACGGTTGGTGCTGGGCGCACCCGGTCGGCGAAGAGGCGGCCGGCGTCGGGGTCGGCGCCGACAGTCAGACCAGCATCTCGTCGATGTACAAGGTCCACCTCCTGGCCGCCTTCTGCCTAGCCGTGGACCGCGGGCTGCTGAATCCGCTCGACGCGGTGACGCTCAGCACGGATGACGGCCCGGTCGGGACCCCGGGAGTGGGGCTGTTCGCCGATCCCGTGACGATGAGCCTGCGGGATCTGGTGCGTCAGATGGTGGTGCTCTCCGACAGCATCGCCGCCCGGGTGCTGCAGCGGCGTCTCCCACCGGGCCTGGTCGGGGAGGTCGTCTCCCTGGCGAATCTCGAGGACACCACGATCGTCGCCCCGGGCACCACCGAGTCCGAACTCCCGGCCCTTCCAGAGGACGGCTCCGCGGCCAGCGAGGCGATCCGGCTGCTGGTCTCCTACCCCCGGGTCCACCAGGATCCGGCCACCTACCGCTCGGTGAGCACCCCACGCCAGCTGTGCCGCCTGCTGGACTGGATCTGGACGGGCCCGGATCTCACCGGGGTCTCCCGTGCCTTCGCCCGGACCGTGCTCGGGCAGCAGGTGTGGGGCCACCGGATCCCCTCCGGCTTCCCCGCCGGGGGCGTGCGCTTCCACGGCAAGACCGGGACGATCGGCCCCGTGCGCGGCGAGGTTTCCGTGGTGGCCGTCGACGAGGAGGCACCCATCGTCGTCGCCGTGATCACCCGTTCAGCCCGCAGCGGCCCGAACCTCGCGGCCGCGGACGCCGCGATCGGCCGCATCGCCCGGTTACTCGTCGATGAACTGCGCATGTCGCGCTGAGATTTCCCACCGGAGAACACCCCGCCGAGCAGGCGATATTCGTCTCCCGACTGGCCGGAAGTCGTGCGGGAACGTGGTAGCGGTGAGCCCGTGGGCCTAATCTCATCCGGCATGACCACCCGCACCACTGTCCGTGTCTCCGCCCTGCTCGCCGCTACGGCGCTCGCGCTCTCCTCCTGCACCGTGCCCTGGTTCCGGGACGCGGTGGACGAGTTCGTCGCCGCCTTCAACGCCGGTGACGACGCCGGTGCCGCCACACTCAGCGACGATCCCGCCCGGGCCGCAGCCGACCTGGAGCAGCTGCGCGCGGGCATCGGCGGGACCAGCGTGGAACTGGACGCCGGCGGCGAGGAGGACGGCGCCACCGAGATCACCGCCACCTGGACCGTCCCGAATGGCGATGAGTTCACCACCACCGGGACGATCACCCTCTCCGAACAGGACAGCGACCTCATCACCTGGGACAAACGGATCTTCTCCACGGAGCTGAACGGGGACAGCCGCTTCCTCTACTCCGACGACAAGACCTTCACTCTGCCGGTGACCGACCGCAACGGCACCGACATCCTGTCCTGGACACCTGTCACCGTCGTCTCCGCGGGCCCGGAGCTGATCCCGCGGGCCGGGGAGATCGCCGCCGCCGTCCGCCCGGTCGTGCCGACCTCCACCGCCGAATCCGTCACCGCCCAGATCGAGTCCGGGGACGGCTCCCCGGTGGGGCTGTTCACCCTCCGAGAGCGGGACTTCGCCGTGATAGGGGACGCCCTGCGGGCGATCAAGGGACTGGACCTGCGGGAGGAGGGCCGCATGCTCGGCCCCACCCGGGACACTGCCTCCCCGGTGGACGGCGGCCTGCGCGACTACTGGTCGGAGAAGATCACGGCCGACGCCGGCTGGACCCTCCAGGCCACCTCCCCCACCGGCACGACCATCCTGGGGCAGGTGGAACCGGAGGAGAGCGAACCCGTGCGCACCACGATGGACCTCGGGGTGCAGACGGCCGCGAAGCGGGCCCTGGAGCCGATCGAGCAGCCCGCGGCGATCGTCGCCCTCAGCGCCTCCACCGGCGGGGTTATCGCCGTCGCGCAGAACGACGCCGCCGACGCCCTCGGCCCCGTCTCGCTGAGCGGGCTGTACCCGCCCGGCTCCACCTTCAAGACGGTGACCACCGCCGCCGCCCTCGAACGCGGCACCGTGGTACCCGACTCCACCGTCGCCTGCCCCGCCACCGCGGAGATCGACGGCCGCGTCATCCCCAACGACGGCAACTTCGCCCTCGGGGACGTCTCCATGACGCAGGCCTTCGCCCAGTCCTGCAACACCACCCAGGGTTTCATCTCCCAGGATCTGGAGCCGGACGACATGAGGAACACGGCGGCGCGCCTCGGGCTGGGCGTGGACTTCACCGCGCCCGGCATGACCACGGTGACCGGCTCCGTCCCCGTCACCGAGCCCGGCGCGGCCCGGGTGGAGGCCGCCATCGGCCAGGGCGAGGTCCTCTCCTCCCCCTTCGGGCTGGCCGTCATGGAGGCCTCCCTGGGCAACAACGGCCGGATGGTGCTGCCGACCCTGATCCAGGGTGAGGAGACCACCGCCGACCAGGACCCCGAGCCGCTCGACCCGGCGACAGTGCGGGCCCTGCGCGCGATGATGGCGGAGACGGTGGACTCCGGGACCGCCGCCAGCCTGAGCGACATCGACGGTCTCGGCGGCAAGACCGGGACCGCGGAGGTCGGGGGCAACCGGCCCGCCCACGGCTGGTTCGCCGGCATCAAGGGTGACCTGGCGTTCTGCACCTTCGTCGCCGGGGCGGAGTCCTCGGGACCGGCGGTGGCGGCCACGGGCCGTTTCCTGCGCGATGACGCGATGTCGGAGTGGCGCTGAGCGGACCCCATCACCCGGGCCGACGCTCACGTCGATCCCCCAAAAGTAGTATTAGTGCAGGTCAGCCCCATTCAGGGGGCGGAAGAGGACGTTCCGGACAAAAGTCCGCGATACCTCGGGTGGTCACGTCAACTTCTGGGTTAAAAAAATGAGGGGTCGTTCACTGTCGGTCAACATATTCGAGAAGGTAACCCGGTGTTTTCACGGGAAGCGGGCTGACACGTGGTGAAGATACAAGGAAAGTGACCCTTGACCAGGTAAATTAGTAGTTGTTGATGTCACAATTTGCCTGCTCGAAAGGATCACCTTCAGGGTGAAGACTACCAGCTTCCATGTCGGTACCCCCGCTCCTGCTCAACTGTGCTCGAACGCCGGACTCATGTTATTGGCCGCCACCGCCGACGCCGTCAAAGTCGCCGATGCCATCGACGTGGAACTGGCCGAGTGGCAGAACCCGAACCTGCTGCACACCATGACCGCACTAGCCCTGGCACTGGCCCTCAGCGGGGACGACGCAGGCGATGTTGATCTCCTGGGCCCGTTGGTGGCCACCGGCCTGGTCGACCAGGTGCCGTCGCACTCCACGGTGCACCGCCGCCGCAAGGAACTCGCCGACCACGACGACGAAGCTGCCGGTGCCGGCACAACCGCGGTGCTGGCCGGCATGAAAACAGCCCGTACCGCGGACTGGACCGCCTGCGGTGCCCGCAACCCCGCCGCCGCGGCCAGCACCGATGCTCCGTTGGTTCTGGACCTGGACGCCACGGAAATCCTCGCCCACTCAGACAAGGAAAAAGCGGCCCCGACCTGGAAGAAGCACTACGGGTTCCACCCGCTGTGCGCGATCATCGACCACGGCGACGGGCTGACCGGTGAACCCGCAGCCGTCCTGCTGCGTCCGGACAACGTCGGCTCGAATACCGCCGACGACCACAAGGACGTCCTCGACCAGGCCTTGGCCGCGATCCCCAACCGCGTCGATGGTCAGGAGTGGGGGAAGCGTTTGCTGATACGCACGGATTCCGCCGGCGGATCCCAGGCCTTTCTGAGACACCTCAACCAACAAGGCCTGGCGTATTCGGTGGGGTTGCCGGTGACCTGGCAGATCGGCGACATCGCCTCCACGCTCGGCGAGGGCATCAAACAAGGCATCATCCGCGCGGGCGGTACGGTCAGCGACACCACGGACGCTTATGTCGCAGACATCACTTCCCGGATGCGATCCTGGGCCGGGGAACCACTGGGCATTAACCTCGACAAATACCCCACAGATATGCGGATTATCATCCGAAGCCCTGACGATGGCCTGGAAGGTACGAGGAGACCTGAATGGGGCGATTTTCCACTCGGATCACGGCAGTGTTTATACCTCTGAGCAGTACCGGAGGTTGTGTGAGCAGTTCGGCGTCACCCAGTCGATGGGAGCGATCGGGACGAGTGCGGATAACTCGTTGGCGGAGTCGTTCAACGCGTCACTGAAGCGGGAAGTCCTTCAGGATGAGCCTGTTTTTCCAAGTCAGCTGGTGTGCCGCCGGGATGTGTTTCGGTGGTGCACCCGGTACAACACGAAACGTTTGCACTCATGGTCCGGCTACCGCTCGCCGAATGCCTTTGAAGCCGCCTGATTAGCTGCACTGACTATCATGATCACCGCCTCCGCGGAACCGCACGGCGGGGCCGTCGACCCACTGCGGGCTGTCCCATTCGTCGAACGCGAGCAGAGCCCCGACACCGCACCGCTGCGTGCGCGCCCAATTGCGACCATTGATTCCGCTGCCCCACACCGAAGCAGTTTCACGGTCGCAAGCGTCGTGCTCGTCGCCGCCCTTGCTGTCGCAGTGGGCGCTTTTCGACGGATACTCCTCCAGGGCCGACCCCGGCATCGCTCCATTCACCACGGCTAAAACTCGCCGCGAAGGTAGTGCACCGAGACCAGATTGACTGGCGTCGCAGCGCTATCAGTAGGTCGCGGTCAGCGCTGCCTCGCGTGTGAGGGCCGGGCCTTCGGGCAGGAGACTGAGGATGCTCCACGGAACGGTGTCCACGTGCAGTGCGCCGACGACGTCGAGGTTGTCCCTGGTATCCACCAGATGGCGCTGACCTGAAGCGGACACGACGTGGTAGCCGGCACCGGTGTCGACGCCGACAGCACCGGAGGCTAACCCGACGAAATGGGTCGCGGGGCTGTCACCGGACAGCTCGACCGATCCTGCGGTCAAGACATCCGAATCTGGGGCAACGAGTGCAACAGAGCCTGACTCCGTCACGCACACGGCCGATCCTTGTGG
This sequence comes from Corynebacterium sp. HMSC034E11, assembly GCF_001835905.1. NCBI lineage: Bacteria > Bacillati > Actinomycetota > Actinomycetes > Mycobacteriales > Corynebacteriaceae > Corynebacterium > Corynebacterium sp. HMSC034E11. The sequence continues at coordinate 66,196 of NZ_KV826370.1, forward strand.
ATCAACCCACTCCGGCGCTTTCTCCGGAACGGCGATATCTAGCGGGACTTGGGCATCCGGATACGCGGCAATCTGGGAGGGGGAAGAGGTTGAGGTGGGTGCGGCGGCGTCGATAAGCAACTGCTTCTGTAATTCCGAAACGGGCTGAATGCCGCCATGCTGTGTGACAGCCCATGCTTCGTCGGTGCCGTCGGCGAGCAACAGGCGCGGCAATGGGTGTGGCAGGCGGACCGGCGGAAGTTCGCGGATCGCGGACAGCACCGGCGCACTGATGTCTGCGCGGACGACCCGCGCGTCGATGCCCAGGGCGCGTCGGATCAGCCTGCCCTGTGCATCGCTGTCTGGCGGGAGTTTTGCGCGCCCCTCATTGGTGAGCATCCACTCGTTGCCGCCCTGAGTAACCGCGACAGCCTGCCCGTCGGCAAGCTGCTGCACCGGTTCCCCGGCGACAACCGTGACACGCTCCTCCCCCTCGCACGCCGACCACGCAGCATCCACCGCATCACCCGGCGCGAACATCGCCGGCGCCGTGGCGATACCCAACGGCACACCGCGCGGCATCTCGGTGAGTCGCTCCTCCCCCACGCGCTGCGGCTCCTCCGCACTGCCTGCGATCAGTCGCGCCGACGTCAGGTTCGTCACCGGGTGCACTACCTCCCCGACCCGCACGTACATCGCCCCGTCATTGGCCCGCAGAATCGCCGCCGCGCCCGGATCCGGATTCGGCCGCAACCACGCGAACAGCCCCGATCCCGCCGCGATGAGCGCCACCGCGACCATCCCGAAGATCGCCGAACGACGCCGTGCCGCCAATGGATCATGAATCATCCGGATATCCCCGTAAATGAGCCCGTGCTCCACGCGCCGGCGCATGAAACGGTGCCCCGAAACCTGCGAACGCGTCGTCGGCAACAGCCTGCGCGCCTGCTTTGTCTCCCCCGAAACGGCATGAGTGTGCTGAGCCATGTGGACGCCCCCGTCGATTAGCAATGGCTTCTTTAAACGACGCTAAGCGCATGCGGGGCGGGCTTCAACCCGAAAATGCGCACTGAAGTGCGCAACGCTATTCGACGCCCGCGGCCGCCAGCTCCTCACTCGTCGGAGTCAGCTCAGGCAGCTCGGTGGAGCCGCCGTTGGCGACGGCGTCGCGCTGGAGTTCCTTGATCTCAGCTGGGGTGAGCTGCGCGTTGACGGCGAAGATGGTCACGCGACCGCGCTGGTAGACGGGCGTGACGCCGGGGGTGGTCCACAGGGCCTTGTCCACCTGCCAGTTTTTGGGCCCGGGCCAGAAGGTGTTGCCGGAGGAGACGATGAAGCGGACGCCCAGGTCGGCGGCGGCGTCGTCGGCGGGCGATTTCTCGTTCGGTCGGCCGCGTTCACCGGCGCCGAGTTGGCCGGCGCGGTCGGCGAGCAGGTTCGAGTCGACGCCCAGGCCGCCGTTGGGCCACAGGTAGTGGCGGGCGACTGTGGGCACGCCGTCGATGGCGTAGGCCCAGGAATACCCGTCGGTGGATTCGCCCATGACTAAGCCCTCGTGAGCCTCCGGGCGGGAGGCGAGCCAGGCGTAGGCCGTGAGCTGGTCGTCGTCGACCATGCGGTCGTTGAGGCGGGAGGCGTCGAAGGACATCTTCGCGCCGTCGACGGCGACGGTGGACGCCCAGGCGCCGGTGCCCCACCCGACGAGAACCGCGAGGATAGCGGAGGCAATCGACGTGCCCCACACCCACGGGCGGGTGCCGTAGCGGGCAGCGACGGGAGCGAGCGTGAACACGCGGATGATCATCGCGGCGCCGACAGCGGCACCGGCGATGACGGTCAGCGCCACGACCGTGATGATGCGGTGCGCGGAGTTGTAGTGCGGGGACCCGAGCAGGGTCAAAAGCGGTTCCCACAGTCCGTCGAACGGGTGCAGCGCATGCGCCGCGCTGGCCGTCATGAGCCCGTAGAAGACGGGCGCCCACACCTGCCCGCGCCAGACCACCATGGCGATCGCGCCGAAGCCGGCGAGCCACAGCAGGATGGTCGGGTCGAAGTCGGGGAAGAACTCGCCCACGTGGCGGGTGCTCATCTTGAACGCCTTCTCCCAGGCCTCCCCTGAAGTGACATTCTCGCTGGCGTCCCAGGTGTTCACCTCTTCGGCCTGAGTCTGGCCGGCGATGAGCTGCGGGAGGAACGCCACCGTCGCGCCGAGCGCCGGAATGGCCAGCCACAGGACATCGCTAACACGCGAGCGGTCCGGGCGCCACACCAGGTAGGTCAGCCAGTACAGCAGCACGGCGAGCACCACGACGAGCACCGCGGACGGGTGGACCTGCATCATGCCTAAGAACGCGAACAGCGTCGGCAGGGCCAGCGCGCGGTAGCGCGGCACCTGGTGGAACAACGCGATGACGATGCCGGACAGTCCGATCGCCACGATGTAGGGGCGCATGCCCACGAAATCCGGGATCCACACCAGCACCGGCGAGGCGTACACCGCGATGGCGGCCAGTCCCGCGGCGATCTGCGCGACCATGCCGCGGCCGCGCGCCATCGCCCACGCCAGACCAGCGGCGCCGGCGGTCAGGGCGAGACCCGGCAGCACGATCGACGCGAGGTTCACGGCTTCCACGGGGGCGAGGTCGCCCGCGCTGGCAAACAGCGCCGTCGCCGCGTGGAAAGCGGAAGGATAGAAAAGATCGATGTGCGTTTCGGGGTTCTGCAGCTCGCCCATCCGCGTGGGCGAGGCAATGCCTTCCTCCATGATGAAGCGCACCGCATTGACGTGCCACTGGATGTCCCAACCCTGGACAATATTGTCCAGCTGGCCGGGCACCTTCGACTGGAGTTCGAGCTGCTTGGCGATCAGCATCCACGCGCCAGCCACGACGCCGGCGCCGGGCAGCACCCACGACGGGTCGGCGATACTGCCGCGCCGCCAGTCGCCCGGCCACAGGGCACGCACCCAATTCTTCGCCGCGCGTTTTCTCGCCCGCCGCGCGAACGCGTAGCGCCACCCGGCCGCCAGACACAGCATGAGCACTAAGAAAACGATGAACGACGGCCACCCGAAGCGGATTCCCATCGCGCCGTACATCCAGCTGCCCAACCCGACGATGCCGAAGGTCGCGGGCAGCGACGACGCGGCCGCAGCGGGCAGTTTCGCGCCCGCGACCCACGCGAAGATCAGCCCCGGCAATGTGAATACAGCGATGGCCAACCACACGGCACCGACTGCATCCATGCGCTACCTCCCGGGGGCGACTCGTTCGGACAATTCCTGCCCAAGCAGTCTATTCCGTCGCCCGGGAAGACTCGGAGTGCACCTCCGAAGCGTCGCGCCGGTCGCGCGTCACTGCAGCGCGAGCTGCGAGTTCGTTATCTGCCGGGTAGTCGACGCCGAGGAGGGTCAACCCATTTGCGGGTGCCAAACTCACCGCGGCAGAGCGTTCCTTCTCCCCCAGCAAAGCCGCGGCCCACTCACCGTCGCGCTTGCCGGAGCCGACGTCGAGACACGTGGCCACCAGCGCGCGGACCATGTGCCAGCAGAACGCGTCGGCGACGATGACCGCCTCGTAGAGCTCGGGTTCCTCACCGGTGGACACGTCGCGCCACTCGAACGAGCGGACCTCCCGGATCGTGGTGGCGTGCGGCCGCGCTTTGCAGAACGCCGCGAAGTCGTGCAGCCCGACCACGGCATTCGCGAATTCTTGCGCCGCGTCCAGGTCCACCTTCTTCGGCCACACCGCGGTGTCCCTCACGCGCAGGGGCAGCGCGCCGCCGTCCGCGGTGGTCACCCGGTAGCGGTAGGTGCGCGTCAACGCCGAGAAACGCGCGTCGAAGCCGTCGGGCGCGGCGGACACTGCCGAAACGCGCACGTCGGGATCAAGCAATTTCGCTAATCGACGCACCAACCTCCCCGGATCCCCCTCAATCGACCTCTGGTCCAGTGACGACACCGGAATATCCGCATGCGCCACCTGCCCGGCGGCGTGGACTCCCGCGTCCGTCCGGCCGGCCACCGTCAGCTCCACCGGGTAGCGCAGGATCAGGCTCAGCGCGTCCTCCAGCACGCCCTGCACCGTGCGGAGCTCTTCCCCACCGGCAGGTTTCTGGCGCGCCCAACCGTGGAAGTCCGTGCCGTCGTAAGCGACATCGAACCGCAGGCGCACCATCTCTTCCGGATCGTCCGCACGGTCACCTACAACGTCGAAATCACTTTTTCCTGCGCCCATGCCCCCAACCATAAATGGCGCCACTAGATGCGTTTGAAATCGCTTCACAAAACCCCAGGTCGTATGTTTCCCTGCGGGGTTTCGTAGTTAGAACGGTACTTCTTCGCCCTCAGCGCCAGCCAGGGCGGCGGTCGCCGCCTCGCCTCCGCGACGGGCAGCGCGAGCAGCGGACTCCTTCTTGGAATCGATCAGCTGCACCGTGTCGATGCGCGCCACCAGCGGGTACTGCTTCACACCGTCCTTGTCGGTGTAGACGTCGGTCTTGAGCGAGTAGCTCACCGCAACGCGATCGCCGGAGCCGATGCAGCCGAACACACCGGGGTTCACGGCGTCCTGGACGTAGCCGGTCAGCTCCACGATCTCGCTTTCCACCTTGCCGGTGGACTTGTTCTTGAAGGTGTTGCGCGCATAGACGCTGAGCTTCACCGTCGCGCCGCCGTTTGCGTGCTCGAACAGCTTGGGTGCGCGAGCTGCGTTGCCGACGATGGTGCCGTTGTTGAAGGGGTTGGACATGTTGGTTCTCCTTACGTGAGTGGGTGTGATTTGCCGTGCAATTTGGGTACTTAAGCAGCTGCTTTGCTGCTGCGGGGCGGTTGCGCTGTCGTTACAACACTGCCCAGGGCAGCGGTGTGCCTGCCGCCTCTAGGTCGCGCAGTTCTTGTGCTGCGCCCGGATCGGCGTCCTCGCCGTCGATGCCGTCGGCGAGCTGGTAGAGCAGTTCCAGGTCGGTGTGGGTGATGTCGCGCATCACGTGCCTCCTTGTTCGGATTGGTGGTCAATCCGTCTGTTGGAGACAGCTCTGCTGTCTAAAGGTCACTCCCCTGCCTCGTTGCGGTGTCTGTCGTCGCAAGCCAAGGCCCCGCGAGAAAAAGAAACCCCGTTGCATTGCTACAACGGGGTGTGTGGTGCTACTCGGCAAACAAGATCGTGCGGGTCTTCTCAGCGCCCTCGCGGACAAGCTCGACCATCCGCTCGCCCTGGCCGATATCGGTCAGCTTCGCCACCAGCGACGGGAAGTTCTCGTCTGGCCCGATCTCGGTGGCTCGCTGCGCAGCCACGCCAGCTAGCCCCGGCTGGCCTGTGGCGTGAGCGAGCACGGCAACAGTGGCGGTGAGCTGCGAGCGCATGCCTGGCCAGCTGGTCGGGACAGCGCGCATAACCTTCTCTATGAACGCAAGGCCCGCCTGCGGGTCATCGAGCAGTGCGGCAAGCAGCGTGTCCCGCAAGCGCGGCGTGGTGAAGCATTTCAGCGCAGACCGAACAGCGCGAGCGCTCGGCTGGGTGATCCCTGCCGCCGCCTGCTCATACTCACGCTGCAGCACGTCTGCGAACATGGGCGGGATATACGCCAGCGCGTCTTCG
>NZ_KV826370.1:71871-102969 GCF_001835905.1 Corynebacterium sp. HMSC034E11
CGTCGATGAGCGGATGCTGGTACACAGACCACCAAGCAGCCCCAGTGACGATCTCGGGCACCTGCACCACCCCGAGCAGCGGCGGTAGCGGCGAGGCCCCGCTGGTGAGGTACGTGGCCGTCTCGTCGAAGACCGGCTGCGCAATGTCATCGCTGATCATGTACGCGATAACAGCGTCGAGTTCGAGGTGGTGGACCCACGCTGCGAACCGCTCGCGGCTCTCGGTGAGCTTCTCCACTGCTTCGTCCAGGTCGAACCGTGCGACCGGGCCGAGGCGGACGGTGTCGACGCCCTCGTCGTCGACGAAGAACGCGAGGATCAGCGAGTTGTTCGGGTAGAAGCCGAGGATGCCGGGGAGGTTCGCGAGGATCTCGCCGTGAGATGCAAGCGTGTGGGAATGAGTGGACATGGCAGTGCTCCTTTGCACGAATACGGGGTGTATGTGGTCAATCCCGTATTCGGCCCGGCTCTGCCGGTCGCAGGCGTATCCCAGCAGTGCAGCACTCATGTGTGCCGAGCGTCGCTAGCGCAGCCTGATGCCTTCTCGCCGGGTGCGAGCGCTAGCGACGCAGCCTGTGCTTAAGCGTCGGCTTCGATGCGCTTGAGAGCGCGATAGATCGTCGGCCGCGAGACGTTAAAGGTGCGCGCTACAGCGCTGACGGACTTGCCGCCGTCGATAAGCTCCTTGGCCATCTGCGCCTGCTCAGCGCTGAGCTTCGGCTTGGGGCCGGCGACCCTGCCCTGTGCGCGGGCGTGCGCCACGCCCTCACGGGTGCGCTGGACAAGCAGGTCACGCTCCCACTCGGCAAGACTTGCCATGACGTTGATAACCACCTTGTCGGTGGGCTTCGACGTGTCCAGCGCTGGCTCCAACACCTTGACGTTGATGTCACGCTCGGCGAGGTCAGCGATGGTGTTCACGGTGTCCGCGAGGCTGCGGCCGAGCCTGTCCAAGCGCGTGACAACGAGCGTGTCGTCGGGGCGCATGTACGCCAGCGCGTCATCAAGACCAGGCCGTTGCCAGTTGGTGCCGGAGATGGTGTCTGAGTAGATGTGGTCCGGGTCGCAGCCAGAGCCTGAACGCTCAGATGACTTCGAGCCTGACTTCTAGCCTGGAACCGCTGGTAGAAGTAGCTGTATCTGAGGCAATGTCGAAAGAGCCTAAGAGCCTGCACGAGGCAGCAGAAGCCTCTAAGAAGGCTCGCAGCGCTCTGCTCCAGGAGAAGGAGTCCAACGAAAAGCTGCTGGAGGAGATACGCGCAGAACGCAAGCAGTATAACGACGATATGGAAAAGTCGAACACGAACTTTATTAAGGCCTGCATGTCTGCCTCGTGGATTGCAGCCAGTGTTCTCTTCGTTGCTATCGCACTCGTTGCTGTCGGAGCCTTGGGGAACGGGCTGCTAAGTATGCTCGGCATACCCGACGGCGTGTCTGCCTTGTGGGGTCACGTCCAGGAGGCCAACGGCATCGGCCCAACACTGGGCTGGTTGGCGTTAACACTTATCGTCATAGGGGTTCTTATAGCGCTTATGACCTGGATGTTGTCCCAGGCTGCGCCGGGTATTGCTCACTTAGTCGAGGAATACCGTCGCAATCACCCGAGGAAAGAAACGAACCACTAACTAGAACACGTGCACCGTAAAAAGTAAAAATCCCCACAACACAGCGTAGCGGTTAACCGCTACGCTTCTTTTATGCTCTTCCTATGCCCCAACTTTGCAACAGCACCAATAAACTGGCGCCCCGGTTATAAGTTGGGGCGCCAAGTCGATGTGCTCGAGTCGGGGGATGTTAGTGGCCGGTGCCAAGCCGGCCAGACAGGCGGTTCAGCCGGTCCTGACTGGGACCGTCGAGCCCGATAATGGACACGGTTTTGCCTCTGTCCTGGAACTTCTGCGTAATCGCGTCAAAGGTCGCGACCGTGGAGGCATCCCAGATCTCCGCCTCAGTGAGATCAATAGTGATATGACGGGCAGAATCGGTGTAATCAAAGCGATAAACCAGGTCATTGCTTGATGCCCAAAACAACTGGCCATGCACCCGGTAGGTACGAGTATCAATCTCTCCATCGCCGTCGCCGTCGATCTCGGAGACCTTTTCAATGGAAGCGATATGTGCCATCCGACGGGCGAACATGATCATCGCGGTGACCACACCCAACACCACACCAATGGCCAGGTTGCTGGTGGCTAGGGTGGCAATAATCGTCACGGCCATAACAATGGTCTCAGAGACCGGCATGAGTTTAAGGGTGCGTGGATGCACCGAGTGCCAGTCGATGGTGCCGACCGAGACCATGATCATGATTGCCACCAGGGCAGCCATCGGGATCATGCCAACGATGTCGCCCAGTGCCAGGACCAGGACCAGCAGGAACACACCGGCTAACAGGGTGGATAGGCGGGTACGTGCCCCGGATTCGCGGACGTTGATCATGGTTTGACCGATCATCGCGCAGCCACCCATGCCGCCGAAGAAACCGGAGGCAATATTAGCCACCCCCTGTCCCCAGGATTCACGAGTTTTATCGGAATGAGTGTCGGTGATGTCATCGACGAGCTTGGCGGTCATCAACGATTCCATGAGACCGACCACGGCCATGGCCAGGGCATAAGGCGCGATGATCTGCAGGGTCTCCAACGTCCACGGCACGTTCGGAATAAACAGGGACGGTAAGGTCTCCGGCATCTTGCCCATGTCCGAGACCGTCGGGACAGTCAAACCGGCGGCAATGACCAAACCGGTGAGCACGATAATCGTGACCAGCGGGGCGGGGATCACACTGGTGAGCTTGGGGAAGAAAATCATGATCACCACACCCAAGCCGACGAGTGGGTAGACTATCCAAGGCACATCAATGAGGTGTTCGAGTTGGGCGGTGAAAATCATAATGCCCAGTGCATTGACGAAACCCAGCATCACCGATCGGGGGATAAAACGCTGAAGTTTCGCCACACCGAGGGCGCCGAGCACGATTTGTAGGACACCGCCCAACAGGACGGTGGCGATGAAATAATCCATCCCGTAACCACGCGCCACAGGAGCAATGACTAGGGCAATAGCCCCGGTGGCGCCGGTGATCATTGCCGGGCGGCCACCGGTAAAGGCGATCGCAATGGCCATGACTACCGAGGAAAACAGACCCATGGCTGGGTCAACACCGGCAAGGATGGAAAAGGCAATGGCCTCAGGGATCAGCGCCAGGGATACCGCCAGTCCGGCCAGAATCTCTATACGGATACGGGCGGGGGAAGAAAATGCGTAACGGAAGGATGCGATGATCCCGGTAGGGGCATCAGCGCCGTCTGGACTCAGGAGGGGGCGGGGGGCCGCCGTGCTAGTTTCAGTCATAGATGTCCAATCTTTGAGGGGATAGGTAACTGGGCGAACGCCCGAAAGGAATCCAACCCTCTAGTAACTTTAGGTTTGGTGATGGTGGTCATGGTAGCGGGAGTTTTACTCAACCGCCAACCCAGGCACAGGAACCCGTGGGCAACATCACCGTGAAGGAGAACAGGCAATGCAAAACAGTAATTTCAAGATCGGCGAGGTCGTTGACCAGACGGGGTTGTCGATTCCCACCTTGCGTTATTATGACAACGTCGGCCTGATTACCCCATCGGGGCGTAGCCCTGGTGGGTTCAGGCTTTATAGTGAGGCTGATGTACGTCGTGTTTTGCTGGTGCGACGGATGAAACCGCTGGGGTTTACTCTGGATCAGATGCGGGAATTCCTGGAAGCTGCGGAGATTCTTCATAGTTCAGATGGCGGGCAGGACAGTGATACCGCACAGCAGGCACGGAGTAATGCCAAGGCCACCCTTGCCGACATTCGTGAGGAGACGCGCACCCGCTACGAAAAGCTACGCAAGCAAATTGCCTACGCTGAGGAATTCCTCGATCTGGTCAACACCCTGGTACCCTAAACTGCCCCCATCCTTCGCAGGGAGAAAAAGACCATCGTATTGAATGCGCTCTGTCGAATCGCGTTCCAGATGAAGTGGACGAACGCCCGCGGCCTCTCCGGAGTGGATGGCGATAGTACAGAGGACTTCTGAAATCCGTGCAGACGACTCCTCAAAACGACACAGTCATCCAAGGTCACAAAATCGAAAACTGTCACTTAACCCCATCACTTCCAAACCGGCTTAAGTGACAAAATGCCATCGCTAAAGTCCCGATTTGAGTCCCAGGACGTGCGCCTTAAGAGAAATAACTAAAGCCCCTACCAGTGTTTCTCCTGGTAGGGGCTTGGAAGTTGGTAGCGGGGGCAGGATTCGAACCTACGACCTCTGGGGTAACAAGAGCCGTGTCATACTTCCTGCGAACGCCACGGTTGAGCAGTGTCGCCCCCGATACACGAAGGCAGATCTCCCCCGAACTGCCGGCTCCCGTGGCGTTCCTTCGTAAGAGCTTTGCGCGCCGCAGCGCATGCGCGCGATTGTTGACGTGTCACACACTGCAACCTAGTTCCACACGATCTGCACCGATTCAGGGTTAAAGGTCTTGGTGCCGCGCACGCCACGGCGCAGGCGCACCTGGCACAGGGTATTGATGACTCGGCGCTGCACGGCAAGCTCTGCGTTGTCGAAGGCATCCACGGGCGAGGCGTAGCCGGTTGTGTCGAGCAGCGCCGATGCGCCAGCAAGACGGGCACGGCGCGTTTCGAGTTTCTCGATCTGCGGCTCATAACGGTTTCGCGCGCGCTTGAGGTCACGGGCCTCGATAAGCTCCTCATCGTAGTCAGCCTGGACGCGGGCGAGCTTTGCGCGAAGCTCAGCGAGTTCGTCGTCGATGGCGTTGACCTCGTCGTCGTCCACAGTCGGCAGCAGGTCCGCCAGGTCGTCACGGCCAAGGCGGGCGCGGATCACGGCGAGCACAAAATCATCGACGCTATGTGTGCGCACTAATCCACAGGCGGCGCAGCGGTAGCGGTCGGCATGTGTGCGCACGGGGTTGCCACACTCGTCGCAGACATACAGACCCGAGCCGAGATGGCGGCGAGTGTTCCGGCGCTCCTTGTTGGTCAGCCGGTCGGGATCGTCGAGCACGTTCTGCACGCGCCACCACAGATCTGGTGTGACGATCGGCTCCCACTGCCCTTTCACCGGCTCGCCGGTATCGGGGTCGCGGACGATATGCGTGACACGGCGGTATTTGTTCTTCACGCCTTTGCGCTTGGCCTTCTTATAAGTGGAGTAACCCGCATACACGGGGTTGCGCAGGATCGAGTGCAACGACGTGTAGGCCCACGGCTGCGCGTCGGGAACCGGCTTTTCTTCCTGGCCTTCAGCGCGGCGTCGAGCGTTGCGCTCTGTGACCACGGTGTACATATGGCGCGGCGTGGTCGGGATATCCGGCAAGCCCGGTTGATCGACCCCAGATAAGGCGCGCGCAATGTCGCGCATGGAGTTGCCCCTCTCGACAGCGCGGAACATACCGAGCACGGCGGCGGCTTCGGATGGAATGATCTCGCCGGTGGAGGTGTAGCCGATAGGGCGCACACCGCCGGAGTACCAGCGGCCCTGCTCGGCGCGTTGCTGTTGCGCACGAGACTGGCGCATGCTCTTTCGCTCGATCTCGCCGCGTGCCACGGCTGCTTTGATGCGCGCGTACATTCTGCCGCCGTCGGTGGCAAGGTCAGCATCACCGTTCGCAGTGACGAGTTTCAGCCCCTGCTCCTCTGCCCTGTCGATCCACTCTTCGAGCTGCCAGGGCTGCCGTGTGAGGCGGTCGAGGTCCCAGCAAATGATCGCGTCGATCTCGCCGCGCTCAAAGGACGCCACCATCGCGTCGTAGTCGGGGCGGTCCACGTCCTTCTTCGACGCGGAGATCGACTGATCGACGTAGGTATGCACGACGTCCCAGCCGCGTTGCTCGGCAAGGGCTTCGCAGTCCTGGCGCTGCCGGTCGATGGCGAGGCCGTCCATGGCAGCATCGAGCGAGATACGGAGGTAAATAGCAGCACGTGTTGTCATGCCGCTAACACTAGCGCGCCTCAGGTTACATTGAAACGAAACTCCACCACGTCGCCGTCGACCATGACGTAGTCCTTGCCTTCCTGGCGGACCTTGCCGGCGGCGCGGGCCTCGGCCATGGAGCCGAGCGCGTCCAGGTCTTCGAAGCCGACGATCTCGGCCTTGATGAAACCCTTTTCAAAGTCGGAGTGGATCACGCCTGCGGCCTTCGGGGCGGTGTCCCCCTTGTGGATGGTCCAGGCGCGAGCCTCCTTCGGGCCTGCGGTGAGGTAGGTCTGCAGGCCGAGGGTGTCAAAGCCGGCCTTGGCCAGGGTCTTCAAACCTGGTTCGTTTTGGCCGACGGCGGCGAGGAGCTCGGCTGCGTCTTCGTCGTCAAGTTCGAGCAGCTCGGTTTCGGTCTGGGCGTCGAGGAACACAGCCTCGGCAGGGGCGACGAGTTCGCGCAGTTCCTGTTTCTTCGCCTCGTCGGTCAGCACGGCTTCGTCGGAGTTGAAGACGTAGAGGAACGGCTTGGCGGTCATCAGGTGCAGGTGGTGCAGCAGCGCCAGGCGATGTCGCCGGTTTTGGAGGCGGCGAACAGGGTGCGGCCGTCTTCAAGAATGGCCTGGGCCTTCTTAGCCTCCTCGGCCTGGTCGGCAATGTCCTTGTCCTTGCGGCCGTCCTTCTCCAGACGCGGCAGGGCCTTCTCGATGGTCTGCAGGTCCGCGAGGATCAGCTCGGTGTTAATCACGTCGATGTCGGAGGACGGGTTGACCTGGCCGTCGACGTGGATGACGTTGTCGTCGGAAAACGCACGCACCACCTGGCAGATCGCGTCCGCCTCGCGGATGTTGGCCAAAAAGGCGTTGCCCATGCCCTCGCCCTCGGACGCGCCCTTGACGATGCCGGCGATGTCCACGAAGGACACGGTCGCGGGCAGCACACGCTCCGAGTCGAAGATTTCCGCCAGCCGGTCCAGGCGCGGATCCGGCAGCTCCACCAGGCCGATGTTCGGCTCGATGGTGGCGAACGGGTAGTTAGCGGCAAGCACCTCGTTACGCGTCAGCGCATTAAACAAGGTGGATTTACCGACGTTGGGCAGACCGACAATTCCAAGAGTAAGGCTCACGGCGCTCCATCCTATCCCACGTTGTGGCGCTGGTTGTGAGGGGTTCGTCGCAAAGCAATGTGCAGTGGGGCACAATAGTTCGCGTGACCGCTCCGATTCAGCCTGCAGACAAGCGCGACGACCGCGTCGATCGCATCGTGGTGTTTAACACCTGGGTTTCCTCCGGGGCGAAATTTACGCTGCGCCTGCTGGTCATCGCGCTGTTTTTCTTCGCAATCGGCAAGCTCATCGGCGCCTTTTGGGTCGGCGTGTTGCCTGCGGTGCTCGCGCTGATTGTGTGCACGGTGCTTGCCCCGGTTGCGAGCTGGCTGCGCAACCATAAGTTCGCCGATGGCCTCGCGGCCATGGTGACCATGTTGCTGTTCTTCGGCGTGCTGGCAGCCCTCGGCATGATCGTCGCCCCCGATATTGTGGGCCAATCGCGGCTGCTGTACATCCAGGCGCTCGAGGGTGTGCAGCGCCTGCAGTTGTGGGCGCAGGGTCCACCGCTGAACCTTAACCCGGAGAACCTGAACGAGGGTGTCGACGAAATCACGCGGTGGGTCCAGAACCAGGCCGGCGCCATCGCCGGTGGCGTGTTCTCCGGCATCAACACCGCGGCAGGCCTGTCGGTGACGCTGATGGTGCTGTTCGTGCTGACCTTCTTCTTCCTGAAGGACGGCCACCGCTTCCTGCCGTGGCTGCGCGGCGCGACGGGCGGACGCACGGGACTCCATTTCACGGAACTGTTGACCCGCGCTTGGAACACCCTGTCGGGCTTCATCAGGGCGCAGGCGGTGTGCTCGCTTATCGATGCGCTGGTGATCGGCATCGGCATTGCCATCGTCGGCGTTCCCATGGCGTTCACGCTTGCGATTATTACGTTCGTTGCAGGCTTCATCCCGATCGTCGGTGCGGTGGTCGCGGGCGCGCTGGCGGTCCTGATCGCACTGGTCACGCTCGGGTTCACCAAGGCCCTGATCGTGCTCGGCATCGTCCTGGCCACCCAGCAGCTTGAGGGCAACGTGCTCTCTCCCCTACTGCAGTCCAAGGCGATGAACTTGCACCCGGTGATCGTGCTGATCTCCGTGACCGTCGGCGGTGGCCTCTTCGGCCTCATGGGCGGTTTCCTCGCGGTGCCGACAGCTGCGATGATCGCTGTGGTGTACCGCTACGTGTTGGACATCCTGCGCATCAACGCCGGCGAGGTCAGTGCCGAGGACCTCACTTTTGCCACCGAAGAGGGCAAGCTCATCGCGGAAATCGACGAGGCAGAGTCGGTGCACAAGCGCGAGGCGTGGCGCGGCGAGCGCGACTGGGTCAACGCTCCGCAAACCCCTGACGACGATCCAGCTGCACAGGACGATGACTCACCCCACTTCAGCGCGAATAGCCTGAAGAAGTTGCGCGAGGTGGGCAGCCGCACCATCTTGCGACGCAGGGAGTTCGAACATAAAAGCGAACCCGGCGAGTAGTGTGTCGTGCCGGGGTGGTTAGATCTGCGGCATGCAAACGTCAACGGTCTTTCTTATCCTTGCAACGGGTCTCCTCGCCGGGTTTATCGTCGGGGTATTCGCTGGCGTGGCGTGGTTTCGCCGTTCTGCACCTCAGCCGGCTCCGCCACAGGATCTCCGCCCCGTCGCTCGCGCGTTGAAGGACATGCGTGAGCAGATTGATGCGATGGATAAGCAGCAGGCAGTGGCGTCGTCGGCAATCGCAGGTCAGGTCCAGGCGATCGGACGGACCTCCGCGCGTCTCGGCGACCGCACGGACCAGCTCATCACCGCTTTGCGCTCCCCGCAGACCCGCGGACGGTGGGGCGAGATGCAGCTAGAGCGCGTTGTGGAGCTCGGTGGCATGCTCGAACACGTTGACTTTGATACGCAGGCGCACATGCGTATCGACGACACCCGCGTCCGCCCCGACATGATCATCCGCCTTACCCAGGGGCGCAACATTGTTGTGGACGCGAAGGTTCCCTTCGGTTCCTACCTGGACGCGTTGAACACGGATGATCCGGAGGAGCACGACGCCCACCTGCGTCGCCATGTGCATTTGCTGCGTTCGCATGTGGATACGTTGTCGAACAAGGCGTACATCAACGCGTTCCAGCCGACCCCGGAGTTCGTCGTGTTGTTTGTGCCAGCGGATCCGTTTTTGGATGCGGCGCTCGGCCTCGACCCGGAACTGCTTGACTATGCGTTTTCACGCGACGTCGTCATCGCCACCCCGACCACGCTGTTTGCACTGTTGCGCACAGTCGCCCTCGGCTGGCGTCAGGAGTCCATCAACGCGTCCGCGAAGGAGGTCCAGCGCCTCGGGGCAGAGTTGCACCAGCGTCTATCGACGATGGCCCGCCACTACAACAAAGTCGGCGCCTCATTGGAAAAGGCGGTTGAGGCTTATAACGCCACGTTGGCATCGATGGATTCCCGCGTGATGGTCACGGCACGTAAGCTCGAGGAGGCTCACGTTCCTGCCCGGAGGGAACAGGCTCCAGAGCTGAATCCTATTTCGGCGCGTGCCCGGCACATGGCGGAGGACGACGGCAGGTAAACTGCGTCAGCGTGTCACATCTTTCGAGCCGGAGCCATTCCCCTACGTCCACCACCTTTGTTGGGTTGCCGACGGGGTCTGGACTCGGCATCGTTTTCGCCGCCTTGTTCACCGGGGCACTGTTGTCGCTGTCTGCCGGTGTAATTTCGTGGCCGTTTCTTGCGCTGTACACCCTCGCGGTCATTGCGGTGACCACGCTGGTGAACCCGAAGGGTCTGTCCCTAACGGTCACGAGCGCACCGCTCATGTTCGTCGCCGCACTGGTGGCGACGGGGTATGGCATGTCACGCGACGGCCTTTCGGCGGGTGGGGCGAGCGCGAAGACTGCTCTGCTTGGCATCGTGTACCCGGTGGCGGAGTATTTCCCAGTCTTGTTTTTCACCACCGCAGGTTCGCTTGTGATCGCTGCGGTGCGGTTGCGGTTGATTCGTCGCCAGAATGCTGCGATCCAGCGCCGCGAGATGGCTGAGCGGACGTCACAGAACCGCAGCAACCGTCGCACGAATTCGCAAGGACGGAGGGCTCGCGAGCAGGCTCGGTCGGTTCCTGTGCAGGAGTTGTTGGAGCGGGCGAAGTCGGAGGGGGCGCGTCGTCGCAAGGCAAATGCGAGTGGCTCGCGTAGATCCGGAGAAACCGGTGGTTCTTCACGTGCGGTTCACCGCCTCGGCGAGGACTTGTACAAAGGCTAAAGGCCTTGTCCCGATGTCAACGGGGCAAGGCCTTTGGTCGTTCTCGGCGGGGTTTATGCCTCGAGCGGTGCCTCGCGGCGCGGCAGGCGCAGTTCGCGCGGCAGGGAGAACGTGATGGTCTCCACGGTGGTGGTGACCTCTTCCACGTCGCCGTAGCCCTTCTCCCCCAGGTAGTCGAGCAGTTCGCGGACGAGGATGTCCGGCACCGACGCGCCGGAGGTCACGCCGACGGTGTTGACACCGTCGAACCAGGCATCGTCGACTTGGTGGGCGTAATCGACCAGGTGGGACTCCTGCGCGCCGGCCTCGAGCGCGACCTCGACGAGGCGTTTCGAGTTGGACGAGTTCTGGGAGCCAACCACGATGACCAGGTCACTTTGCGGCGCGATCTTCTTCACTGCGGCCTGGCGGTTTTGGGTGGCGTAACAAATGTCGTCGCTCGGCGGGTTCTCCAAGTTCGGGTAACGCTCGTGCAGTTTGTTGACGATCTCCATGGTCTCGTCGACAGACAGCGTCGTCTGGGACAGCCACACCAGCTTCTGCCCCTCCGGGAAGTCCGGCAGGCGGTCGACGCCGTCGACGCCGTCGACGAGGTGGGTGATGTCCGGAGCCTCACCTGCGGTGCCTTCGACCTCTTCGTGGCCTTCGTGGCCGACGAGCAGGATGTGGTAGCCGTCGCGGGCGAAGCGCTTCGCCTCGTTGTGCACCTTGGTCACCAGCGGGCAGGATGCGTCGAGGGTGTGCAGGCTGCGCTCCTTGGCGGATTCGCGCACTGCGGGCGACACACCGTGGGCGGAGAACACGAGGTGGGATCCTTCGGGGACCTCGTCGGTTTCGTCGACAAAGATCACGCCGCGGTCCTGCAGCGTCTCCACCACGTACTTGTTGTGCACGATCTCCTTGCGCACGTAGACGGGGGCGCCGTACTTCTCCAGCGCCTTTTCTACGGTCTCCACGGCGCGGTCCACGCCTGCACAGTATCCGCGTGGGGACGCGAGTAGCACTTTCTTACCCTGATCAGTCATGGAACCAACCCTAACGAATCTGCGTCAAAAACAGTAGGCGGGTAAATCGTGCCCGCCGGGTACTGTTTACCTGGCAGAAGAACTGGGGAGAAAGGAGCATCGCGTGACAGAAACACAAGGTGTGCAAGGTGCGCAGAGTGCGCCGCCGAAGAGCACGCCGGAAACGCCGTGGTCTGTGGCCAAGCTCAATAACTCCGTGAAGAGTTGGATCGACCGGCTGGGTTGGTTGTGGATTGAGGGTCAGCTCACGCAGATTAATACGAAGCCGTCGTGGCGGCTGTCGTATATGACGCTGCGGGACACGCAGGAGCAGGTGTCGGTGCAGTTGACGGCGGAGACGTCGTTACTGACCGGCATGGCTGTGCCGTTGAAGGACGGCGACCGCGTGGTCGCATACGGTAAGCCGACGTTTTATCAAGGCCGCGGCTCGTTTTCGATGAAGGTGGCGGAGATCCGTCACGTCGGTGCGGGCGAGCTGTTGGCGCGCATTGAGGCGTTGCGTAAACAGTTGGCGGCCGAGGGCCTGTTTGATCCGGCGCGGAAGCGCCCGCTGCCCTACCTTCCGAAAAAGGTTGGTCTGATCACGGGGCGTGGTTCGGCTGCGGAGCGTGACGTGGTCACGGTTGCGCAGGGGCGTTGGCCACAGGTGAACTTCGAGATCATCAACACGCCGGTACAGGGGCCGACGACGGTGCCTGCGGTGATCGAGGCACTGAAGGTGCTGGATCGCGATCCGGACGTGGAGGTGATCATCATCGCCCGCGGCGGCGGTTCGGTTGAGGACTTGTTGCCGTTTTCGGAGGAGGCCCTGCAACGCGCGGTGGCGGCCGCTGGCACACCTGTCATTTCGGCGATTGGCCACGAGCCGGATAACCCGGTGCTGGACAATGTGGCAGATGTTCGCGCCGCCACCCCGACCGATGCTGCGAAGCGTGCCGTGCCGGATGTTGTGCAGGAGCGTGCGCTTATCGACGAAGCACGTGCCCGCATGTCCGCCGCCCTGCGCGGATGGGTGCAGCGGGAAAGAAATGGCCTCGCGTCGATTCGCACCCGTCCTGCCCTAGCGGATCCGATGATGGCGATCACGCGCCGCCGCGAGGAAGTGGAGCGCGCCCAGGCGTTGATCCGCCGCGACATTTCCCATGTGCTGCAGCGTGAGAACCAGCAGGTCTCGGCGTTGCGCGCGCAGGTGTCGGCGCTCGGCCCCTCTGCAACCTTGGCCCGTGGTTACGCCGTGGTGCAGGTGGTCCCGCGCGACCACTCTGGCCCTGAGGTTGTGACCTCTATTGATCAGGCTCAGCCCGGCGCGCAGCTGCGTATCCGTGTCGGTGACGGCTCCATTACAGCGGCATCGATGTCTACTACTCCCGCTGACTAATTCTCAAAACAACCAACGACGTTTAAGGAACACTCATGACAGACAACACGTTTGGATCCGGCCAGGCGAACGACAATGCTTTCCCGGACCCGGAGACGCTGACCTACGAGCAGGCTCGCGATGAGCTTGTGGAGACGGTGAAGATTTTGGAGCTCGGCCAGATGAGTTTGGACGAGTCGTTGAAGTATTGGGAGCGCGGTGAGGCGCTGGCGAAGCGGTGCGAGGTGCTTCTCGACGGCGCTTCGAAGCGCGTCGAAGAAGCCATCAGCACCCGTCAGGTCAGCGGGCAGGCTCCTGAGCAGTAAGTACTAGAAGCTACTGGGGTGTGATCGGAGTAGCCTTCAGCGCTGCGCTGATGAGCTCTTCGAACTCGTCCGTGCTGCCTGCGCCGGTGACGACGAAGCGTGCGTCGCCGGCGTCCACAATCCACAGGTCGCGGACCTCGCGTTCGTCGCTGGTGTAGACCTCGACGTCGGTGTCGTCGATACGCACTGTGCGATCGAGCATGCGGTTGTCGGTGTTGGAGGCTTGGAGCGCCGCATCCTTATCGACGCCAGTCTGGGTGAGTTGCAGGTAGCCACGGTTCGGGGTGACCCACCCGACGACGGGTGCCGAGTTGCCGGCAAGCATGCTGCGGCGCGCCGAGTTGGTGGTCCAGCCTTCTGGCATCTGCGGGTAGCGCACCGGGTAGTTCACCGCGCGCGCCTCGAGGTCGAGGAACGCTTCTGCGTCGACCTCCTGCACGGGGCCGGATTCTGGGGCGCCGGGGTTGAAGGAGCACAGCCCGGTCGCGCCGACAGCGACGAGCATGAGCACCACAATGAGCACGGCGTTGATTGCCATGTCTCGGCCGTTTTGGAAGATGCGGGGTTTCTTGTCGTTTGCCACGCGTTTCAGTATGTCATGAGCCACCTGCACCCCAGAACGGGCGGGCTTCTCCCCCGTAAAGGTGGGCGATACCAACACTTCGGCGTGTGGAAGTGCCAGAATAGAGGGGTCGATTTTTGTCCTCTGGAGGAAGGCCCCCGCGATGACTGAACAGTCTGATCTTGTCCCTGACCGCAACCTAGCAATGGAACTCGTCCGTGTGACGGAGGCGGCAGCGCTCGCCTCCGGCCGCTGGGTGGGCCGCGGACAGAAGAACGAGGGCGACGGTGCCGCCGTCAACGCGATGCGCAAGATGATCAACTCCGTGGAGATGGACGGCGTGATCGTGATCGGTGAGGGTGAGAAGGACGAGGCCCCGATGCTGTTCAACGGCGAGCAGGTTGGCACCGGCCGTGGTGCTGCGGTGGATATCGCCGTTGACCCGGTAGATGGCACCCGTCTGATGGCAGAGGGTCGCCCGAACGCGATTTCTGTCATTGCTGCCGCGGATCGTGGCTCCATGTTTAACCCGCAGGACGCGTTCTACATGAACAAGATCGCGGTTGGCCCTGAGGCGGTCGGCGCGATTGATATCACTGCTTCCGTTGAGGACAACATCAAGTCGGTTGCTAAGGCGAAGGGTGTTCGTCCGGCTGACATCACGGTTGTTGTGTTGGATCGCCCGCGTCACGACAAGCTTGTCGAGGAAATCCGTGCCGCCGGCGCCAAGGTTCGCTTCATCATGGACGGCGACGTTGCCGGCGCAATTGCTGCCGCTCAGGACAACAGCTCCATCGACATCGCCATGGGCATCGGCGGCACCCCGGAAGGTGTTGTCACCGCATGTGCGCTGAAGTGCCTTGGGGGCGACATTCAGGGCATGCTGGCCCCGCAGTCCGACGAGGAGCGCGAGAAGGTACTCGCCGCTGGCCACGACCTGGATCGTGTCCTTGGCATCAACGACCTGGTCACCTCTGATAACTGCTACTTCGCCGCTACCGGCGTGACCAACGGTGACATGCTGCGTGGCGTGACCTACCGCAAGTCTGGCGCCACCACCCGTTCGCTGGTGATGCGTTCGAAGTCCGGCACCGTGCGCTACGTCGAATCCCAGCACCAGCTGGCCAAGCTGCAGGACTACTCGGTGGTCGATTACTCCGAGCCAACCAAGTAGAACCTGACTTTTGCCCCGCGCCTTCTCAGCGAAGAGCGCGGGGCTTTGTCGTTCTAGAACAAGGCTCCAATGACTGCTGCGCTAGCCGCGAAGTTGTTGGCTACGTGCACGATGAAACTCGCAGTGATGCCGCCGTGGAACCGTGCGACCAGTGTGAGGCCGATGCCGCAGAAGAATGTGTAGACGATCACGGGTGGCGCGATATGGGCTGCAGCAAAGATGACGGAGGTGAGCAGCACGCTCGCTGCTGCCGGCATGAGCGTGTCAAAGTAGCCCATGAGCACACGGCGGAACACAATCTCTTCAATCACTGGCCCGAGTAGCAGATAACCGGCAAGCAAGATGAGCACCGGCGCCACACTTCCGGCATCTTTGGCTAAGTCATCTGCGGTTGAGCCTCCGCCTGGTTCCATCCCGATCAGCGAGCCGACGATAGCGCTCGACGCAGCCGCCCCGACGATCACTGCCGGAACTTGCCACAGCACATGCCAGCCTCGACTCCCTAGCCGCGTAAACCCCAGCTCGAGTCCGCGACTTTTCATGTAGCGGATAAGCAGCACCAAGGGCACAACGATGGCAATGAGAACCGCGAGAGGCAGCATGCTGATCGCGACGGTGCGGGACACGTTCGCGTGCACCAACAGCAGACCTTGTCCCGCCAAAAGGGCGTACATAATGGCCATTGCCGCCAACGCCACCAGCGCATCCCTCAATGCGGGGGCCTTTTGTGTCCGGTTTTCAGACATTACAGCTCCTCATTTTTGTTATCTGGGGCATAATCGATCTTTGGAAAGGCACGAGCGCACTTTAGCGTGCGTGGCGTGCATGGGACAGAAGTAAAGGACAATCATGGCTGATCAGGAATACCGCATCGAACATGACACGATGGGCGAGGTCAAGGTGCCCGTCGACGCTCTCTGGCGCGCCCAGACGCAGCGTGCTGTGGAGAACTTCCCAATCTCCGGCCGCGGCCTTGAGGCCCAGCAGATTCGCGCACTTGGTCTGCTGAAGGCTGCGTGTGCTCAGGTGAACAAGGACCTGGGCAAGCTGGACGCTGAGAAGGCGGACGCGATCATCGCTGCTGCGAAGGAGATTGCGGACGGCAAGCACGACGACCAGTTCCCGATCGATGTGTTCCAGACCGGTTCCGGCACCTCGTCGAACATGAACACCAATGAGGTTATCGCGTCCATCGCGAAGGCGAACGGTGTTGAGGTTCACCCGAACGACCATGTGAACATGGGCCAGTCCTCTAACGACACCTTCCCGACCGCTACTCACGTTGCTGCCACCGAGGCTGCCGCAAACGATCTCATCCCGGCGCTGAAGGTGCTCCAGGAGTCTCTGGAGAAGAAGGCGAAGGAGTGGCACGAGGTTGTGAAGTCGGGCCGCACCCACTTGATGGATGCCACCCCGGTCACCTTGGGTCAGGAGTTCTCCGGCTACGCACGCCAGATCGAGCTGGGTGTCGAGCGTGTCGAGGCGACCCTGCACCGTCTGGGCGAGCTGGCCATTGGCGGCACCGCTGTGGGCACCGGCATCAACACTCCGGCTGAGTTCGGCGGCAAGGTTACCGAGGAGCTCAAGAAGCTCACCGGCCTGGATGAGCTCTCTGAGGCAAAGAACCACTTTGAGGCACAGGCGAACCGCGACAGCCTGGTGGAGTTCTCCGGCGCGATGCGTTCCGTGGCGGTTTCCCTGTACAAGATTGCGAACGATATCCGCCTGATGGGCTCGGGCCCGCTGGCTGGTTTCGCTGAGATCCACCTGCCGGATCTGCAGCCGGGTTCCTCGATCATGCCGGGCAAGGTCAACCCGGTGCTATGCGAGACCGCAACTCAGGTTTCCGCACAGGTCATCGGCAATGACGCTGCTGTGGCGTTCGGTGGCACCCAGGGCCAGTTCGAGCTCAACGTGTTCATCCCGATGATGGCGCGCAACGTGCTCGAGTCCTCCCGCCTGCTGGCAAACACCTCCCGTCAGTTCGCCACCAGGCTTGTTGATGGCATCGAGCCGAACGTCGAGCACATGCGCGAGCTCGCCGAGTCCTCCCCGTCGATCGTGACCCCGTTGAACTCTGCAATTGGTTACGAGAACGCGGCCAAGATTGCCAAGCACGCGATCAAGGAAGGCATCACCATCCGTCAGGCCACCATCGACCTTGGTTTCGTCGATGGTGAGAAGCTCACCGAGGAGGAGCTGGACAAGCGCCTCGATGTGCTGTCCATGGCCAACACCGACCGAAACTAGGCCGTAGTTCGCACCTAGCTAGAATCTGCCCCCAGCACTTCACTTCAACATGCTGGGGGCTTTTTCATGCCTGATTCTTTCTCCGAGCTGCGCACCGCCGGTGGCCCGAACAAGCCGTGGGTCGTCGGTGGCGTGCTTGCGCTGATTGTCGCCGTGATCGGCGTCGCGCTCGCGGCGGCATATTGGTACGCCAACCCGAAGCCGGAGCCGACCAACGAGGTGCCCGAAACCGTCACGGTGACGGCACAACCGCAGTTGCGTGACGACGACTCCACCTCCCCCACCGGCACCTACACCGGCACCCTGAACAGCCTGGAGGACAACGCGAAGGTGAAGGCTTGGCCGGCGGTGGCCACGTTCGGTGGTGGGACCGCGTCGGTGACGTATCCGTTGACCGGATGCACCGCACTGATCGGTGAGGACGGTGCGTCGGTGCCGTTGACGAAGCCGTGTGGGGATGGTTCGGGGCGGTGGGTCGTCGAAAAGCAAGAGCCCGGGATTGTGAAACTGACGTACTTTGAAGGCGAAAAAGCGCTGGTAGAAGGGGAACTCTCCGCCGGTTTGCCTTAACATGCACCGGGTGTAATATTGCACCCCGTGCAAAATGAGGGAATTCGGGAGCAGAAGCGCCGCGAGACGCTAAAGCGCATCCGCAACGAGGCGGCGGCGCTTGTCGACAAGCGTGGCTACGACAACGTCACCGTCGACGACATCTGCCGCGAGGCAGGCATCTCCCGGCGAACCTTCTTCAACTATGTGGAATCTAAGGACGAGGCGATCTTGGGATCGTTTCCGTTCACCCTCGACGAGGACGCGCTGGACGCGATCCGCACGACCCAGAGCGACAACGTGCTGGAGCTTGTCATTCGCTCCGTCGTGGTTGAGCCGGGCACGTTTGATGGTCCGGCGGCGAAGTGTCGTCGTCAATTGTTGGAGAACAACCCGGGCTTGATGCACGCCGAAGCCGCCCGAAAGCGCGGATTCCTCACCGAAATTGGTCGCGCCCTCCGCGCCCACTTTGAAACCTTCCCGCAGGACCGCAAGCATTCGGGATCGCTGGAGGCGGAAGCACTATTCATCGTCGTGCTATTTCAAGGGGTCGTGACCAGGTACCTCTGGGCGCCGCCCGATGAAGGAGACCCAATCGAGCAGCTCATCGAATACGCCAAAGACATCACGAATTACGCAAAGGACATGACATGGTAGACAACCGCACGGGACGCCACCCGCTTCAAGCCACTCCCCCGAACGTCGGCGTCGTGTTCGCCGCCCTGCTGCTGACCATGCTGATGAGTTCGCTGGGCCAGATGATCTTCGCCACGGCCCTGCCGACCATTGTTGGTGACCTCGGCGGCGTGGACCACATGAGCTGGGTCATCTCCTCGTTCTTGGTCACAATGACCATCGCGATGCCTATCAACGGCAAGCTTGGCGACGTATTGGGCCGCAAGTGGCTCTACATCACCGGCATCGGCCTGTTCGTAATCGGCTCCGCCATCGGCGGCTTTGCTAACACCATGGAGCTGCTCATCATCGGCCGCGCCATCCAAGGTCTTGGCGCAGGCGGCATGATGGTGAACTCGCAGTCCATCATCGCGGAAGTCGTTCCTGCTCGCGAGCGCGGCAAGTACATGGGCGTGATGGGCGCAGTATTTGGTGTGTCCTCGGTGCTCGGTCCGGTCCTCGGCGGCTGGTTTACCGACGGCCCCGGCTGGCGTTGGGCGCTCTGGATGAACATCCCGCTCGGCCTGCTCGCCATGACGGTATGCACCAAGGTGCTGAAGCTGCGCCGCGGATCCGCCAAGGGCATGAACTTTGACTACATCGGTACCACGCTGATGATCGTGGCCACCACGTCGCTGATCCTCACCACCACGTGGGGTGGCACGCAGTACGACTGGACCTCCCCGACCATCATCGCCACCAGCGCTATCGCTGTGATCGCTGCCGTGCTGTTCGTGATTGTCGAGCTGCGCGCGACTAACCCGCTGATCCCCATGGGGCTGTTCCGCAACCGCAACATGGTGCTGACCACCCTGGCGGGCACGGTGCTTGGCCTCGGGATGACCAGTGCTCTCGCCTACCTCCCGACGTACTTGCAAATGGTGCACGAACTGACCCCGACCGACGCGGGCCTTATGATGCTGCCGATGGTGCTCGGCATGCTCGGCACCGGCACGGCAGTCGGCTTCATCATCTCTCGCACCGGCCGCTACAAGATGTACCCACTGTCCGGCATGCTCATTACCACCGTGGGACTGTTCCTGTTCTCTCGGCTGAGCGTGGACACGTCGCTGACCGTGCTCGGGATCTACATGTTCATCTTCGGTTTCGGCCTTGGTCTGGTCATGCAGGTTCTTGTACTCATCGTGCAGAACTCGTTCCCACTCGCCCAAGTGGGCACCGCAACGTCGACGAACAACTTCTTCCGCCAGATCGGCTCCGCTATCGGCGCCTCCCTGTCCGGCTCGTTGTTCATTCACAACATGCGCGAAAAGCTGGAGGAGCGCCTGCCGGAAGCTCTGGCGAAACTCGGCGAAGAAGGTGCTGCGCTAGGCAAGCAATTCGGTGAGGGTGCCGCGAACTCGCTAACCCCGAGCAGCGTGGCGCAACTGCCCCAGCCGGTGAAGGAAGTCGTGCTGTCGAGCTACAACGACGGCCTTACCCCCGTGTTCCTCCTCATGGTGCCGCTGGCCATCATCGCGTTCGTGATCCTCCTGCCGGTCAAGGAAGACCCACTCAAGGAAGATTTGAGCTAACCGGGAAACGAAAACGGCCCGGCCCCTCACATGGGGCCGGGCCGAACGCCGTTACATGGGCGCGGTTTACTTCTCGGTGATCACCGCGGCGAACGGCTCGCCTTCGCCAGCACGGGTCCAGTTGATGGAGCCGCGCTCGAACTCCTGGGTCCAGCCGGACTCGTCCGGGTTAGCAGCCTCCGGAGCCAGCGGGAAGCCCAGCTTCTTATCCACGTTGACGTCGGTCATCCACTCGTTGGCAATCTGACCCCAGGTCGGTGCGCCACCGGTGTTCTCATTCCAGGTGACGTAGTGCTCCTGGTCGTACGTAACGATCCAGCCTTCGTCGACCTGCTCAACCTTCATCGGCTCGCCCCAGGACGGCTCAGCAAACTTATCCATGGCAGCAACGACGCCAGCCGGAACCATTGCGGTGCCGCCGTCAGCAGTTGTAATCTCCTCGGTCGCCTCGGTGCCCTCGCCCGCAGCGCCGGTGGAGTCCGCGGAATCGGTTGCGGAAGCGTCAGCGGTTTCCGTCTTCGCAGCCGCAGTCTCAGTCTCTACGTTCGTCTCAGTAGCGGTGGTCTCCACAACCTCGGTCTCTGCCGCGGTGTCGTCGTCGTTAGAGCACGCAACTAAACCGGTAGCAGCCAGGGCTACAGCAGCGGCGGAAGCAGCGATCTTACGGGAAAACATAATTTGTCATACCTTTCGTGTTGATTTAGGTGCGTCGCCCATTATGGGTGCCGCGCGAACGTCGAGTCTTCTTCCCACCCGATCGGGGGTGCGACGCGGTACGCGACGACCTGGGAGTTCTCCCCTTCGTAATACCAACAAAGTCCTGGATAGCGTCACAATCGTCCGATTTCCGCCACACGAGCGCAACCGTCGTGGTATTAACGCCTTCCCCCGGGTCGATCGGCAGCGCCTTAATCTGCTTCTTCGCAAGCGTCTTCAGCAACGGCAACGGCCCGTAGGCGATGCCGACGTTTGCGGCGACAACGGAAAGGGCGGTGCGCAGATCGTCGATAAGCGTCTGCTCTGCGTACTCGAAATTCACAATCTCTTCCGCAAGATCCCCGCGATCAACCTCCCCCACCTCCGCATAAACGGAGTCCTTTGGCACGGCCACGCCCCAGGCCTCCTCGTAGAGCCGGACCACGTGGTATTCGTCCGTGACCCGCTCGTCCGGAAGCCTGACCAGCGCCGCGTCCGCATCCTTGCCGACGAGGGGAAACGGATCATCCGACGGCAATGTCGCAGGGTCCTCGCCCGACATTTGGGCGTAGCGGCGGAACCATTTGCCGGGTTCAGTACCGGTGACGAACGCGATGGTGAGCATGGCAGGTAATGCTACCGTTTTGGGCATGACTGAACAGACCCCATCCGGCACCGCAATGAAGCCGATGACCGCGGCGAAAAAACTCGGTATCTACCTTCCCGCCACTCCACAGGAGTTCCAGGACGGCGCCATCACCCACGCCGAACTGCGCGAACTGCAGGAAAACCCGCCCGCCTGGCTGCAAGAACTGCGCCTCAACGGCCCGCACCCCCGTACCGAGGTCGCACGCAAGCTCGGCATCTCGGTGACCGCGCTGAAAGCATCCGGCGTTGAGCAGTCGATGACCACGGAGCAAATCCGCGCGCTTCTCGACGACCAACCGGACTGGCTACAAAAAGCCCGCGCCACTCTCGCAGAGCAGCGCGGGCACAATGTCGACACCGCAAGCGCCGCCGACGGCCAGAACGACTAGAGCATCTTCCAGTCTTCAAGGCCCGGGTACAGCGGGTACTTCTCCGCCAGGGCCTCGACACGGGCGCGCAGCGCCGGGATATCAGCCTTCTCGCCCTGGATCAGGGTCTCGGCGATGATGTCGGACACCTCGCGGAAGTCCTCCTCGCCGAAGCCACGGGTAGCAAGCGCCGACGTGCCGATACGCAGGCCAGAGGTGACCTTTGGCGGGCGCGGGTCGAACGGCACCGCATTGCGGTTGACCGTGATGCCTGCGGCGTGCAGGAGGTCCTCGGCCTGCTGGCCATCCATCGGCGAGTTACGCAGGTCCACCAGCACGAGGTGGACGTCGGTGCCGCCGGAGACAACGTCGATGCCGGCAGCCTTCGCGTCCTCGCTGGTAAGGCGCTCGGCCAGGATCTTCGCACCGTCGATGGTGCGCTGCTGACGGTCCTTGAACTCCTCCATGCCCGCGATCTTGAACGCGGTCGCCTTCGCAGCGATGACGTGCATGAGCGGGCCACCCTGCTGACCAGGGAAGACGGCGGAGTTGATCTTCTTGTTTAGCTCCTCATCGTTGGTCAGGATGAAGCCGGAACGGGGGCCACCCAGCGTCTTATGCACCGTGGAGGACACCACGTGCGCATGCGGGACCGGCGACGGGTGCAGGCCAGCCGCAACCAGGCCGGCGAAGTGGGCCATGTCAACCCACAGGTAGGCGCCGACCTCGTCCGCGATCGAGCGGAACTCAGCGAAGTCCTCGTGGCGCGGGTAGGCGGACCAGCCGGCGATGATCACCTTCGGCTTGACCTCGCGAGCCTGCTCACGCAGCTTGGCCATATCGATGAGGTGGGTGTCCTTCTCTACCTCGTACGCTGCCACGTTGTAGAGACGGCCGGAGAAGTTGATCTTCATGCCGTGGGTCAGGTGGCCGCCGTGAGCCAGGTTCAGGCCCAGGATGGTGTCACCCGGCTCCGCCAGTGCCATTAGCACAGCGGCGTTCGCCTGCGCACCGGAGTGTGGCTGCACGTTTGCAAACTTTGCACCGAAGACTTCCTTGGCACGCTCCTGTGCCAGGGTCTCCACAACGTCCACGTGCTCGCAGCCACCGTAGTAGCGCTTGCCCGGGTAGCCCTCGGCGTACTTGTTGGTCAGCACAGAACCCTGTGCCTCAAGTACGGAGCGCGGAACGAAGTTTTCAGACGCAATCATTTCGAGGGTGTTGCGCTGGCGCGCTAGCTCGTCGACAATCGCGGCGTGAACTTCGGGGTCAAAAGTAGCCAGATCGAGGTAACGGAAATCTTCAGACACGTCCACCGGGTCCTTTCTCGTTCAGTCGTAGTTACCGCTTCGAAGTATATGTAAGCAACCCGGGTGTTATGTCGAATTCCATGCACAGGATCCAAGGTGAAACAATAGGGCCATGCCACGTGTCGATTCTTCGCCTTACCTCGATTTTCACCGCGAGGACTGGCGCAAACGTCGTGCCACCATGCCACAGGTGCTCACCGAAGATGAGCTCACCAAACTCGCAGGCATCGGTGAGAGCCTCGATCTGCAAGAGGTCGAAGACATTTACCTACCGCTGTCGCGCCTGATCCACCTGCAGGTACGAGCACGCCAGAAACTGACCAAAGCCACCGAAACGTTCATCGGCGGCGATCCGGGGCATGTGCCGTTCATCATCGGGCTTGCAGGCTCGGTCGCAGTAGGCAAATCAACCACCGCGCGTGTGCTGCAGGTGCTACTTCAGCGCTGGGACTCCCACCCCCGCGTCGACCTGATCACCACTGACGGGTTCCTGCACCCCTCCGCAGTGCTCAAGGAGCGCGGCTTGATGGCCCGTAAGGGCTTCCCTGAGTCTTACGACCGCCGCAACCTCATGCGATTTGTCACCGAGGTGAAGTCCGGTCAGCCCCTGGTCAAGGCTCCGATCTACTCCCACGAGGCCTACGACATTCTCCCGGACGAGTACATCGAGGTACGCCAGCCAGACATCTTGATTCTGGAGGGCCTCAACGTATTGCAGACCGGCCCAACGCTGATGGTGTCGGACCTGTTCGACTTCTCCATCTATGTCGACGCCAAGACCTCCGACATCGAGCACTGGTACATCGAGCGCTTCCTCAAACTGCGCGATACCGCATTCCAGGAGCCCGGCGCACACTTTGCTCACTACGCAGGTCTTGACGACGCGCAGGCGACCTACGCCGCACGCGAAATCTGGCAGTCCATCAACCTGCCAAACCTGGTGGAAAACATTCTGCCCACGCGGGTGCGCGCATCGCTTGTGCTGCGCAAGGATTACGACCACACCGTTCAGCGCGTCCGCATGCGCAAGCTCTAATTCGCCAGGGTTTTATTTGCCAAAGCGGCGGGAGCGCTGCGAATAGTCGCGCAGTGCTCGCAGGAAGTCGATCTTGCGAAACGCTGGCCAGTACGTATCCGTGAACCAGATTTCGGAGTACGCGGCCTGCCACAGCAGGAATCCGGAAAGACGCTGCTCACCGGAGGTGCGGATCACCAGATCTGGGTCGGGCTGGCCCTTGGTGTAGAGGTGCTCACCAATCGAGTCGACCGTCACCGCCTCTTTGATTTCGGCGGGGGTTGCGCCGGCGGCTGCGGTGTCGTCGATAAGCGCACGCACCGCGTCCACGATCTCCTGGCGCCCGCCATAGCCCACCGCAATATTCACGGTCAGCCCGGCTTTCTCGGTAGTGGTAGCGGCGCTTTCTCGCATGCGTGCTGCCACATCGTCCGGCAGCAGGTCCAGTTGGCCGACCAAGCGCACGCGGCAGGTGTAATCCTCGGTGGCGAGGTCCTCGATGACTTCGGAAATGATGTCGAAGAGCAGCTCCACCTCCTCCGAGGTGCGCTGAAGGTTCTCGGTGGAAAGCAGGTAAATCGTGAGAACATCGACGTCCATTTCCGCAGACCAGCGAACCAAATCGCCAATCTTCGCGCCGCCGACCCTGTGGCCGTGGGAAATGTCCTTAAACCCCGACTCACGAGCCCAGCGACGGTTCCCGTCAGCCATCACAGCGATGTGCTTCGGGCGTTTCTTTCCACGCAGCTCGCGCTTCAGGCGTGCTTCATAGAGCTGGTAGAGCGGGTAGCGCAGTTTGGAGAGGACAGACACAACGTTGATTCTAGCGGGGCTTAAAAGGAGCGCTTCTTACGCTGGTCGGCAACACCAGCCTTCGCCATGGCCTCGTCGATAGCTTTCTCGTCAAAAGGATCAATACCGTGCGCCTCAGCAAATGCTTGACGACGACGGAACCGGGAGAAACGCCGGTGAAACGCATACCCAATCGACAGGACGACGACCGCGAGGCAGACAAGCAGCAGCAGCCCAATCGGCGACGCCTTGCCAAAGTCCGGACCAGCTGGGGTCTCCCCCGGCGACTGCGCCAGGATCAGATCAACGGTTGCGGCAGCGTTGATGAAGTTGGCGAACACTATTCCTCCTCAGCACCGGCATTGATACCGGCAAACAGGTCATCTTCGGGCAAGGTGGTCTCCACCCTGGTACGCGCGAGCTCAAACTCTTCCGTCGGCCACACCTTCTGCTGATCCGACACCGGGCTGGCCAAAAACGCGCCAGCCGGGTCGATCTGGGTGGCGTGGGCGGTCAACGCCTGGGCACGCTGCTCAAAGTAGTCGGCGCACTCCACTTGGGTGGTCACGCGGTCAAACACATCCCCCTCGGCTTCCTCCCAGCGCTTGATCATGAGCTCGTAGGGGCTCTTCTCACCGCGTTCGAACAACGCCTCTTGCAGCAGCTTCATGCGCTGGAGGATAAAACCATGCGTGTAGTAGAGCTTCAGCGGTGTCCACGGCTCGCCGGCTTCTGGCGCAAACGAGGCGTCACCCGCCTTCTCCCACGCAATCATCGAAATCGCGTGAACCATGAGATGGTCCGGGTGCGGGTAGCCACCGTTTTCGTCGTAGGTAATGATGACGTGCGGTTTGAACTCGCGGATCTCCTCCACGATCTTCACCGCAACCTCTTCCGGGTCCTGGACCGCAAACGACCCCTCCGGCAGCGGCGGCAGCGGGTCCCCCTCAGGCAAGCCGGAGTCTTCGTAGCCCAGCCAAACGTGTTCCACACCAAGCGCCTCGACGGCACGCGCCATCTCCTCGTGGCGCACGGCCGTCATGTTTTCGAGCACCCCAGGGCGGTCCATCGCAGGGTTCAAAATGTCCCCACGTCGTCCGTCGGTACAGGTCACCACCTTCACACGGTTCCCTTCGGCAGCGTATTTCGCCATGGTCGCCGCACCCTTCGAGGACTCATCGTCCGGGTGAGCGTGGATCGCCATCAGACGCAGACCAGCCACTCGTACTCTCCAACTTTTGTAGGGGTGTTGTTAGAACTTCGGAACATCTTAGTACCATCCCAGTTAAGTCCCTATCCCCCTTGTTATTGCGAGGTTGCATCCGTGTCCACTCCAGTGCGCCGTCCGTCGCAACGCTATAGCTCCGGCAAGAGCGACGGCGTAAGCGGCAAAGTGGTCGCAGTCGCCGCTGTGCTCATCGCCATCGCGTTCATCTTCTTCGGCGCCCGAACGATCATCGACAGGATGGACCGTCCCGTCACCGCTGAATTTATTTCGCAGGAACATATCGACGACTCAACCGGACGCCTTTGGATCGACGTGACCCGCAAGGACCCGTCGGTACCGTCCTATTGCATCGTCACTGCGGTGGATTACTCCCACGCTGAGGTGGGGCGCCGCGAGGTCATCCTCCCCGCCGGCGGGGAGAAGCACCAGCGCATCCCGGTGGACCTGCCGCTGCGTGAACCGCTTGTTTCCGGCCGCATCTACGGCTGTTCCGAAAAT
This sequence comes from Corynebacterium sp. HMSC034E11, assembly GCF_001835905.1. Taxonomy (NCBI): domain Bacteria; kingdom Bacillati; phylum Actinomycetota; class Actinomycetes; order Mycobacteriales; family Corynebacteriaceae; genus Corynebacterium; species Corynebacterium sp. HMSC034E11. The sequence continues at coordinate 98,192 of NZ_KV826370.1, forward strand.
CTGCCGTTCTACATGGACCCGGAGAGCAAATTTTACGACGCCCGCTAGCACACGGGCCACGCACTACCATGTGCTAATCTTTTGCGGTATATCTGCACAGTTTCGCCCGCAGCCTGCGGGCTCGTTTTACGTATGAGGGAAGGGTGTTACCCCTATGGCTGAACCCCAGCAGCAGTACATTACCCCGGAAATGAAGGCCAAGCTGGAGGCCGAACTCCAGCAGCTGATCGATAACCGTCCGGTGATTGCCGCGGAGATCAACGAGCGCCGCGAGGAAGGCGACCTGAAGGAAAACGCTGGTTACGACGCAGCTCGTGAGCAGCAGGATCAGGAAGAGGCTCGCATTAAGCAGATCTCTGAGATCCTCTCCAACTCCACCACCGAGCGCACCGGCATTGTCGAAGGTGTCGCTCACATCGGTTCCGTCGTTCACGTCTACTACAACGGCGACAAGGAGGATCGCGAGACGTTCCTCATCGGTACCCGCGCTGCGTCGACCGACAACGCTGATTTGGAGACCTACTCCGAGCAGTCCCCGCTGGGCGCTGCCGTCGTTGGTGCCGCTGAGGGCGAGACCCGTACCTACACGGCTCCGAATGGTCGCGAGATTTCGGTCACGATCGTCAAGGCTGAGCCGTATGATTCAGTTAAAGCTTCAACGCCTCGTGCAAAGTAGTTTTACCCGTTCTTTTTCGATAGCGAAGGATCATCCTGTGATTGCAACCTCTTCCCGCAAAGCTCTGGTTGGCGTAGCTGCCATCGCTGCTCTCGCCCTCGCCGGCTGCACCCCGCCGAACGAGAACCCGTCTGACAAGAAGATCGACACCGCGACGAGCCAAGACGCTGGCTCCCTCAAGGGTGCTGGTGCTTCCGCCACCGCCGCGACCAATGTTGTCGAGGCCAGCGAGGCGACCGCGACGGAGACCCTCGAGGCCGCCGCGGACGAGCTGCCAACCTTCAACAACTGTGGCGAGACCGGCCTGCTGCGCCCGACCCAGCTGACGGTCGACTGCAAGAGCCAGAACGATTTCCTGCAGGACATCGTCTGGGATACCTGGACCGCCGACCTGGCTGAGGGCACCGCAACCCGTGTTGTCCTGGATCCGAATAACCGCGAGGAAGGCGTCAAGGTTGTCCTTGGCGCTCCGCAGGTTGTGAACAACGATCTGCTGTTCACCACCATCTCGGTTGATGGTGCGACCGTGAACCCGGATCGTCTCTAATCGCCTCTAATCGCCTCTCATCGGCGCAAAGAGTAGCGGCCCTGTTCCAATCGGAACAGGGCCGCTTTATTGTCGGCGGCGTTTGGTACCGCCGTTTAGCGTTGCTTAGCGCCGTCTAGCGGTCGTTGGCGAAGTAGGACAGCAGACGCAGGATCTCGGTGTAGAGCCACACGAGCGTCACAGCGAGGCCCAGTGCGACGCCCCACGCGGCGTTCGACGGTGCGCTGGTGCGCACGAGCCTGTCGGCCAGGTCGAAGTCCTGCAGGAAGGAAATAGCTGCGAGGACCACGCATACGACGCCGAAGATGATGGACATGGTGCCGCCATCACGCAGTGGGTTCTGGCCGGTGAAAAGAGCGAGCAGCAGGTTGCCCAGCGCCATGATGACAACGCCGAAGATGGCGCCGGTGATCAGGCGGTTCAGTCGCGGCGTGACGCGGATGGCGCCGGTGCGGTAAACCACGAGCATGCCAATGAACACGCCGAGGGTGCCCAGGATGGCCTGGAAAATCATCTGGCCAGCGTCAGCCCCGCCGACGGAGAACCAGCCGGAGATCAGCAGAGAGAATCCGCCTAGGAACAGGCCTTCAAAGGCTGCGTACAGAAGCGTCACCGTGCGGGAGCCGAAGGTGCGCGAGAACGCGTGGACCAGGGTGACCACGAACGCGCCGATACCGCCGACAAGCGTTAGGATCATCCCCACGCCAGCGTTTCCGGACAGGTAAATGCCGAAGTTAATCGCGGCAAACAGGATGATAACGGCGATGGTGATGCCGGTCTTGGAGACAATGTCATCGACCGTCAGCGGGCGGTCCTGCTGGATTTCGGGCGCGTAGCCGTAGCCAGCGGTGTGTTCTTCATTGGTCAGGTTCTTCAGAACCGGGTTGGTACTTCTCACGTCGTCCAACATTCCTTTCGAGTCTTGTTGCGACCACTATTCACAGGTTGTAACGCTTGCACCTTCAAAAAGGTTCCCGAGGCGTAGAATTTGGACACATGGGTGTGTTCGATCGTTGGCGTCGCGGCCCGAGCACGGGCGGCGATCTTGTGTTGGAACGGCTCGCTGCAGCAACTGGTGGCGCGCAGTCCTACACCTTTTCTTACGCAGAGGTAGATGTGCTCGCATTTCTTGTCGACGACCCCCTCCCCCACGTCTTGTACTGCACGTTCGGGTTGTCCCAGGTGGAGTCGTCGCAACGCGTTGCGGGCACACAGACCGAGCTCACGCTCCGCATCCCGATGGACGATGAGGTGTTCCCTCCTGAGTGGCCGGCGCAGCAGCTGGCACGCATGGCTCGCAACGTGGTCCGCAGCGGAGTCGAGATTGAGCCTGGGCATTATTTATCGTCGGCTTCTGCCTCGCTCGCGGGGTTTGTGTTCGTCGCGGATCCACTCCTCGGCTGTGCGGAGGGACCGACCGGGCGAGTGCAGTTCACCTACGCCGCGGGGTTGGTCGGAGATGATCTGGAGCGGATGTTGCGGTGGGATCCGGTGAAGTTCGCGGGCGTGCTCGGCGAGCATGTGCCGCTTGGGTTGACGGATCCTGCACGTGCCCCGCTGTCAAGCGATCCGCAGGTGCGTGTGCTTCTCGACGACGCCTCGCACACCGACGGCTCCTCTATCGGCGCAAACACCGCCAAGTATTTAGATGTCGATGTCGCTGGCCGTGTGGATCTCGACGAACGTGCCGCCGCCGCACTCCTTCGGGCGGCGCGCTACCGATTGCTGTTTGGCAAGTCATATGCCCTCATCCGCAACGACACGTGGCTCATGTTCGACCCGAAGGCAATCGATCTCGAGTTGGCCGAGGATCACATTGTCGTGCCGGGCCGTGCCGATGTAGCGAATGAATTGCTCGCTGTATTCGACACTGCGCCGGGCACTTATGCGTTGACTACCGTGCCGTTGACGTTCCAGGTCATCGACCCGACAACGTAGGACGCTTACTTAAAGACGTTGCCCCACCCGTCACGCTTGTCCAGAAACGCCTGCGCTTCGCGCTTAGCGGCCTCGAGGTCGTGGCTTGCGCCCCAGCCGCACTGCTTCTCGTTCGCAGCCGGCACCTCGGTGGCATTGGTGATGTCGGTGAGCGTCTTTTCCACCAGATCAGCGACCTCAGCCTCGGCGACGTCGCCGGAGAGCATCAGGTAGAAACCGGTCTGGCAGCCCATCGGGCCGAAGTCGATCACGTTGTCTGCATGGTTGCGGGCGTGCTCGGCAAACATGTGCTCCAGGGAGTGCACTGCCGGCATCTCAAGGTGCTCGACGTTCGGCTGCTTGAAGCGGATGTCCCACTTCACCAGCGTGTCACCCTGGGGAAGTTCCTTTCGGTCCGCCAGGCGAATAAACGGTGCGTCAACCTTGGTGTGGTCGAGGTTGAAGGATTCAACATTCATGCGATCAGTCATGGCCCCGACTGTACTGAACGCGCTGGCCCGTTCCCATCACTGGATTCATCGTTGAGAGTCGCGCTGGTCACGGCTGCCGCATCCCGAATCGGCGAGGCTGCGTAGCTTGCTGCGCGAGTGAGCTTCTTGTTTTCCGACGACACCTCGTCAACGGCTGCTATACCGCCATGTAGCCCGGTTACCGGGCAAGTAATTGTGCCCCCAGTCGGGCTCGAACCGACACTGGGCGGATTTTAAGTCCGCTGCCTCTGCCAATTGGGCTATAGGGGCGCCGAGAAATATGGTACTTCCCCGGCGCCTCAATGCTGAAACCGGCGCACTGTATCTCATGAACCCGGACGGAGTTTCTCTCGTGGCCAGGCAATGGTTGTTTCTTCTGCCCTGCATTCTTGGTGCGCTCGGACTCTTCCTCGCGCGCCAAGCTGGCGACGGCACCGCAGGTTTCTATTCGGCGACCGCATTTACCGCCGCCGTGTACCTGGCCGCCTGGTGGGTGTGGGGCGACAGGTGCGCGTTCGCTGGACAAAGCAAACTTCGCGACATCGCACGTGGCATAGGGTTAGGCACTGCACTTGCGGTTGTCTTTTTCTTGGGCGCACTTATTGTCACCCGCATCCCAGCACTTGCCGGACCGGTGGCAGAGATCCTGGATACCCCTAGCAAAGGCGGGTACGTCCTGACGCTGCTCGTCCTCGTGGTCAACGGCGTCGGCGAGGAGCTCATCTTCCGCGACGTCGTCCCTCGCCAGTTGCGAAGCATGGGACAAACGGTGCTGCAGGCTGGTGTGTGGTCGACGGTCGCCTACGGGTTGGTCACCGTCGTGATGGGGGTTCCGCTGCTCGTGTTCGCCGCAGTGGTCCTCGGTGCGCTCGCCTATACCGAGGCAGTGCGCACCGGCAGGCTGTACTCCCCCATCGCACTCCACCTGACGTGGAGTATTGCAATGCTGCTGATCCTGCCCTCGCTCCTCTGAAATCGATCGAATCCCAGCCAGGCCCTATACAGCCCTATATATAGGCATCGAATCGGGCGTCGTGATAGTGGTTGCAGCGGCGCAAACGGGCGTGAAACGCCCTGTTTTCGTGTCTTGAGGCCTGTTATGGCGTGCCTGCCCGGAAAATGGGGGTAATTTGCGGGGGTAAGCAGG
>NZ_KV826371.1:0-1600 GCF_001835905.1 Corynebacterium sp. HMSC034E11
AAATAAAAGCTCCTTAGAAAGGAGGTGATCCAGCCGCACCTTCCGGTACGGCTACCTTGTTACGACTTCGTCCCAATCGCCGATCCCACCTTCGACAGCTCCCATGACAGGCCACTGGCTTCGGGTGTTACCAACTTTCATGACGTGACGGGCGGTGTGTACAAGGCCCGGGAACGTATTCACCGCAGCGTTGCTGATCTGCGATTACTAGCGACTCCGACTTCATGGGGTCGAGTTGCAGACCCCAATCCGAACTAAGGCCGGCTTTCAGCGATTAGCACACCCTCACAGGCTCGCAAACGCGTTGTACCGACCATTGTAGCATGTGTGAAGCCCTGGACATAAGGGGCATGATGATTTGACGTCATCCCCACCTTCCTCCGAGTTAACCCCGGCAGTCTCTCATGAGTCCCCACCATCACGTGCTGGCAACATAAGACAAGGGTTGCGCTCGTTGCGGGACTTAACCCAACATCTCACGACACGAGCTGACGACAACCATGCACCACCTGTACACCAACCACAAAGGGAAAGACCATCTCTGGCCCGGTCTGGTGTATGTCAAGCCCAGGTAAGGTTCTTCGCGTTGCATCGAATTAATCCACATGCTCCGCCGCTTGTGCGGGCCCCCGTCAATTCCTTTGAGTTTTAGCCTTGCGGCCGTACTCCCCAGGCGGGGCGCTTAATGCGTTAGCTACGGCACGAACCCCGTGGAAGGGACTCACACCTAGCGCCCACCGTTTACGGCATGGACTACCAGGGTATCTAATCCTGTTCGCTCCCCATGCTTTCGCTCCTCAGCGTCAGTTACTGCCCAGAGACCTGCCTTCGCCATCGGTGTTCCTCCTGATATCTGCGCATTCCACCGCTACACCAGGAATTCCAGTCTCCCCTACAGCACTCAAGTTATGCCCGTATCGCCTGCAGTCCCGCAGTTAAGCTGCGGGCTTACACAAACGACGCGACAAACCACCTACGAGCTCTTTACGCCCAGTAATTCCGGACAACGCTCGCACCCTACGTATTACCGCGGCTGCTGGCACGTAGTTAGCCGGTGCTTCTTCTCTAGGTACCGTCACTTGCGCTTCGTCCCTAGCGAAAGGAGTTTACAACCCGAAGGCCGTCATCCCCCACGCGGCGTCGCTGCATCAGGCTTGCGCCCATTGTGCAATATTCCCCACTGCTGCCTCCCGTAGGAGTCTGGGCCGTATCTCAGTCCCAATGTGGCCGTACACCCTCTCAGGCCGGCTACCCGTCGACGCCTTGGTAGGCCATTACCCCACCAACAAGCTGATAGGCCGCGAGCTCATCCCACACCGAAAAAACTTTCCACCACAACCTCCAAGAAGTGGTCCTATCCGGTATTAGACCCAGTTTCCCAGGCTTATCCCGAAGTGCGGGGCAGATCACCCACGTGTTACTCACCCGTTCGCCACTCGAGTACCCCTGCAAGCAGGAGCCTTTCCGTTCGACTTGCATGTGTTAAGCACGCCGCCAGCGTTCATCCTGAGCCAGGATCAAACTCTCCACAAAAAATGTTTCAGCAGAAACAGGCCGTGAAAAGCCCAATACCCAACCAAAAACAAACCAACCAACACCA
>NZ_KV826372.1:0-5698 GCF_001835905.1 Corynebacterium sp. HMSC034E11
CGTTCAAATCCGGCAGGTACAGCGTGGCCAGGGTGGTGACCAGCTGGAGCACGATCACCAGTGCAATCTTGCCGCTGTACCGCTTGCCAAAGCGCGCGGTGAGGCGGATGAGATCCATCTAGTCTCCTGAATTCACAAAAACGGTCTTACCTCGCAGCTCGATCACGCTGCGTGCCAACCACGGCAGTGACCAGAGCCAAAAGTGCCAGAACCATAGTTGGGATAGCGAATCGTCTCTCGGGCTCAAAGTCCACCCACTTTCCAAGCGAAACGTGAGGCAACCACTTCGAAGCATGTTCGGACAGCATTGAAGCTAACAGGGGTTCTGCAACGACGAAATAAGCTACGAGTGCAACCAAAACGACGACCCACCGTCTTAGCAGTGTTGCTGCCGCAAATGCGATCACGGCAACGGTGGCGTAGAGAATGGATCCGCCCAGGATGACGGTACCAAGGGGCGCTTCGGGGGTGAGGCTTGGTACTTCGGCTTGCCTCAAACCTGCCGTCAACCCAGCGATCGATAATGCGGTTAGGATTGCTCCGGTTATTAACGACAAAAGTACTAGAGATAGCGCCCGAACGGCGAAGATCGTTCTCAAACGCCGCGCCGCGACCGCAATATTGAGCAGAGCGCCCGATGAGAGCTCGCTTCCAGCGAAAAGAACGCCGTGGAGTGAAGCCGCAAGTGGCGCTAGTAGATAGATCGAGGTTGCGGCGAGATCCAGCTTCTCCGGATCTTCTGAGTCGGGCCCGAGTGCTGCCGTGGTGTCGATCGAGACCGCACCGGCATCTGAGGAGGCCCCGCTTGATGCCATGACTGCGGCGTATGACAACAGTGCGGTTAGTAACGACACAACTACGAGTAGAGCAAAGACTCCCGGATGAAGTAACCACCTTCTGGTTTCGACTTTGACCACCGTCTTACGGTCTGCCGTGTGCATGAAACTGATCCTCCAAAGTGTGCTTCTTCGTCTCCAGATTCAAGACCGGAATGGAGTGCTCCTCCATTAGGGTCCGTAGGGTTTCGACATTCTGATCGTCCACCTCCAGCACGCCAGGGTTGTGTGAGCCAGTTCGGACAAGTCGATGATCAATGATGGAACTGATCGCCTCACTCAATTCCGGCGGATAATGTACTAAGAGAGTTTTCGCTTCCCCCACGTAGCTAGCGAGCTCACCAGCAAAAATCATTCTTCCGCGTTCCAGGTGGATGATGTGGGAGCAAAGGGTTTGAATTTCATTGAGGTCGTGGCTTGAGATTAAGACAGTGCGTTCGTCAGTTGGTAACTGCTCTATGAGGTTTCGCATAAGCAGGCGCCCCTGGGGATCTAAACCGTTCATTGGTTCGTCAAGAATGGTAAGGAGTGAACCATTAATCAAAGCGGCACCAATTTGCACCCGTTGACGGTTTCCAAGCGATAGCGTCCGAACTTTTCTCGACGAATACTCACCCAACGACAGGGATTTAATTACGTCCTTGACTTCCTCGTCCGTTCGCCCAGTAAGTTGACCAAGGTATGTCAAAGTTCGTTTGACTGACCAGCGCGGCCAAAGCGCCATTGCGTCGATTGCAGCTCCAGTCCCGCTCCCTATAGTTTCGCTGGAGGCGAGGTTTTTCCCGAAGAACTCGATTTCCCCGTGGGAAGGGCGTTCGACTCCGGCAATAAGGCGTAGAAGTGTGGACTTTCCGCTACCGTTCGACCCCACAAGACCCACTACTGTCCCTGCGGGGACCTCTACATTGATGTCATCGAGTGCGAGAGTCGAACCATACCTCTTGCTAAGATTAGAAAGCTTTACAGCGACTTGAGGTGTTTTCATCTAAGTACCATTCGTAGGCAAGTAGCCCCGCTTGTAAGTGGGGCTACTTCGTAGGTGGTTAGGGCGCAGCTTTAGCTAGTTGCCGTAGCTGGCGCAGACGTAGAAACCGATGCTGATGCAGCCTCCCATTCGCGGATCAAGTTCCGGTCGAACCTTGAGCAGGGGACCCTCAGCCTCACGACCATCCTCGGGTAGCTCGAATTCGCGCGTTGTGAATCGCAGTCCGTCAGGAACTGGCACTCCGCGCTCTCGCAAAGTCTCGAGATTGGCGGTCTTTGCAGTAAGCTCCTTCCTTTCCGCATGGGTGGGGAGCTGAGCGACATCGTTGATGTAGCCGATGAACCCATCAGAAGCGATAACTTCGATGAAGTCATCGATTTGCTTCGTGATCGTTTCCTTGTTGATGCGAAGCTCTACCTCGGCGATCTCGCTGTCGATCTTGTTGAACGTGGTATTTACGGACATGGTGAATCCTTTCTGGTATTGCAATGATTTGCTTGGGGGTGAACGAAGGGAGTCATCCGATGTTGGCGAACGAGCGAATTTTCTCGAGCCAGGACTTATTGTCGTTAGTTCCACTGACCAGTCTGAAGTTCACTAGAAGCGAGATTCTGTCTCCGTTAGTGAGATAGAGGTTCAGGGGCTTACCAAGATCCCTAACGAATCCGAGAGAGGGAAATCCGCCTCGGCTACCGCCCGCTGTGAAGCGTCCATACTCGGGTGTGAACTCGACGTCAACATCCTGGATATCAGTGGGCCGCAGAGTCAGCCAGTCACCAAGGACCAATTCCTGCTCGTTGAGAAAGATTTCGCCTTGGTGCGGAAAAAGAGCCGCCTGATTCGCAAGCCCGAACAGTCGTCGACCAGCATCATTCGACTCGAGCTCAGTTTTAGTTGCGCCGTGAAAACTGGCTCTATCCGTGAATTTCTTAGTCGCTTCCACAGGTGCACCTCTTAAGCCAGTGCCGTCTCACTGTCGAACGTGTAGGTCACTTTCCTGACCCCGTCTGACAAGAGTTTCGCCACGCAAAACAGAGTGGGTCGGCCGTCGCCAAACCGCGAACGTTGGATCTTCAGGCCCTCGGGCACATGGATACCTCGATCTTCTAACTCATCTTCGTCGAGGATCGTGCCTCGAACGAACTCGTCTCGTTCCTGAACCGGTAGCGCATACAGTTCTTGCAGCATCGCGACAAACTCGTCCCCGGTCACAAAATCTCTGATCTCGAGAAGCCCCTGTTTTGCTTCCTGTCGGACCATCTCCTGGCTCAATGGGGGCATTGGAGCGTCTTCCTCGATTACCGGGTAGTCGATCCGCTCCATTTCGAACGGGGCAACGTTTTCCTTGTCCAATGTGTACTCCTTTCTATTTCCGATGACTTCAGTGGGGAGGGCGACCGTTTGACCGCCATCCTCAGTTTGAATTACCGGGTCCGATCCGGGTATCAGCCAACTGGACATTTAAATTTGGCCAAGTAGCTATGAATCCTTAGTTGCCCGAGGGTGTGTTGACGAGCTAGAATTGCGCAATGTTCCGCCTGTTTTTTGCTGGTCAAGGATTTTGTGACTAAACGGGGTGTCACTTTGGAGCGCGTAGTCTCAGATTCGGGTGACGATCCCTTTAGGGGTCGGACGTGGAGCGACCTCATCTACCCTGCGTCAATCTGCTTGATCGGTTTCGTCTCACTGAGCGGAGCTAGCGAGCAAAGTCGGGTGGCGTTAATAGCGCTAATCGCATTGATGATCGCGCTGCAATTTCAACGCAAACGATATCCCTTTCTGGTTCTTTTTCCGCCAGCAGTTTGTGCTCTTTTTGTAACTAACGTCTTCTTTCTTCCGACCGTGTTCAACTTGGCACTGCGTAAGCGAGGATGGGGCAGTTTCGCGGCTGTGGTCGCTGCTTTCGTCCTCTGCCGAGTCGGGTGGTCGGATAAGGAAACGATCGTCACTGTTCAGGCGGGTGAGAGGGAAACCAATGATCCAACTATTGCCTGGCTGGTTGAAGGCACGGTTCTCGTCATTGCGCCGTTCCTGGCTGGGCTGGTTATTTCCTACAATAGAAATCTGGTTGAGTCGTACCGGGTGATTGCGCAGCATAAAGAGCTGGAGCGGCAAAGGGTGGCTACAGAGGCCGTCCTCAGGGAGCGAGCCCGGATCGCCAACGAAGCGCACGATCATGTTGGCCATAAGTTAGCGCTGTTGTCACTGCAAGCGGGTGGCCTCGAGGTCAACGCCGAAGCTGGCCCCGACGTGATCAAGGAGAACGCCCAATTGATACGAGAGACCGCGGTAGAGACGTTAGCGGACCTCAGAGTTCTTATTGACCGCTTGGACGATGCGTCGGCTTTCCAGGCCCCCGAAGATTTAGCTGCGATCGTGGCTGAAAATCGGAGAAGCGGGGCCGACATTACGCTAAACACTAGATCGCTTCGCCAGTTGGATGCAATGCCACAGGAAATGCGCCAGCTCGTCTCGCAAGTAGTTCAAGAGGCTCTAGCCAATGCCAGCGTTCATGCTCCACAAAGCCCGATTTCTATTGAACTGAGTGGCAGCGAAGGAGGCGAATTACAAATCTATATCCAGAACTCCGTGCGTGAGGTTGAATCGGGAGATCTAGTTAAGAAGCGCCGTGGGACGGGTTTGAAACGGGTAGAACGGCGAGTAAGCAAGTTCGGTGGCGTTGTGCGGTTTGGAGAGCGGTCCGGTCGCTTTGAACTACACGTTATAGTCCCTTGGCCCAAATCGGTGATCGCATAGGGAGACCATCGGATGATACGTGTGTACCTAGTGGATGATGATCCGATGGTTCGCCGGGGCTTGAAGTTCATACTCCAAGCGACCGACGATATCGAAGTTGTCGGCGAAGCAGGAAGCGGTGCTGAGGCTATTGATCAGCTTCCGAGTCTGCGTCCCGACGTGGTTGTTCTGGACGTCCGGATGCCAAACGTTGGAGGCCTTCAAGTTGCCGAATCGATTCTCAAGGCTGGGCATAGCCAAGCAATATTGATGATGACTGCATTCGATAATGAATCGACCGTCATGGAGGTCCTTGAGGCCGGTGCTATCGGGTTCCTATTGAAAGACGCGCCTCCTGAATCCGTAATCCAAGCAATTAGGGACACCTCCGCTGGCAAGGTCACTCTTTCCCCTCGTCATACTCGCATCCTGCTTGACGCGTACACCCGGGACGGCCAGGTTAATCGGCGGGTTGAAGCTCAACAGGCCCTAGCGGGCCTTAGCAAAAGGGAAACGGAAATAGCGATCTTAGTTGCACAGAGCTTAACTAATCAGGAGATCGCGAGAGCGATGTTGTTATCAACCGCTACGGTCAAAACCCACTTGACGAAGATTTTTGATGAACTCGGAATCGGTAACCGCGTTCAACTGGCACTCTTGGTGAGGGAAGCTGAGCTTATCTGAAGTGCGGCCCTATCCACATTCCTCGGCCTCTGGACTTCTGCTACTTTGTGCAGATCCCCCAGGTTGGGTTATCGTAGCTGACCTCGGGTTTGAGATCCGAAAACCGATCCTGAGAAGGGCGCAGCTAGTAGCAGAATTCCCGACGCGGGCTGGGATGCCTATTACCCGAATCGTGATCGCAGAAGCTGACATGTCGATTTTCACCGTAAAAATCGACATGAAGGCAACGAAATGTCTGTTGATTCGAAATGACGTCGCCCCGACCACGAGTTGTCGATCTAGAAGGTGCCGTCTTGATTAACCCTCGCACTTGTGCGTGGAGTGACCCAGCATGTCTTCCCACTCGACGATCTTCTTGCGCTCACGCGGGAAGGTCGGGTCGGCAGCGCTGCAGTGATACCGACAACCACGGTGAGCACCAACACCGCCGTGACCACCAGCCACGACATACCCGCAT
>NZ_KV826373.1:0-401 GCF_001835905.1 Corynebacterium sp. HMSC034E11
GCGTTGCCGTTGGGGGTTTCAAGCAGGTATGGCTTTTCCGAGTAGTTGAACTTGCCAAACTGGTACAGGTAGTTCATCACCGAGTCATACTCAGGCGCCATCGGAAGCGAAACACCCTTAATAAGGTCACCGACGGTGTCGTTAGCACCCCAGTGGCGAAGATCTAGAGTGTGGCCTAATTCGTGCAGGATGGTGTTGCGCAGTTTTGCATCTGATCCCATCAGGCGGTTATTGGCGATGAAAAGCGAGTTATCGCCAACCAAGGAAATACCCGAGGCGTAGTTACCTTGATCAATCTGATCACCGATAACGCCGATGCGGAAGATGTTGTCACGCTCGCCTAAGAACTCGTCGATGTTGTCGAGCAGTTTGTACGCCTGGATTTCATCCTGAAAGTAGTA
>NZ_KV826374.1:0-261 GCF_001835905.1 Corynebacterium sp. HMSC034E11
GCTGGATCACCTCCTTTCTAAGGAGCTTTTATTTGTAGCCTACAGTTGTGGGTGTGGTGGTTGAGTATCCGAGTGTGGTACTGCCACCTGTTTGTTTTGAAAATGTCCGGGTGGAGACACACCCCGATCATGATTCTCATGCTTATGTGAGTATGGGGTGTGGTTGGAAGGTGTGCACGCTTGGGTGCATGGATATCAAGTACGTTTTGCAGCGACAAATATTGTGATGTGTTGGCATGCTGTTGGGTGTCTGGGGCAACA
>NZ_KV826375.1:0-1245 GCF_001835905.1 Corynebacterium sp. HMSC034E11
TGAAGTGTCCCAGGTTTTGTTCCGTTTGAGTAGATGGGAAAATCTGGAATATGCCAAGAAAATTTGACCAGGATGCCAAGGACCGCGTGGTCCGTCTCGTGGAAGATCGCATCTTGGCGGAAAATATGTCGATGCAAGCCGCATGCCAGGCAGTAGCCCCAAAGCTGGGGGTTTCATGGCACACGGCTCGCCAATGGACCCAGCAGGCCCGCCGTGCGGGAAACATTCCAGAACCTGTGCCTGAAGACTTGGCCGCCGAAAACGCGAGGCTACGCCGTGAAAACCAAGAGCTACGCGACACTAACGAGCTGCTGAAGGCTGCCTCGGCTTTTTTCGCGTCGGAACTCGACCCAAAACGTCGGAAATGATCCGGTTCATCGATAAATACCGGAATCGTTTCTCTGTCGAGTTCATTTGTAAGACGTTGAAGAATAACCGGGCTGGTGGGTTTATCACCTCGCGTGGTTATCGCCAGTCCAAGGCCCGTGGATTAAGTGCTCGTCGCCTTCGCGATGCTGTGCTGATCGACCGCATTAGAACTGTTCATCGGGATAATTACGGCGTCTATGGTGTGCGGAAAATGTGGCATGCTCTTCGCCGCGACGGAATTGATATCGGGCGTGAACAAACCGCCCGGCTGATGCGCTTGGCCGGTGTTTCTGGCAAAGGCAAAGGCGGATCACCTATCACAACCCGAAAAGCTAACGTGCCTGATCTGCGCCCGGACTTAGTCGAGCGTGAATTCAAAGCTTAAGGGCCCGAATAAACTGTGGGTGGCCGACATTACGTATGTGCGCACGAAGAAAGGCTTTGTGTACGCCGCGTTTGTCACCGACGTTTACTCTCGACGGATCGTTGGGTGGGCGTTATCAGATTCCATGCGCACCGAAGCACTGCCGTTGCAAGCTCTTAACCAGGCGATCGTGTGTGCTGAGGAAACAACAGGTCTCATTCACCATTCGGATCACGGATCGCAGTACGTCAGCGTGGTCTACAACGAGCGACTTACCCAACACGGCATTACAGCTTCCACCGGAACTGTCGGTGACTCCTACGACAATGCTCTTGCTGAAAACGTCAACGGATCCTACAAGAACGAGCTGATCCATACCCGCAGGTGGAATGACGTTGTCGAGGTAGAAATCGCGACGTTCGAGTGGGTGTCATGGTGGAACGAGACAAGGCTTCACCAAAGCTTGGGATACCGAACCCCGGTCGAGGTGGAAACCGAATTTTGGAAGCAGA
>NZ_KV826376.1:0-261 GCF_001835905.1 Corynebacterium sp. HMSC034E11
TCGTTTCGTAGTTTTGACCTCGTTTCGTAATTTGCCGATCAAAATACGAAAAAATTACGAAACGCTCTACCTGCGGTTTCGTGATTTCCGCAAACGAAAAGAACAAAACTACGAAACACGCGATAACGCTGTGACCTGCATAGACACGTCACATTTCGGCGGTGTTTCGTAATTTTGCGGTATTTCGACCCAAACCTTTTAAGAGAGAGACACAGACACGCATTGCAGGCACATGTCTACGACACAGAGCGTCCTCGTTGA
>NZ_KV826377.1:0-310 GCF_001835905.1 Corynebacterium sp. HMSC034E11
AGCATCTGTGCCGATGGGCCAAGGTTGCGCTTGTCAGCGAAATCACAAGCGTCAACGTAATTGTCGTCGCAGCCAAGGCTGCGGTATTCGGACGCCATCCAGTTCAGTTGCAAAAACAGATCCGGACGATTCACATCAGCCCCATAACCGGGAAGGGGAACTGCAGTGCCGTCAGACAAGATGACACCGTGTTGTTCCCATACGTCGGGAAGACCGTCACCGTCAGAGTCAACCAGGTCGAGCCCAGCGCCGAAATCAACCGGGGCGATCAATGCTTGCTCATCGCAAGCGTCGCACGCATTGGCGGGGG
>NZ_KV826378.1:0-354 GCF_001835905.1 Corynebacterium sp. HMSC034E11
CTGGAACATCGCTTAAGACCATCGGCCACTGGGTTTTCGGGACTTTTTCGTAGAGGTTCTTCGCGAAATGAGTCCGGCACCGCTGCCAGGATGCATCGGGCAACACTTGGATGCCCTCATGGGCATCACTGGTGATAAGGAAGACACCGCGAAGTCCACGAGCTTTTAAGTCCTGGAAGAAGCCCTTCCACGACGCGTTGGATTCCGTGGTGGCAACATGCATACCGAGCATTTCCCGGTAGCCGTCAGCGTTAACACCGGTGGCCAAAAGTACGGAGCATTTGACTACCCGGCTGCCTTCACGCACCTTGATCGTGAGTGCGTCGCACGACAGGTAGGCGTACCCGCCGGGGT
>NZ_KV826379.1:0-2575 GCF_001835905.1 Corynebacterium sp. HMSC034E11
TGTGTTTTGTCAAGTTGTTTTAGGCCGTTTCGGCTCGAATTTTTAGGCCAGTTCGGCACGGTTTTGGGCCGTTTGAGCGTTGCTGGGGTTTTGAGGGTTATTTCATGAGGGCGTTTGCCATGCGGTAGGACTGGCCGGTGAAGGTAATCATGCGTCCGTGGTGGACGATGCGGTCGATGGCTGCCGCTGCCATGTCATCGTTGCCGAAGACTTGGCCCCATTGGGAAAACGCGAGGTTGGTGGTGATGATCAGGCTGCGTTGTTCGTAGGCGTCGGCGATGGCTTGGAAAAGTAACCGTGCACCGTCAGTGTCGATGGGGATGTAGCCGAGTTCGTCGATGACGAGGAGCTTGTTTTTGCCGAGTGCTGCGAGTTCTTTGTCGAGTCTTCCTGCCTGTTTAGCGTTGCGTAAGTGGTCGACTAGGCCGGCGGCGGTGAAAAACCTTGCTGGGATGCCTGCAAGGCATGTTTGGGTGGCTAGCGCGATGGCGAGATGTGTTTTCCCGGTGCCGACGTCCCCGTAGAAGACGAGGTCTTCACATCCGTTGAGAAACTCAAGCGTGGTGAGGTGTTCGCGGGTGATGTCCGTGGGCAGGGTCACTGGTGACCAGTCGTAGCCGTCGAGGGTTTTGCGTACTGGCACACGCGCACGGTGCATGAGGCGGCGGGCTCTGGATGCTGCTCTGGAAGAAAGTTCAGCTTCGAACAATTCGATGAGGATGTCGCACTGGCGTGGGGTGGCGTGTTCAACGCATTGGCGTAACACAGCGGTGGTCAAATAGAGCTGGCGGCCGAGTGTGACAACTTGGTTTTTGGTGGTTGTAGCGCTCATTTTAGGTCGCCTCCGCATGCTGTGGGGTGTTGATTGTGGTGGCAAGGAGTTGGTCGTAGGTAGCCAGGTTTGCTCTGGTGTGCTGTGTTGGTGGTGGGGTGCTGTATCGTGCAGCGATGCCAAGATGCGGTCCGGTTGGTTGAGCGTTGGCTTCTAAAAGTGCTGCAGCGGCGGTGACGGTGGCGTCGAAACCGCATTCTGCGGCGGTGGTTTGTGCATGGGTGAAAAACTCACGACGTGTGACGGTATCTGCTTCGTCGAGGTAGCCGACGACGTTATCCGGCATATGGTGGCGAAGTGGTGAGTTCTTCCACGCTCCCGGCTTTTTGGCTAACCCTGGCAGCAGACTTATGGGGTTGATCACTGTAGCGTCTGCAGTGCCGAAGACTCTCGGCAGCGCGATGATGCGTCGAGACTCCTCGTCTAAGACGGTGATGGTGTCGTGGGACAATTCCAGTGTGACTTGCCTGTTTGCCCAGGCAGGCCCGACTAGGTAGCGGTTGCCTGCTACGGTGACAATCCCGGTTTTATCGGTGCGACGCACTTCGAAACGCACCGGATTAAACCGCACCGACGGACATGCTTTGAGCGCTTGTTGATCGTGTTGAAACAGATCAGCGATTACCGCTGCCTTCTTATAATGGGTCTGCTTGGCAAACGCGGCACACCCAGAGTCCAGAAGAGCGTTTAGTTCTGCCAGTGAAGCAACTTCTGGCACGGGAACGAGCAGGTTTCGGCGGATGAACCCGACAGCGTTTTCCACATTGCCTTTCTCATGGCCTGAATACGGGTTGCAGTAACGCGACCGAGTCCGATAGTGCGCTTTAAACGCGGCGAAGAGCTCTGATTCGACAACCTTCGGGCCGACACGGCGTCCAATAGCAGTAGCGTTATCGAAGACCATCTCAGTCGGCACTCCGCCGGCAGCATCGATGACATCCAGCAATCCGGTAATGACACACTCGGCGGTTTCACCGGCGAAGGCCCTGCAAAACCTCATATTCGAGTACGGAAACGTCACCACCAAAAGGTGTACAACCTTCACATCTGACGCCAGGTTGATTTCTGCCTGGCCGAAATCAACCTGGATGACCCCGGGAGACCATTCCAACTCCATGAACCCATCTCCTGGGGCTTTATGGTCCTGCCTCCACTGCTTGACGTAGCGCTGTACCGGCGAATACGAGCCGGTATATCCATGTTCGGCGGCAAGCCGGTCACAGATGCGCTGCGCAGTGTGGCGTTGCTTGCGCGGCATGCGCTGATCTTGCTCAAGCCACCGATCAATCACGGCACACAACGTCTCACCGAGCGCTAGTGATCCTGGCTTATGTAACTTAACTGGCGGGATAGGGCTGAAATCGTCCTGGTTGACGTACTTATCGACCGTAGCGCGAGATACCGATACCGCCTTCGCGATCGCTCGTCGGGACATTCCCTCGTCATCGAGCTGTCTGATAGTTTCGATCGTGGTCATGCTGATTGTCATCTACTTTCTGGTCCCTTCCTGAAAAACCAAGTCCCGGACCTCGCAGCCAAACGAAGATGGGACATTTCTCAGGAACAGAAACCTACTGGGATGGTTACTCGGCATGGCCCTTTTTCATTCCAAAAGAGCCACACCAGTCACAGCAACGCACCAGGAAAGTGGCCTACTTTTTCACGCTGAAACGGACTAAAACAGGCCGCCGAAACGGACTACTTCCCAAGCCGAACTGGACCACCTACATCAGATCAGACACA
>NZ_KV826380.1:0-370 GCF_001835905.1 Corynebacterium sp. HMSC034E11
CCTGCTTACCCCCGCAAATTACCCCCATTTTCCGAGCGCACACCCAACAACAGCGCCCAAGACACGAAAACAGGGCGCTGCAGGGCTGTTCTGCTAGTACGTTTCGCGCCCAACTAGCCGATGAGCCCACTAATAAACACCATGCCCAACACGACCTGGACAAACACCACCGGCATCTTTCGATCTGCTAGCACAATCCCGAACACCACTAGCAGACCAGGAGAACACCACCCCAACGCTCATCGTCTAGCACCCCGAAACACCAGCTAGACGATCAGCCCCATAACGACAAACAACCCCAACACCACCAGGGCAAACACAGAGGCCGAAACGAGATCGTCTAGCAGCATCACAAGCCCAGCTAGACGAT
>NZ_KV826381.1:0-1433 GCF_001835905.1 Corynebacterium sp. HMSC034E11
TGTCATGAGTCGCGTCATGCTTGACGGATGAGTCGCGACATGCTGGACGGACCGGCATCCCAGTTGTTTTTGTTCTGGGGTGCCGGTTTTGTTCATTCGGCGTGAAGTGGTGGGTCGCCGTGTTTCCAGTAGGCCTTTTGGTAGTCGCGGGCGGTATCGATGTAGTGCTCGGTGATGACCTCTCCGGTTTCGGCGAGTGATGTGATGATGTGGTTGTCGGTGATGACCATCAGGATTTTCTTGTGTTTGTAGGCGCGTCCGATGCCGAGATGGAAGAGTTTGCCGGCATAGCGCACGGTGACTTTGCCGTTTTTGTCGACGGTGTCGTTTCGGGTGCGCCATTCTTCTTTGGGGTTGTCGTTGGGCGTGGCTTTAACTCCGGTGGTGTATGCCTGTTGCGGGGTGCGTCTGCCTAGGGCTCGGTGGGGGCGTGTGCAGTTGTAGTATTGGCGAAATTCGTTGAGGAGTTGTTGCAGCTCGTCGATGGTTTGTGCTGGGGGTCGGGCTTTGATCCATTTTTTGAGGGTTTGGTGGAATCGTTCGATTTTTCCTTGGGTTTGGGGGTGGCCTGGCCGTCCGTTTTTCTGTTGGATTTTGTGTGCGGCGAGTGTCTTTTCGAACGCGTTTCGCCCGCCCTTACACCCGGCAAGACGGGTGGTAAAGACCATGCCGTTATCCGTCAGTGTGGATGCTGGTGGGCCGTATTGGTCAATCAGACGGCCCAGTTCGGCAGCGACGGTGGTGCCTGAGAATGCGGCAGCTGCGGTGATTGACAGCAGGTATCGCGAGTGGTCGTCGAGGAAGTCGAGGACTTCTACTCGTGTGTTGTCGGCAAGGTAGAGGTTGGTGATATCAGCTTGCCAGCATTCGTTGGGCATTGCGGCTTCGAAGCGGATGTAGGAGTTTTTCGGCCTTTTCCTCGGCTGTGGGGTAATTAGGCCTTCGTTGGTGAGGATGCGGCGAATCGTTGAGGTTGAAGGGGCACGTTTGCCGGCTTGTTCGAGGTGGTAGGCGATGGTTTCGGGTCCGGCGTCAAGTCCGTGCCGGGTGAGTTGCTTGCGGATGTCGATGATTTCGTTTCGTAACGCGTCCGGTACCGCGTGTGGGTGGGTGTGAGGTGCACGTGATTTCGGTGCGATTGCTTCGGCGCCGCCTGCGTCGTAGGCGTTGAGGATCTGGTGGACTCGTTGGCGTGAGATGCCGAAGCGTTTGGCGACGTTGGTGGGTGTCGCACCTTGGTCTCTGACGGCTCTGACAATGGCAAGGTTGCGGTTGGGACTGTTCATGATGTCAAACATGTCCCGACTCACCGGTCAAGCGTCACCGACACGGCTGAGGTAACCCTAAGTGTCAACTTTGTCGCGACTCACCTGTCAAGTATCAGGACTGCCCTCGCAGGCACACCCCGTCAAATATGTCGTGACTTCGGACAC
>NZ_KV826382.1:0-120817 GCF_001835905.1 Corynebacterium sp. HMSC034E11
ATGCGGGTATGTCGTGGCTGGTGGTCACGGCGGTCATCGTCCTCGCCGTCGTGGTGGGGATCACCGCCGCGATCCTGATGCCGCTGTTCAAGCGCATGCAGAAGAAGCTGGACAACATCAACGGTCTGTTGCGTGAGCAGATCGCCGGCATCCGTGTGGTGCGTGCGTTCGGCCGCGAGGAGTTCGAGGCGCAGCGTTTCACGGAGGCCAACGAGGACATCTCCAGGCTGAGCCTGAACATCGGGCGGGTGTTTGTGACGATGTTCCCGGCGATCATGTTGATCCTGAACCTGGCCACGGCGGCTGTGTTGTGGTTTGGCGGGCATCGTGTCGACGACGGCCTGGTCGAAGTCGGCTCCCTTACCGCGTTTATGCAGTACCTCATGCAGATCCTCATGGCGGTGATGATGGGCGTGTTCATGCTGATGATGCTGCCGCGCGCGATCGTGTGCGCCACCCGCATCGAGGAGGTGCTTGGGCATGAGGTGAAGGCGCCGGCGACGGTGGGGTCGTCGATAAGCAATGGCGTCGTGCGCTTCGAGGATGTCTCGTACACCTACCCCGGCGCGGAAAAGCCCGTGCTGGAGGAGGTTTCGTTTGAGGCGCGTCCGGGCACGACCACGGCGATCATCGGCGCGACCGGCAGTGGCAAAACCACGCTGGTGGGGCTGCTGCCGCGGTTGTATTCGCCCACGTCAGAGCGTGTGCTTATCGACGACACCCCGGTGACCACCATGCCTCGCGCCGATCTCGTGCGGGCGGTGGCGATGGTGCCGCAGAAGCCGTGGCTGTTTTCGGGAACGGTGGCCTCGAACCTGCGCATGGGCAACCCCGACGCCACGGATGAACAGTTGTGGGCGGCGCTGCGGACCGCGCAGGCGTCGTTCGTGGAGGATCTGGACATGCCGATCTCCCAGGGCGGCACGAACGTTTCCGGTGGTCAGCGCCAGCGTCTGTGCATTGCGCGGATGCTGGTGGCGGACCCGAAGGTGTATGTGTTCGACGACTCGTTTAGCGCGCTGGATGCCACCACCGAGGCAAACCTGAACGCCGCGATGCGCGAGACGGTTCAGGAGCGGACGGTGATTGTGGTGGCGCAGAAGGTGGCGTCGATACGCAATGCGGATCAGATCCTGGTCATGGAGGCCGGGCGCATCGTCGCCCGCGGCACGCATGAAGAACTGCTGGCGCAGTCCGAGACCTACCGTCAGATCGAACGCAGCCAGGCGGAGGTGGACGCATGAGTGAGCACATGACCGAGTTGTCTGATGAGCAACTCGCCGAATACGAAGAGAAGATGGCCGGCGACGACTTCTCCGGCAAGGCGCCACGCAAGGCGAAGAACTTCTGGCCGTCCGCGAAACGCCTCCTTGGGCTGCTCGCCCCCTACAAGGCGGCGCTGACAGCGGTGTTTGTCATGAACGCCCTGTCTGTCCTGTTGGGCGTGCTTGCACCTCGCGTGATGGGTCGTGCCATGGACGTGATCTTCTCCGGCGTGGTGTCCAAGCAACTCCCGCCCGGCACCACCAAGGAACAAGCCGTCGAAGCGATGCGGGCGGCCGGGCAGGATCGGTTCGCGGACATGGCCGGCGCGATGGAACTGACCCCGGGCAGCGGCATCGACTTTGACCGTCTCCGCGACCTGATCGTGCTGGTCCTGGCGCTGTACTTGGCCTCTGCGGTGCTGATGTGGGCCCAGGGCGCGATCCTGAACAAACTATCCATCCGAGCGGTGTTCAGCCTGCGCGAACGGGTTGAAGCGAAGATCAACCGCCTGCCGCTGTCCTACTTTGATACCCGTCAGCGTGGCGACGTCATGTCGCGCACAACCAACGACGTAGACAACGTCCAGCAAGCCCTACAGCAGTCGTTGTCCTCGCTGTTCAACGCGATCCTGACCGTCGTTGGCATCCTGGTCATGATGTTCGCCATCTCCTGGCAGTTGGCACTCGTCGCCCTGCTTGCCATTCCGCTGACCGGCCTGGCCATGGCGGTGGTAGGCACGCGAAGCCAGAAGCAGTTCACCACCCAGTGGAAGGCCACCGGCGACGTCAACGGGCATGTCGAGGAGTCCTTCTCCGGCCATGACGTGGCGGTCATCTTCGGCCGTACCGACCAGCTGCGCGCCCAGTTCGACGAACGCAACGAGGAACTCGCAGGTGCTGCCCAGAAGGCGCAGTTCCTGGCCAACTCGATGCACCCGATCATGCAGTTCGTCTCCTACCTGTCGTACGTGGCCATCGCGGTGCTCGGTGGTGTGAAGGTCGCCTCCGGCAGGCTCACGCTTGGCGATGCCACCGCCTTCATCCAATACTCCCGCCAGTTCAACCAGCCGCTCGGGGAGATCGCCGGCATGATGCAGATGCTGCAATCCGGCGTTGCGTCCGCCGAGCGCGTCTTCGAACTGCTCGACGCTGAGGAAGAGGTTGAGGACCACGCCCAAGCCCGCATGGACGGCCGCGTCGAAGGTCTAGTGGAGTTCGACGACGTGTCCTTTTCCTACACGGACGCTCCCCCACTCATCGAACACCTGAACCTCCGCGTCGAGCCGGGCCAGACCGCCGCGATCGTCGGACCGACCGGCGCCGGCAAGACCACGCTGGTGAACCTGATCATGCGGTTCTACGACGTCGACGCGGGTGCGATCACCATCGACGGCACCGACATCCGAGACATGCCACGCGCCGAGCTGCGCAGCCAGATCGGCATGGTGCTGCAAGACGCCGTGCTGTTCAAGGGCACGATCATGGAAAACATCCGCTACGGTCGCCTCGACGCCACCGACGAGGAAGTCATCGAAGCTGCGAAGGCCACCTACGTGGACCGTTTCGTGCGCGCACTGCCAGAGGGGTACGACACCATCGTCGACCAAGACGGCGGGTCTATCTCCGCAGGTGAGCGCCAGCTGATCACCATCGCGCGCGCGTTCCTCTCCCAGCCTGCGCTGCTGATTCTCGACGAAGCCACCTCCTCAGTGGACACCCGCACCGAGGTGCTGGTCCAGCAGGCGATGAACGCGCTGCGCTCCAACCGCACCTCATTCGTCATCGCACACCGCTTGTCGACGATCCGCGGCGCCGACACCATTCTCGTCATGGAAAAGGGCGCCATTGTGGAGCAGGGCAGTCACGCTGAGCTCGTCGCAAAGCAAGGCGCGTATTGGAAACTGCACCAATCGCAATTCGGAGAAGACTAGAAAGTTCTCCCAGCGTTCACCCAGATTTCACTCTGCGTGTGTACGGTCAGCGCGAACGACTGCCGTACACGAGTGATTGGGCGAGCATGAACAGCAACGCAGCGGGCGGGGGCACCGCGCTTAAGGAAGCAGCACCGGAAAACCCGGAGAACACCGCCACCCGGAAGGATGACGCTCCCAAGGATCCACTGGGCTTTTTGCCTCTCGACGGCGCCGCCAAGCAGGCCGCGAACTGGATCGCCGTAGCGCTCGGTGTTTGGCTGCTGCTCAACGGCGTGGGCATGATCGGTGACGGCTTCAAAATGGTTGCCGGCGACCAGGCCAAGGAACTGTTCTCGTTTGCCGAGAACCCGTTCGTCGGCCTTGCCATTGGTGTGGTGGCCACGGCGATTATTCAGTCGTCGTCGACCACCACCTCGATTGTGGTCGGCATGATCGCCGGTGGCCTACCGCTGAGCATTGCGGTGCCGATGCTCTTCGGCGCCAACATGGGCACCTCGGTGACCTCCACCCTGGTCGCGCTCGGCCTGGCGGGTAACAAGACCCAGTTCAAAAACGGTTTCTCCATGGCGACCGTGCACGACTTCTTCAACCTCATCGCCATCTTGATCTTCTTCCCGCTGGAGATCTTCACCGGCTTCTTGTCGCGCACCGCGTCGGCGATCGCGCCGTCGCTGAGCGGCCAGGGCGAAGGTGTTGTCGCCGGTGCCTTCGAGGCCATCGGCGACGGGCTGGATACCATCACCGAACCGCTCGTTGCCCTGGCTGGCAGTCTTGTTTCCCCGCTTGGCGACATGTGGGGCGGCATCGTCCTGTCCATCGTCGGCATCGCGCTGATTCTGTGGTCCATCCAGTTCATCGGCAACCTGCTCAACGCCCTGCTGGTGGGCAAGGCCCAAGAGATCCTCTACGCCGCGCTGGGTAAGAACTCGTTTGTCGGCCTGCTCTCCGGCGCGGTAATCACCACCCTGGTGCAGTCCTCCTCCACCACCACCGCGCTGACGGTGCCGCTGGCGGCCTCCGGCAAGTTCGAGGTCCGCACGCTGTTCCCGTTCGTGGTCGGCGCGAACATCGGCACCACCGTCACCGGCCTGATCGCCGCGTTCGCTGTCTCCGGCGCGGACGCCGAAGCCGCCATGGCAGGCGCGCTGGTGCACACCCTATTCAACGTGTGCGCCGCAGCCGTGATCCTTGGCATCCCGTTCATGAGCAAACTGCCGCCGGCCGGTTCTGACTGGCTCGCCGGCCTCGCCGTAAAGAACAAGCTCTACGTCTTCCTCTGGATCGGCGGAGTGTTCTTCGCTATCCCGATCCTCGCCGTTTTCATCTCCAACGCGCTCACCTAAGGAGCAGCACCATGACCGACGCGAACCAGACGCCAGACCTGTCGCCCATCGCGCAGGAACTTATCCAGAACGAAGCCCCCGACAACGCCCTTGTGGCCCTGCTCAACGAGCTCGAGGAAACCGCCGCAGAACTTCGCGACGAGCTCGCCGCCCGCCACGCCACCAACCAAGCACTACTTAACGACGACACCGACGCCGACACCGACCACGTGCGCTACAAGAAAACCAACCCGAACGTCACCCCTGAGCAGGAAGAAGAACTGGAGAACTTCCCCGAATACTGGGCCAACGCGCAAGGGTCCTGGTCGAGCCTGTTCAAACTGCTTCGCGAGTTCCGCGTCGAGATGCGAAAGGGCCACAACGATGCCAACGATGCGTAAAACCCTCACCGCCGCGCTCGCGGCCGCGACGGCGCTGACGCTGGGCGCCTGCTCCGATTCCGGCTCGGGTTCCGGTTCCGGCGAGGCGTTCACCATCACGGGCTCGTCGACAGTCGAGCCCATCACCCGCTACATGCTCAACCGCTACAACTTCGACGCCGAGCTTGAGGCGGTCGGTTCGACCGACGGCTTTGACAAGTTCTGCGCAGGCGACGCCGACATCAACAACGCCTCCGTCGCCATTCCCGGCAGCGAATCCTCCGTGGACTACCAGGCACAATGCGCCGAGTCCGGCGTGGACTTCTTCGAGTTGCCGATTGGGCTGGACGCGATCACCATCGTCAAACACGCCGACAACGACTGGGCCGCCGACCTCACCGTCGAGCAACTCCACGACATTTGGTCGAAGGAATCCACCGTCACCACCTGGTCCGACATCGACCCATCTTGGCCGAACGAGAAAATCAACCTCTACGGGCGCCCCACCGGCTCCGGCACCCTCGGCGTGTTCGAGGACATGGTGCTTGGCAACGACACCATCCGCGACGACTACCAATCCAGCGACGACATCCAAGAACTGTCCGCGTGGGTCTCCGAAGACATCAACGGCCTGAGTTTCATGGGCATCGGCAACTACCTAGCCACCGAGGGCACGGTGCGCAACAAGATCGACAACGTACTCGTCGACGGCATCGCCCCCACCGCCGACGAAGCCAAGAGCGGCAACTACCCCCTGTCGCGCCCGCTGTTCATCTACGTCAACGCGGAATCGGCGAAGAAGGACAACGTCGGCGAGTTTGTCACCACCTACCTCGACAACGCCGAAGCCGTCATGCCGCGCGTGTACTTCTACCAACTGCCCGAGGAGGTCTACGACGCCACAAAGCAGCGCTTCGCCGACGGCACCACAGGTATCGACGAACAGTGGCACGCATTGAACTAACATCACGTCCATGAGCACCCCTTACGGCAACTTCCGCATCGGCGACCAAGAGCGCATGGACGCCATGGACATCCTCGGCCGCGCGCTCGGCGAAGGCCGGTTGGACATGGCCGAGTTTGACAACCGGTGCCAAGCCGTCGCCGAGGCCCAAACGCAGCAGGACCTGCAGCCGATTTTGGGGGATTTGCCGACGGGCCGGGGGCGTGGGGTCGTCGATAAGCAAGTGTCCGACGATGCGGTCCTGTACAGCCAAGCCGAAATCATGCAGGCACGCCGCTCCGGGCGCCGCACCCGCGCCGGCGTGTTCTGGCTCGGCACCATCGGCTCCATCGGCCTGGTGAGCATCTTCGGAGCCGCGGGATCAACTGCGCTGTCCGGCCTGTCGCTACTGATCATCCCCACCCTGTTCATCCTGCTCTACGTAATGAAGGTTGGGCCCGACTCCTGGTACACCCCCAGCCTGCGCCAACTCGAACAACAGCGCCGCCAAGAAATCAAACGCCGACAACTCGAAATCGAAGCCGCCCAAGTCCACCAGCAGGCCCTCATGCGCGCACAACGCAAAGACCAAATCAACCAAATGACCAACGACGCGCTCAACATCGCGCAAGACACCGTCAATCGCTTCCGCCGGAAGTAGACCCGGCCTACAGTGGTAACCCATGAGCGAGCCACTGAAACCGCACCGCCATTTCGACCAGGCGGAAAAACTCAAGAACGTCTTCTACGACATCCGCGGCCCCGTCACCGCCACCGCCGAGCAGATGGAACGTGACGGGCACACCATCCTGAAACTCAACACCGGCAACCCCGCCGTCTTCGGTTTCGAGGCGCCCGACGTGATCATGCGCGACATGATCGCCAACCTGCCCACCTCCCAGGGCTACACCACCTCCAAAGGCATCACCTCCGCCCGCCGCGCAGTGGTCACCCGCTACGAAATGATCGAAGACTTCCCGCACTTCGACATCGACGACGTCTACCTCGGCAACGGTGTGTCCGAACTGATCAGCATGGTCACCCAAGCCCTGCTCAACGACGGCGACGAAATCCTCATCCCCGCCCCCGACTACCCGCTGTGGACCGCCGCCTCCACGCTCGCCGGCGGCAACGTCGTCCACTACCGTTGCGACGAAGAGGACAACTGGAACCCATCCCTGGAAGACATTCGCTCGAAGATCACCGACCGCACCAAGGCGATCGTGGTCATCAACCCCAACAACCCCACCGGCGCCGTCTACTCCCGCGAGATCCTAGAAGGCATCGCCGACATCGCCCGCGAGCACGAGCTCATGGTCCTTGCCGACGAAATCTACGACCGCGTACTTTACGACGACGCCAAGCACATCTCCATGGCCGAAGTCGCCCCCGACCTCCTCTGCATCACCTTCAACGGCCTGTCCAAGGCGTACCGCGTCTGCGGGTACCGCGCCGGATGGATGGTCGTAACCGGCCCGCGCCGCCGCGCCAAGGGATTCATCGAAGGGCTTGATCTATTGTCGGGTACCCGTCTGTGCGCCAACGTGCCCGGCCAACACGCCATCCAGGTCGCCTTGGGCGGCCGCCAGTCCATCTACGAACTCACCGGCGTCGGCGGCCGCCTGCGCAAACAGCGCGACATCGCCGTCCGGAAATTGCGAGAGATCCCCGGCATCTCCGTCGTCGAACCCAAGGGTGCGTTGTACTGCTTCCCCAAAATCGACGCCGAAATGTACAACATCCACGACGACGAACGATTCATGCTCGACCTCCTCAAATCCGAGAAGATCCTCATGGTCCAAGGCACCGGCTTCAACTACCCCACCCCCGACCACTTCCGCGTGGTCACCCTGCCGTGGGCGTCCCAGTTGGAAAACGCCATCGAGCGCCTCGGCAACTTCCTGGCGGACTACCACCAGCACTAGGGGTTGTTGGCGGTTGGCGGTTGGCGGTTGGGCGCCCCTTTCCGAAAATAGTTCCCGGCCGGGGAACTATTTGGGGGTTTCGACCCTTTCTCGCCGGCATTCCCCCAGGTCGGCACGCCGTTGAGACAAAATAGTTCCCGGTTTCGCGCTGAGGCCGGGAACTATTTTGCACGCCCGCCTGCTACGGGTGTTAAGGCCTCCTCCCTGACACATTCCACAAAATCTGTCAGGGCCAATTTCTGACCAGGCGCGATGCCGGTCGCTGACACATTCCGCCGCAATCTGTCAGCCGCGAGGGGTTGTGAGTGGCCGACACCTACCCCGACTTACAGCAGCACAAACCCCTTGACCCCAAACGGACGCTGCCATAGTATCGACGAGGAATTGTCCCCGAAGGAAGGAGTAGGCCGTGCTCATGTTCCGTGTTTCCGCCTAACACGAAACAGAAAGTTGAATGAGCATGCCTATTTCCCTAAATAACGTCTCCCTCGAGTGGCCTAACGGAACCTCCTGCTTCTCGGACTTGAATGCCATATTTTCAAGTCACCTGACCGGCTTAATCGGCGATAACGGTTCCGGAAAAACGACTCTGATCAGGGTCATTCTCGGCGAGCTACAGCCGAGCACGGGTTCGGTCGAACGCCCGTCGAAAGTCGCTTACCTACCTCAGGATCTTGGGCTGCAACCGGACACTACGGTTTCGGACGTCTTTGGGGTTACCGAAATCATCGAGGCAATCAACGCCGTCGAAGGTGGCCAGTTCAATCCCGAATTGTTCGAGCTTATTGGCGACCGGTGGGATGCTGCTGAAGAGACTCAGGCTGTGTTGTCCGCTCACGGCCTCCCGCTCAACTTGGACAGGCCGCTGTCTACCATGTCCGGTGGAGAGGCTGTTCGTGTTGCACTAGCTGCGCTCATGTCTGACAACCCCGATTTCATCGTGATGGACGAGCCAACAAACAACCTCGATTCGGAAGCAAAAGCCCAGCTGATCCGTTCTCTTTCCAAATCCAACGTTCCTGCAATTGTGGTGAGCCACGATCGCGACTTGTTGGATTCCGTGGACGAAATTGCAGAACTTCACGACGGGAAGCTACGTCTTTTCCCCGGCAACTACTCCGCCTATTGCGAAACTCTGGCCAACGAACAGGACGCAGCGATGCGGGAGGTGCGGGACAAGAAGGCGGTTCACAGTAGGCAGGTTCGGGAGCGTGAGGCGATGCAAACTCGCATTGCTCGGGACGCTCGTCGCGGAAAGAAGTTCGCGGCTAACAAACGCAAACCTGGCATGGCGATGGGGCTGGACAAGGATCGGTCGGAGAAGACTGCTGCTCGGCGTGGTGCGGCTCATGCCGAGTCTGTGGAGTCGTCTCTCGCTGCGTATCGGCACGCGCAAGACAAGGTTCGCGACGATCAACATGTGTTCATTGAGCTTCCCGGTACGGCGCTTCCGAACGGAACCCGTGTTATGGAAATCCCAGGGCTCACTGTTGTGGGCCCCGAGCGTGTCCGGATCACTGGGCCGAACGGCAGCGGAAAGACGACCCTGCTCAACTCTGTTGCAGACGGTAGCGCGGGGTATGTGATTAGGAATGTGGGGTACCTCCGGCAACGCATTGTTCTTGACCCCAACCGGTCAGTTTTGGAATTGGTCTCGGAGGCCAACGCGTCTGCTGACCCGCAGTATATTCGGGACCAACTCGCGCAACTGTTGTTTCAGAATGAGACTGTGCACGCGCCTATTGGAACGCTTTCGGGTGGTGAGCGTTTCCGCGTTGAGTTTGCCCGTGTTCTTCTTTCGTCGCCTGCTCCGCAGCTATTGCTTCTCGACGAGCCCACCAACAACATCGATATCTCAACCGTGAATTGGCTTGTCTCCGCTCTTGAGAGTTATGCAGGTGCGGTTCTTCTCGTCAGCCACGACGAAGACTTCTGTGAGCGTATGAACCTTGACAGGGAAGTTTCCATCGATGATCTGACCTGATGCCCCCTGCAGCTCCCGCAAAATAGTTCCCGGCCGGGGAACTATTTGGGGGTATCGGCCCCTTCTCGACGACATTCGCCCAGGTCGGCACCCCGGCGAGGTAAGAAAGTTCCCGGTTTCGCACTGAGGTCGGGAACTATTTTGCACGCCCGCCGGCTACGGGCGTTGAGGCTCCGTCCCTGACAGATTCCACAAAATCTGTCAGGGTCGATTTTTGACCAGGCACGATGCCGGTCACTGACACATTCCGCCGTACTTTGTCAGCCGCGAGAGGTTGTTAACGGCCCCGCCGGCAGACAGCACCCCACCTACACCGGACGGAAGGTATCCGGCGACGCGGCCTTCCACTCCTGTGCCCAGGATGACGGCGGGTCTTCGAGCAGCTGGCCCGGCCGCAGCCATTCGTAGATGGAGGCGTAGGAGCGGGACTCGGTCGGGGAGATGTTGCGGCGCAGCATCTCGGGGGTGAGATCCGCCGGGTCGGTGACTCCCATGGAGGCCATGAGGCGCACGGCGGTGTTGACGGTGGTCTTGTGGTAGTTGTACACCGCCTGGGACTTGTCCTTGACCACAACGGCGCGGTTGCGGCGCGGGTCTTGGGTGGCGACGCCAGTGGGGCATTCGCCGGTGTGGCAGCGTTGTGCCTGGATGCAGCCGACGGCCATCATCATGGCGCGGGCGGAGTTGGTGTAGTCGGCGCCTTGGATCATGCGCATGACGATGTCGGAGCCGCCGGCGACTTTGCCGGACGCGCCGAGTTTGATTTGGTCGCGCAGGCCGGTGCCGACGAGTGCGTTGTGCACGGTCATCAAGCCGTGGGTCAGTGGCATGCCCATGTGGTCTTCGAAGTCGATGGGGGCGGCACCGGTGCCGCCTTCGGATCCGTCGACGACGATGAAGTCGGGTGCGGTGCCGACCTCGCGGATGGCCTTGCAAATGGCAAGTACTTCTCGACGACTCGACACACACAACTTGAACCCCGCCGGTTTACCGCCGGACAGTTCGCGCATCTTCGCGATGAATTCGATGAGTTCGACAGGGGTGCTGAACACGCGGTGGGCTGCGGGGCTGATGCAGTCCTTGCCCATGGGCACGTCGCGGATTTCGGAGACTTCTTTGGTGATCTTGTCGGCTGGCAGCACGCCACCGATGCCCGGCTTGGCGCCTTGGCTGACTTTCAGTTCGACCATCTTGACCTGGTCGTCGGCGGCGCGGTCTCGGAACTTAGCGGGGTCGAAGTCGCCGTCGTGGGTGCGGGCGCCGAAGTAGCCGGTACCCATCTGCCAGACGAGGTCGCCGCCGAATTCCTTGTGGTACGGGGAGACGCCGCCTTCGCCGGTGTTGTGGGCGAAGCCGCCCATGGCCGCGCCTTTGTTCAGTGCGCGCACGGCGTTTTTGGACAGGGAGCCGAAGCTCATGGAGGACACGTTCAGCATGGAGATGGAGTACGGCTGGGTGCAGTCCTTGCCGCCGATGAGGGTGCGGGGCGGTTCGGAGGGTTCGTCGACAGGCGCGAGCGTATGTACGAGGTGTTCGTGGTTGGTGGCGTAGACGTCCTGGACGGTGCCGAAGGACGTTTCGCTTTGCATGCCCTTTGCGCGTTCGTAAATTGCGTTGCGCTGATCGCGGTTGAAGGGGCGGCCGTCCCAGTCGCGTTCGATGAAGTATTGGCGCAGTTCGGGGCCGATGTCGGTGAGCAGGGTGCGCATGTGCCCGAGTACGGGGTAGTTGCGCAGGACCGGGTTTTTGGTCTGAGTGAGGTCGTGGATGGCCACGCCGCCCAACGCCGCTGCGACGCTGCCGAGGGCGACCTTGGCAAAGTTTCCTGACTTGTCCTTAGGCATGCGCCCCATCATGCCTTAATAATCTGTAGTTGTTGTCAGGCACGCGGTTTCGTCGACTAGAGGGTGCGTCCGAGCGCCCGCATTTCCCATCCGGCGTTGCGCCATTGTTGTACGTCCAGGACGTTTCGGGCGTCGATAAGCAATTGCTTTTCGACGACCCCAGCAACCCACTCCGGATCCATCTCCCTAAACTGCCCCCATTCGGTAGCGAGGATGGTCAGCTCCGCGCCGCGCAGCGCCTCTTCGAGCGTGTCGGCATAATCGAGGGTTGGGAAGACCTTGCGGGCGTTGTCCATCGCCTGCGGGTCGAAGACGGTGACGTTCGCGCCGGCCAGGGAGAGTTGGCCCGCCACGGCAAGGGCTGGCGAGTCGCGCACGTCGTCCGAGTTCGGCTTAAACGCTGCACCCAGCACCGTGATGTTGCGGCCGATCAGGCTGCCGAGTTCCTCGCGTGCCATGTCCACCACCCGCTGGCGGCGGCGCATGTTGATCGCATCTACCTCGCGCAGGAAGGTCAGCGCCTGGTCCGCGCCGACCTCGCCGGCGCGCGCCATGAACGCA
This sequence comes from Corynebacterium sp. HMSC034E11, assembly GCF_001835905.1. Classification (NCBI taxonomy): domain Bacteria; kingdom Bacillati; phylum Actinomycetota; class Actinomycetes; order Mycobacteriales; family Corynebacteriaceae; genus Corynebacterium; species Corynebacterium sp. HMSC034E11. The sequence continues at coordinate 12,159 of NZ_KV826382.1, forward strand.
CGGATGTCCTTCGGCAGGCAACCCCCGCCGAAGCCGAGGCCGGCGCCGAGGAATTTGCGGCCGATGCGGTCGTCGTAACCAATCGCGTCTGCGAGTTGGGTCACGTCTGCGCCGACGATCTCGCAGACCTCGCTCACCGCGTTGATAAACGAGATCTTCGTGGCCAAAAACGCGTTCGCCGACACCTTCACCAACTCCGCCGTCTGCAGGTCGGTGACGATAAACGGGGTGCCGTTGGCCAGCGGCGTCGCGTACACCTCGCGGGCGATTTCCTCCGCGTGGGAGTTCTCGGTGCGGTGTCCTAATACGATCCGGTCGGGCTCGATGGTGTCCTTGACGGCGTATCCCTCGCGCAGGAACTCCGGGTTCCAGGCGATCTCCACGGTCGCGCCTCGGCCGGCGCGACGAGTCAGATCGTCTGCGCGTTCCTGCAGTGCCGCTGCAGTGCCGACCGGGACCGTGGACTTGCCCAGGATGACGTGGTGGCCGTGCAGTTTGGGCACGAGGTCGTCGATAACCGCCTCGACAAAGCGCGTATCCGCCGCATACGACCCGCGCTGCTGCGGCGTGCCCACCCCGATGAAGTGCACGTTGGCGAAGGCGGCAGCCTCGTCGTAATTCGTCGTAAAGCTGAGGCGACCTGCGTCGATGTTGCGCTCCAGCACCTCGGGAAGGCCCGGCTCGTAGAACGGCACCGTGGAGTTCTTCAGCGCCTCAATCTTGTGCTCGTCCACGTCGACGCCAAGCACCTCGTGGCCCAACTCCGCCATGCACGCCGCGTGCGTCGCGCCAAGATAACCAGTGCCGATCACAGTCAGTCGCATGGTGGCCATTATGCCGTGGCGGTGCGGAGGCTGCAGGGCGACGCGGTGGCGGGGTTGATCGTCTAGTTCCCTCGGCAGGCTGCTAGACGATTCGCACCGTATTGCAAACCATCTTCAACATGACCTGGGGAAACGCAGACAAGGCGGGCGGATCGTCTAGCAGTTCGGACCGTCTAGCTAGACGATGCACCACCAGCCCTACTGAAAGTTCAGATACGCCTTCGACGGTGTCGGGCCGCGCTGGCCCTGGTACTTCGAGCCGAGCGCACCCGAGCCGTACGGAGTGTCAGCCGGGGAGGTCATCTTGAACAGCGCGAGCTGGCCGACCTTCATGCCAGGCCACAGCGTGATCGGCAGGTTGGCCACGTTAGACAGTTCCAGCGTGATGTGCCCAGAGAAGCCCGGGTCGATGAAGCCCGCGGTGGAGTGGGTCAGCAGACCCAGGCGGCCCAGCGAGGACTTGCCCTCGAGGCGACCGGCCAGGTCCGCGGGCAGCGTGAAGCATTCCAGCGTGGAGGCGAGGACGAACTCGCCGGGGTGAAGGACGAAGGCGTCGTCGTCGGAAACCTCGACGAGCGTTGTCAGGTCCGGCATCTCCTGCTTCGGATCAATGTGCGTGTACTTCGAGTTATTAAAGACTCGGAAGAACTTATCCAGGCGCACGTCAACCGAACTCGGTTGGACCATCGACGGATCGAAGGGGTCGATGCCGAGGTGGCCGGAGTCAATGGATTCGCGAATGTCGTGATCTGAAAGCAGCACGACACAGAGTGTACTTCCCCACCCCTTGCCCGGTTTTTGGAGCCGGTTCCTGCAGTGCTAAAGTCGTAAAAGCTGCCGGCGTAGTTTAGTGGTAGAACATCAGCTTCCCAAGCTGAGAGTGCGGGTTCGATTCCCGTCGCCGGCTCCAAGGCACTGGTTATTTTTGGGGGCGAAATGGATCAGCGGACGGTCAAATTAGACTCGACGGATCACGGCGAGTTTGTCATCTACCAGACCGAGGACGGATTAACGGAAGTCCATCTGCGAGTTGTCGACAAATCAGTATGGATGACTCAAAGTGAAGTCGCAGATCTCTTTGATATATCTCCGGCAAGCGTGAGCATTCACCTCAAGAATATCTACGCCGAAAACGAGCTGAGCAGGGATCGAACTATTAAAGAAATTCAAATAGTTCGATCTGAAGGAGATCGCGATGTTTCGCGAACACTCAAACATTACAATCTGGATGCGATTGTTGCTGTCGGCTACCGAGTTAAAGGACCAAGAGGAAATCAGTTCCGACGCTGGGCCAGTGAAATACTCCAGGAGTATTTGAGAAAAGGTTTCGTCCTCAACGACGAAAAGCTCAAAGACCCCCGCGGAACCGATTATTTCGACGAGCTACTCGCGCGAATCCGGGATATTCGATCCTCCGAAGCTCGCCTCTACCTCAAACTACGAGACATTGTCGCGCTTGCTACGGACTACAACAAAGATAGTCCCAAAACACGCGGGATTTTCAGCTGGATTCAGGACAAACTCCATTACGCAGTTACCGGTCAAACTGCTTCAGAAATCATTGCGACACGTTGCGACCCCGGAGCCGACAACCTGGGGTTATCCACTTTCAAGGGGAAAGTGGTACGGAAAGGTGATGTAACCACCGCAAAAAACTATCTAACAAATTCCGAGCTCACCACACTCAACCTGCTAGTTTCCCAGTTTTTGGAATATGCAGACCTCCAGACTCGTATGAGAAGCCCTATCTACATGAAGGATTGGTTGGAGAAGACCGATTCGTTTATTGAATTCAATGGCTTCGAGCCGTTGAAGGATCGCGGAAGAATCTCGCGCGAAGAGGCCAACAGACTAGCCAAAGAACGCTACGAGCTATTTAATGCTGGTCGGGAATCCGACAATCTAGCCGAAGCTGACGCAAAACTGGTCGAGACCATGAAGCAGATTGACCGCCGGATTCTTGCAGACCGAGCCCGTTTAACACCCCGCGTAACAGACATCCCGGACGAGGAGTCTTAAACCCCTCACGCTTCCGTCGTGCACGCCGTGACGGGCTTATCCGACAGCAGGATGGCGCGGTAGCCGCCACCATCAACCGTGTAGCGCAGGATCTTCCAGTCGGGGTTGTATTCCTGCGCGAGTGCGAGGTCTTCGGGGTTGTGGTTGTGGGCGGTGATGGTGTCGTCGCCAAGTGGTGTGCTCACGCGGAATGTGAGCGTGGTGCCGTCGTGGGCGAGGATGTCGATGGGGAACCAGCAGAATTTTTGGTTCATGGCGCGCAGCACGGGAATGTAGTGCTGGTTGTGGCCGCGGGTGCGTTGGTCGCATTCGCGGTAGGTGCAGGTGCGGCGGGTGGCGGGGCGTTTGGGGAAGGGGACGGCGTCGTCGCCAACGCGTACGGCGGCGGCGCTTGGCGAGTATTCGAATGTCGCGCCGGTGTTGGCGACGAATTCGTGGCCCTGCGCAGCGCTATCAAACTCTGCGACGACCACCTCACCCGTCTCATCAAGCGTAAACGCAAAGGTCAGCCCGTCCATGCTGCTGAGGGTGGCTGGGGTCCAGTCGGTGGGCATGCCAAAAGACATGATGCTCCTTGAAATATCGCTCTTCCGGCGCGGCGGTTGCGCGTGCCGGCGGATCTTCCCTCGGGAGCACCGTGCGCGATGAGCGCGGTTGCTAATCGACGAGCCGAGGGGCCTTATCCGTCAGATTTCTTGATCCAAAACGACACAATATAGACCAAGCAGTCTAGTGTCAAGTGGTGCGGCCCCCGCTCCCCTACCCGCAGCGGACGATGGGCTGCGGGTCGTAGACGGTGGTCTGGGTTTCGCGGGAGAGTTCGTTGCCGGCGAGGTCGTAGATAATGCGGGTATCCGAGGTGGTGAACCCGGGTGCGCCGCCGGACGGCGAGCAGTTCGGGCCGGACACGTTGACCGGCTGCGGGCTGGTCTGGGCCCAGCGGCCGCCGTTGATGGACTGCACGTTGACCGTATTCACTCCCATGAGGCTGACGGTGAGTTGGCCGCCGCCGACGTTGGTGGCGATGCGCACCGGGTAGGGGCTGTCGTTGCGGAACTGCAGGTCGATGGCGCCTTCGTACACGGTGGCTTCGCGGCCGGCCGGGTAGCGGGAGATGTAGTAGGAGTGCGGGGTGTGGGCAACGTCGGTCATGCCGGCGAAGTAGGCCGCGTTGTACAGGGTGGTGGCGAACTGGGAGATGCCACCGCCAACGGCGGTGTCGGCACGCCCGTTGAGGATGATGCCGGATTCGACGTAGCCCTGGGCGGTGCCGCGGGGGCCGGTGTAGCCGTTGAGGGAGAACGTCTCCCCCGGGTTCACAATCGCGCCGTTGACCGTGTTGGCCACCAGGGCGATGTTGGTGCCCGAAGCACCCGAGTAGCCGCCGGTGGTAAACGAGCCAACCACTTCGTTGAAGGTGGCGTTGTTCGCTTCTTCGGTGGTGAAGTCCGCGGGTACCGGCTTGTAGTCGGCGTCCCAGGAACGCCCCTTGGAACCGAGGACGCGGTCGTTGAAGCCGGCGAGGGTTTTCTCCCAGTCCACAGCGGTGCCGTCGACGGAGGGTTCGACGCCGCCGCCGGTGAGCACGCGGGCGTTTTGCATCTCCACTTCGGTCTCGGCGAGCTGCTCGGCCAGGATGGCTTGCGCGGCTTCGACGTTCACTTTCGGGGCGATCTTGCCGTCGACGTTGGGGAAGCTGACCACCTCGCCAAGCCGCTCCTGCGGGATAGCGGCCTTGTGATCATCGCGGCCGGTGACCGTCAGCGGGCCGTCCAAGGCGGCACGCACGGGGCCGTCCATGGCGGCGCTCATCACAGCGTCGTCGATGGCGGGCGGCACGGGGGTCGGCTCGACATCGATGCCGTCCGGGTTGAGCCAGCCGGTGGTGGTCTCCTCGCGCAGCAGGTCGCGCTCCACCTTCTGGCCGTTGATCGGCTTGGTGGTCTCGGCCTTGCCGGCTTCGACGCGGATGGTGCCGTCGGTGGGGTCGAAGTGCAGTTCGTCGCTGATGCGGTCGAGGGTGCGGTTCAGGGCGGTGTCGTCGATACGCGGAACCGCGTCGACCTCGTGGGTGGTGAACAGGCCGCGCAGGCGCGTAATCGGGTTGGCGGTTTCGATGCCGGCGGCGTCCACGGTGGCCTGGTAGTCGATGTCCAGGCCGGACTTCGCGGGCACGAACGTGGCGGTCTTGTCGCCGGCGCGGACCTCGACGGTCTTGTCAGCAGCGCTGCCGAGTTCACCCTCGAGCTTCGCGCGAGCCTCGTCCGGCTTCATCGCACCGATGTTCACGCCGCCGACGGTGGTGCCGCGCGGGACGTTGCCGCGGTGCATCGCCAGATCCGCCAGGTACACAGCGAGCGCGATGGCGAGGATGCCGAGCAGCACACCGAGCGCGATCTTGCCGCCGCGTCCCTTGCTGCTCGCCTTGTGCGAGGTTGCCTTCACCGTAGTCACCCAAACAAGGGTAATGCAGATGTTTGAAAAAGCGGGTTAGAGGTTGTCGTCGATAAGCAATTGCTGCACGCGGGTGGCTGCCTCATCGATGCGGTCTTCGGCGATGTAGCCGTTGTTCACGCACCACACGACGTGGTCGATGATGGCGGGCAGATCCTTACCCGTGGACCACAGCGCCTGGTCGGCGCCGGAGGCGATGGCGCGGGCGACGGCGTCGCGGGTGGGCGCGTAATCGAGGATGCCGCGCATGCCGGACAGGTCATCGGTGACCACGACCCCGTTGAAGGGCACTCCGCCGGGGTAGTCGCCCTCGCGCAGCACGCGGTAGGCCTCGGGGTTCATGGAGCTGGGCACGCCGTCGGGGCCAAGGCCCGGCACGATCATGTGGCCCATCATGACGCTAGAGCGCGGGAACTGCTTCAGCAGCGGGCCGTAGGGGCGCATGTCTAGGTCGCGGACCTGGTTCAGCGGCGGGGTGACGGCGAGTTGGTGGTGCGTGTCGCCGGAGGCGCGCCCGTGGCCGGGGAAGTGTTTGAACGTGGGCGTGACCTGGGCGTCGGTGAGCCCCTGGGAGAACAGCGTGGCAACCCGCACGACTTCGGCCGGGTCGCCGTGGAAGGCGCGGTCGCCGACAATGTCCAGGTCGGTCACATCGAGGTCCAACAGTGGCGCGTAGTCCACGTTGATGCCGTGCGCCCGCAGGGAGCGGCCAATGTCCCAACCGGTGCCGCGGATGACTTCCGGCGGGGTGCCGGCCAGCGCGCGCGGCGGCATGAATTTGCCCAGCACGTTGGTGTGGCGCTGCACCCGGCCGCCCTCAAAATCGATGGCGACGACAAACGGCCTGTCGTACTGTTCCCGCAGCGCATTGATGTTGCGGCCCGACTCGGTGAGCAGCTGCGGGTCCGCCCAACTCGGGATGATCAGCCCGCCGGCACCCTGGTCGAGCGCAAACCGCGCCTGCTCGTAGTTAGTCACGCCGACCACCATCAGCGACGCCACCCGCGCCCGCAGGTCCTTGGGCACGCGTTGTTGCGCGGGGCTGAGCAGCGCAGAAGCTTCTTGCTTATCGACGACCCCACCCTCCGACGCCGTCGACGTCACCGTCACCACCTCTGGGGCGGGTTCCGGTGCGGTGTCGTTCGCCTCCTCAGGGGTGCTGCATGCGGCAAGCACAACGCACGCGGCAAGCGCGACGGTGTGCGCTGCGCGTGCGGCGACGGCTCGATTCCGCATGTGATTGACCCCTGTATTGCGTGTGAAAACGCCCTTACTCTACTCGCTGCTGGTAGCCTTTTCCGACATGTCCCATACCGTTGACCTCCCCGAGCCGCTGAAGCGCCACGCCGCGTCCCCTGTCGTGGCGAGCGCCGTCGTTGGCATTGTGCTCGGTGTGGTTGGTGTGCTGGGTATCGCGGCGGCGTCGGGCCAGTCGACGGTGCCGGAGAATACGGCTGTTTCCGCTGATGATGCGGTGCTTGGCGGGCCGGAGTACGGCTCGCGGAAGTAGGGCTGGGTGGGGTCGTCGAGAAGCGCCCATGTTCTTGGGTGGCTGGTCCTGACCCTGCTTGCGCTGGCGCAGCCGCCGGGACAGGTCGCGGCCGACACCAAGTTTGATCTCGTTGCCAACCCGGCGCGGTTTTTGGCGCGGGCGACGCAGGCGTACACGGATGAGTTTCCGCTAGGCCAGGTGCAAAACCAGGCGTACGGGTACCTGTTTCCGCAGGGCGCGTTTTTCTGGTTGTTTGGGTGGTTGCCGGACTGGTTGACGCAGCGCGCGTGGTGGGCGTTGTTGCTGGGTGTGGCATATTCGGGCACGTTGGTGCTGGCGCGGCGCATCGGGATCAGGGGCACGTGGCCGCCGGTGCTCGCGGCGTTGCTGTACGCGTTGAGCCCAAGGATTTTGACCACGCTGACGGCGATTTCTTCGGAGGCCTGGCCGGTGGCGCTTGTGCCGTGGACGTTGGTGCCGCTGGTGCAGCGTCGCCCGCAGGTGGCGCCGGCGGTGGTGGCGGTGGCGTGCATGGGTGCGGTCAACGCAACGGCGACCATTGCGGCGTGCCTGCCGGCGTTTGTGCTGCTGGTGGCGCTGCGCCGCTTCCGCGAGGCTGCACGCTTCACACTGGGTGCGATGTTGGTGTCGGCATGGTGGATCGGCCCGCTTCTGGTGCTGGGCATGTATTCGCCGCCGTTTACAGACTTCATCGAGTCCGCGCATGTGACCACCGCGTGGCTCAACCCGGTGGAGATCCTGCGCGGCACCACCAGCTGGACCCCGTTCGTGGACACGGAGCGCGCCGCCGGTCACCTGTTGGTTGCGGAGCCGGTGTTCATCATCGCCACCTGCCTGATCGCCGCGTTCGGCCTGGCGGGCTTGGCACGGCGCGACATGCCGTGGCGCTTCCCGCTGCTTGCGGTGTTTGTGGTGGGGTTTGTGGTGTTGGGGTCGTCGCCAATGCTTGCACCGCTTTACGACGACACCCTCGCCCCGCTGCGCAATCTCCACAAGTTCGACCCGCTGGTCCGGCTTCCGTTAGTGCTCGGGGTGGGGTTTGTGGCTTCGCACGTGCGTCGCCCGCAGGCGGTTGGGGTGGCGGTGGCGGCTGCGGTGGCGCTCGCGCCCGCCTGGTCGTTGCGCCTGCTGCCGGAGGGCACCTGGTCGGAGGTCTCCGAAGACTGGGTGGCGGCCGGTGAGTGGTTGGAGGAGCACGCCGCAGGCACGCGCACGTTGGTGGTGCCCGCCGCGTCCTTTGCGCGCCAGCATTGGGGGTGGACGCGCGACGAGCCGATCCAAGCGCTGACCAGCACGCGTTTTGCCTTTAGGGATGCGGTGCCGCTGGTGGATCCGGAGGCGATTCGTGGGCTGGACGGGCAGGTGGCGGTCGCAGATAGGCAAGCGCTGCGCTCCATCGGCGTGGGCGCGGTGGTGGTGCGCCGCGACCTCGAGCGCCAGCCTGTCACACCGAACCTGGGCGAGCCGGACGCGAGCTTCGGGGAGGTGGATATCTTCCTGCTGGACCCGGATGCGGACATCATGGACACCGACCGTGCGCCGATTGCCGTCGACGGCGGCGGCGAGGTGCTCGCGCTGCTGTGGCGCGAACTCGGCTACTTCCCGGCGCGCCTGACCGGCGAGGACCCCGACATCATCACCGATACCCCGGCGCTTGCGGTGCGCAACTACGGCACGATCCACGGGCAATCCGGCACCCTGCAGTACGAGTGGGAGGACGCCACCGTGCGCAACCGGGTCAAGGACTACCCCTCCGCCGGCACCCGCACCGGGGTGGACATGGACGGGTTCGCGCGGGCGTCGTCCTCACGCGCGGACGCCGGCGCTTTCGGTGGTCCGGTGCCCGCGAACTCGCTGACCGCAGCCTTCGACGGCCTGCACGAGACCGCCTGGTGGCCCGCGCCGGGCGACCGCAACGCGTGGATCGAGTTCGGCGCGCGGCAAGACACCGTCACGGTCACCGCCACCGCGAACACCACCGTGCGGCTGTGCAACGGCAACCGCGAATGCCGCAACGTCACCCTGGTCAAGGACCAGCCACGCACCATCACGCGCGGCGACGCCACCCGCCTGGAACTGACCGAACCGGTGGGCATCCGCGAACTCGACGCCGGCATCCGCCGCATCGTCGAGGTCCCCGGCACCGCGGACCGCTACTTCTTCCAACGCCGCTTCCCCGCCACCGACGTGATCCAGCGCCGCTTCACCACCGCCGTGGACAGCGAATGGGCACTCTCTCAACCCGCGACGATCGACGGTGAGCGCCACGCCGGCCGCGTGTTCCTCGAGGCCGGCACGCACGAGATTGTCACCCGCGCCGAAACCGTCATGCTTTCGCGCGCGCCGCTGCCCAACCACACGGGCGAGCGCATGATCCTGACCACCCGCGCGTTCAACGAAGGCCTGCGCGCCACCCTCGGCGGCGTCCCGCTCGAGCCCATGCGTATCGACGCCAACGCCCAGGCCTTCCGCGTCCCCTCCGATGCCGCCAGCACGCCCACCGCCGAGTTCGACATGTTCTTCACCGGCGACGGCGCCTACCGGTACTCGCTCGTCGCCGGCACCCTGCTGAGCCTGCTGGTCACCGCCCGGTGCCTGTGGGTGCCGTGGCGACGCTTCGAAAGCTTCACGCCCCCACCCGGTGCGAACTGGCTGCCGGGCCTGGCCGTCATCGCCGTGGCACCCCTGCCCGGCGCGGCCGCCGTGGCGCTTGCGTGGCTGGTGCGCCGCTTCACCGTGATCCCGATGCCGCACCTGGCCGCCGCCACCATGACCGTGTGCGGCCTCGTGCTTGCACGTGCGCCCTGGCCGGCGGCGAACTACGCGGGCTCGTCGACCTTCCTCATCCTCGCCGCCTGCTTCGCCGTGGCCTGCCTGACCAGCCGCGCGCCGGGTACCTCCACCAGTTCATAAGAGATGTAGGAAACGGCGGTGCTCAGCAGGGTGGTCGTCGTAAAGATCAGCACGAAGTGCCCCGAAAACATGGGCACGCCGAGCATGGGGAACACGAAGTACAGCACCGCCATGTGCCACAAAAACACCGAGTACGACCAGTGGCCGAGCGTGCGCATGCTTTTCGACGACAACACCGTCCCCTCAAACCTCTGCCCCAGCGCAAAGGGTGCGACCAGCAGGGCGGCGAACACCGCGCCGAGTACCACCCGCACGTTAAATTCCAGCGGGCTCGGGTGCTCCAGGCCGCGCGGGCCGATCACGCCCGCCACCCACGCCACCGGCAGTGCCAACACCACGAACGGCCAGCGGGGTCCTGCGTAGCGCACCCCGGCGCGCTCCAATTCGGCGAGCACCAACCCGACCGCAAACCACAGCGCATACGACGGCGGCCAGATCTGCAGGTTCAGCACCGCCGGGTCCGCAATGCCGGAGACTGCCCACGGCCACACGAACCCGACCGCCACCGCCACCGCCAGCGCCACGTACCGGCCCCGCGCGCCCAGCCGCAGGTACAGCGGCAGCACGATGTAGAAGGCGACTTCGATACACAAAGACCACATTTGGGTGAGGCCGTCGATAAGCGCATGCGGCACATAGACCTGCACCAACAGCACATTCGCCACCACCTGCGCTGCGCTGACCCCCGCGAGCGGCGGCAGCGCGAGCAGCACCACCGCCACACACACCACGTACGCCGGCACCAGGCGAGCAACACGCCGCGAGTAGTAGCCCGGCCGCATCCCGCCACGCGCCAGCAAAAACGCCGAGAGGGCGAAAAACACCGCCACGAAGTAGTCAAAGCGCTCCAACACCGCCGAGCCAGTCCCCGTCTGAAACGCGACGTGCGTGGCCACAATGCCGTACGCGGCCACGGCACGCAGGCCGTCGAGCTCGGGCAACACAGCGGGTCTTGGATTCACGATGGGCAAAGTCTAGTCGCCCGGTAGGGTTAGGCGGGTGAACCTGCGTCGTCGATTAGCCACCTGCCTGGGCATCATTGTCGTCTGCGCCGCGCTGAACATCGCCTCCCCCATCGTGATTGCACAGCAGCGCACCCTGCAGCCCGGCGAGCACACCATGCTTTTCGACGACACCCGCTCCCGCACCGTCACCCTGACCAAACAGCCCAAATCCTTGCTGGCCGAGGTAGCCATCGACGGCGATGTCGTGGACAGTTTTCTTATCGACCCCTCCACCGCCTTCCCCGCCAAAGGCCGCGCCGGGCTCGGCCCGCTGCTGCCCTACCAGCCGGAACGGCGCACCTACCCACTGTTCGACACCACCTCCGGCCAAGACGTCCCCATGGATTACTTAGGTCCCGGCAACGTGCGTGGCATGCAGACCTACAAGTACACCGCTGCGTTGTCCAACGATTGCGTGCGCACCGTCGACGCGGAACGCCGCACCGGCCGCATCCTCGACGAGATCTGGGACTGCCCGCCCGAGCAGTGGGTGCTTGCGGAGGAGACCAAGGCAGCAGCTGTCGACGCCGCGCGCCGCGACGTGGCCTGGCTGCGTGGCCTGCAAGTCATGGCGGTGCTCACCCGCTTCATCGCGGCCGCGGCGTTCATTGCTGGCCTGGTGGCCTATGCGCGCCGCCGCTAAAAGGTGGTGGGCGCCGGTCTATGGCGCCCTGCTGGTTCTGGCGCTGACCTGGCCGTTTCTTGTCCTCGGGGAGGCATTCGCGCTGCGGGACATGATGGTCTTCGACGCGATGGAACTCACCCGCGCCTCGTTGGGGTGGGGTGACCTGCCCGCCCGCAACGTCCCCCAAGACGCCCTGCTTGGCGTCCTGCCGTATCCGGTGTTGTTCCTGCGTGTGTTCATGGTGTCCGCCGCCGCGGCCGCCGCGTGGGCGGGGTGGAAACTCGGCCGCACTCCACTTGGCCAAGCGGCGGCGATGACGGTGGCGGTATGGAACCCGTTCGTCGTAGAACGGCTGCTGCAGGGACAGTGGTCGCTTGCCGCCGCGGCCTGGCTGCTGCCCCTGGTGGCGTTGGGTGTGCACCCGATGTCCGGGCTTGCGCACTGGCTGGCGTCACTGACACCGACCGGCGCCATCGCCGCCGCGTGCGTGGCCCGCAGCCCTCTGACCACCGCGCTGACCTGCGCGCCGTGGGTCGTCGCAGGCATCTTCGCCGGGGCGGGCGGCACCTCATCGGCCGTGTCCGCCGAGGTGTTCGCCCCGCGCGCCGAAGGGCTCACCGGCACCCTCGGCGCGCTCGTTGGCCTTGGTGGGATCTGGAACGCCCACGCCGTGCCCACCTCCCGCGAGGCCGGCTTCGCCCTGTTCGGTATCGCACTGTTCGTGCTGCTTGTGCTGGCGTGGCGCAAGGTCCCCCGCCGCCTACTCGTGCTCGCCGGGGTCGGCTTCTGCATCGCGCTCGCATCCTGGGCGGGCCTGCTGGGGCCGGTGGTCGCACATGTCCCCGGGGCCGGCCTGCTTCGCGACGGCCAAAAGTGGCTCATCCTCACCATCCCCGCACTGGTCACCGCCGCCGGCGCCTTGAGCCCCCGCCGCGCGCTCGCCGCTGCCACCTTCGCGCTCCTGCAGGTCCCCGACGCGCCCGTCGCCGTCGCCGCACTCACCCCCACCACCGTCGAGATCCCCGCCATCAACCACCACGGCCGCGACGTCCTCTTTGAATCCCGCCCGACGCTCACGCTTATCGACGACCACCCCACCGTCGACCCCGCCCCCAAAGCCATGAACGTGGTCGAATCCGGCGCGCTGACCGTCGACGGTGTCGTTGTGGACGCTCCATCACCACGCTGGGTCGCCGCCCAAGCGGCCATCGACGACACCGATGCGCTGCGCGAGATGGGTATCGGGGTGGTGGTGCGTTCGGATGGGCGGGTCGTCGATACGCAAGCGCCCGCGAACCCGCTGCCACCTGCGGGGATCGCACTGTTCGCACTGTGGCTCGCGGTGCCAGCAACGCTGCGCCGCAACCGATAGTTGGAACCTCCCATGATTGAAAGCTTGCATGAATTGTGTTGTGCGGTTAAAGTGAACTCCAGATGAACAAAAGGTTACGCACCGCAGAATCAAGGAGGTATAGCCGTGGCCAACAACAACATCGATTTCAGCATCATCCGCGAGCGCGCCCTGCGTAACATCCGCGAGGACCTGCTCGCCGAGTTCGCCGGACAGTACGACGCACTCGAAATCACCGACGCATTCGACGCCGTCGTCCGCGCACACAAGCGCACCGCAACCGTCGAAGACTTCATCCCCGTCCTCGTCGAAGCAGAAATGCGCGACCGACTCCGCGACGGCGACCTCTTCCCGCAGGCCGCCGCATAACTCACAGCAAACCCCAACGCCCAACCCCTTTGCAGCGGTTGGGCATTTTGCTATGTTCGACACCTAACACTGTCGGTAGCGGAAGCACACCGGCACCCAGCGAACGTCAACCCCACGCGCCCGGGGAAAAGGGAGCACACACCGGCGCCTTGTGGCCGTATCAAGGCTGAAGCGGTTCGATTCCGCTCACACGCACAACGCATGCGGCCTGCACGACGCACACGGGCACAACCCCCACCACAGGGTTGCACCGAGCACTATTTACTACCACGACGTTGGGGGTGACCCGGACACTTTCGTGAGGGTTGGGAACGGGGACAGAACTTTCAAGGAGGCACACATGCTGCTCGCAGAAGCACTCGCACGCCGCGCCGAGGCGCAAGACCGCCTGAACAAACTGCAGGAACGCCTCGTCCAAGGCGCCATGATCCAGGAAGGCGACACACCCGTCGAGGACCCCGCCGAACTGCTCAAGGAAGCCGCCGAGCTGCTCCAAGAGATTGAGACGCTGGTACGCCGCATCAACCACACCAACGCGCAGACCGCCTTCGAAGGCGCCACGCTTACCGACGCCATCGCACGCCGCGACGCCCTCCTGCGCTCCCGCCGCCTCTACGCCGCGGTTGCCGACGCCGGCACCATGACCAACGCCCGCTACTCCCGCTCCGAGGTGCGCTTCGTGCCCACCATCGACGTGAAATCGCTCCGCGAGATGGCTGACAACGCCTCCAAGGCCTACCGCGAACTGGACACCAAGATCCAGCAGCTGAACTGGACCACGCAGCTCATCGAGGTGTAACGAGCTCCGCGAGCACGGCCGCGAACCTACGGCCGGTCTCCTCCCACGAAAAGCGCTGCGCCCAACGCTTGGCATTCTCGGCCATGCTGGCGCGGCGCTCAAGTGTTTCGCGGGTTGCCTCGGCGAAGCCCTCCCCCGGCTGCACGAGCCGGCCTGTCTCGCCGTCACGGATCGAATCCGCCACCCCACCCGCCGACGCGTACGCCACCGTGGGCACCCCATGCTGCGCGGCCTCAATCACCGCAATGCCCCAGCCTTCCTTGCGCGACGGCAACAGGTGCACGTCCGCGCGCTCCAGCAACGCGTGCTTGTACGGCTCGGAGACGTGCCCGTGGAACACCACATCGCCACGGCCCTGCGCGTAGGCCCGCAGCTCGTCCTCCCACCAGCCCGAACCGACCACATCCAGCACCGCGCCCGGAATCCGCGCCGCGGCGTCGATCGCCTCCTCGATCCGCTTGTGCGGCACCAGCCGAGAGAGGGTGAGCAGGTGGGTGCGGTGGTCGTCGTAAAGCGTGGGCACATGCGCAGGCACCGGATCGACGCCATTTTCCACAATCTCAATGTCACCCTCGCGCACGCCAAGCGCCACCAAATCGCTCCTCGACGCCTCCGACACCGTCACATACCGCGCCCCCCGATACACCCGCGGCGCCACCTTCGACTCCAAAAACCACCCCAACCGGCCAATGACCGGACCCGCCACCGGCCACTGCTCCTTATGGCAATGGTGCGTCAGCAACACCACCGGCCTACGCGTAAACAGCCGGGCGAAAAACGGAATGCCGTTCTGCGTATCCACCACCACATCCGGCCGGTTGCGCCAGATAGACAACGGCGCCGCCAGGTACACACTGAACTTCCCGCCGGCACGCTCGTAGCGCACCCCGTTTCGGCGTGACCGCCGCGGCGCATCCGTATGCTTCGCCGTCCGATACACCACCTCGTGGCCCTGCTCGGCCAAGTACTCCCCAACGCGCTCGAGATAGCGCTCCGAACCGCCGCCCTGCGGGTGGGTGGAGTCGCGCCAACACAACAACAACACCTTCACGGCGCAATGACCTCGAGCCCAACTTCACGGGCGGCCTCGGCGAGCCTGTCGTCGTACGTCAACACCGCATCCGCCTCCACATCCAACGCAGCCTGTAAGTGAATCGCATCCAACGTACGCAAATACGGCATCGGCAACATACTCGCAGCCCGCAGCGTCCCTCGGCCAAGTTCCGCGATCGAAATTCCCCGCAAGATCATCGTAGCCTCCCCCTGCGGCCGGCCGAGGCGCACCGCCAAGCGCCGCAGCTCAATCTCCAACAAGTCCGACGACACCACCTCGTATTCGCCTGCCTCGAGCCACAGCCGCATCGCGTGCGTGTGCGGCTCCATCTTGAGCAGGCAGCCCATCGCCGACGTGTCGGCGTACACCCTGCGCATCTCAGAACCTGTCCGCGCGCATATCGTCGAGCGCATCCGCCAGCGACTCGCCCTCCACCTGCGGTACCGGAAGGTCGAGCCAACCACCCACCCGGGTCGCCGGACGGGTAATGGCCAGGCGTGGCTGCGGGTCGTCGAGAGGCATCAGGCGCCCGACCGGCTCGCCGTTGTTCGTCACCACGAAACTGCGCCCTGAACGCACCTCACGCAGGATCTTCGCCGAATCATTGCGCAGCTCGCGTTGGGAGATCCTGCGCTCCACCAGCGATTCGTCCCATTCCGGATGTGCCATACGCCGGAGCGTAGCACGGTTGCTACAGTGCTAACATTGCGCGAATGCACCACACCCGCCGGATGGCCACGCTCCGCCGCTCACTGCGGCTACTGCGCTCGTTCCCCTACGAGCAGTTCCGCCCGCGCGTGTTCTACTCCTCCCTGGCGCGCG
The DNA here is from genome assembly GCF_001835905.1 of Corynebacterium sp. HMSC034E11. Taxonomy (NCBI): domain Bacteria; kingdom Bacillati; phylum Actinomycetota; class Actinomycetes; order Mycobacteriales; family Corynebacteriaceae; genus Corynebacterium; species Corynebacterium sp. HMSC034E11. Next base: position 27,906 of record NZ_KV826382.1, read on the forward strand.
ACACGCGGATGCTTATCGACGCCCTCGCCAACGACCTTTCCCTACCTCCCATCACCAACCAATCCGTCCTGGACGTCGGCGGGGGCCCCGGGTACTTCGCCGAAGAATTCGCAGACTGCTTCTACGTCGGTCTAGAGCCCAGCGTGTCCGAGCTGTCCGCCGCCGGCCTGTCCGGGTTTGGCTCCGTACGCGGCGACGGCGCAGCCCTGCCATTTGCCGACGACTCCTTCGACGTCGTGTACTCCTCCAACGTCGCCGAGCACATCCCGAACTGGCAGACCATGGGCGAAGAAATGCTACGCGTAGCCAAACCCGGCGGGCTTGTGGTGCTCAGCTACACGGTGTGGCTCGGGCCATTCGGCGGGCACGAGACAGGCCTGTGGCAGCACTACGTAGGCGGGGAGTACGCGCGTCGTCGATACGCAAAAGTGCACGGGCACGAACCGAAGAACCGCTTCGGCGAAACACTCTTCTCCGTCTCCGCACGCGAAGGCCTCGAATGGGCCGAAGCCACCGGACGCCTCGCCGCCGCCTTCCCCCGCTACCACCCAGCGTGGGCGTGGTGGGTCACCCGCGTGCCGGTGCTGCGCGAGTTCGCCGTCTCAAACCTCGTCCTCGTCCTGCGCGGCTAATACTGGGGCCTCAACAGCAGAGTGCGCTGTATTCGATCCATCTTCTTCATCACACCGAGTGTTTGGGGAGACATTGCATGCGCCAAGGCATACATGTCCGTCAACCGTTCCTGGTGGTCAACGTTAAGAATCTGTTCCTGGTGGCTTACACGGTTCCGGAGCCGACGCAACTGTTCTAAAGCAACCGCCACCGCATACCCATCCTCAACTTGGGCGGGAACTGGAGGTGAAATGCTCGAGCGGTGCCTTTCAACAAGCTTCGATGTCAACCCTGGGAAACCACTCACCAGTGCATGAATCCAAAGATTCTCTTTTGCTGAAAATCCTGTCGCGAAATCCGCACGATTGGCCGGCGGATGCAACGGGAAAAGAGCACTTAGATTCCCAAACGAGAGCTGCGAAACCCTGTCATCCAATGTCACCGGAGCCTTAAATCGGGGATGATTCCGAGGTCTGCGCCGAGCGCTACGTTCCGCTGCATTCCGTGCGTCCGTTGCCATGCGCTCCACTACTTTTCTAAGTGGACGAGCCGGGTTCTCAAGCCAATCTTCAGTACTGCTTTGCGCTTGGTTCCACGACCTTAAAGATGCGTCAATACGATTTCTCAGCACAGGCTCGAAGACCGAAAGCGCCTCATACCAAGCCGAAGCAATTGCACTTTGCCACAGATACAAGGATTGAACTGAGCGATCAGAGATGCTGTCTGCGCTTCTCCCAGTCTCCCCCACGATAACCATGCGATATGACCGAACACGAGCGTCACTCAATCCCCCAAGCATTTCACCCACCATGCCGTGAGCATAACAAAATGCCCGCCTCGCGGCGGGCATCCTGCAAAATTAACAACAGATCTTGTCTGAAGTTTTCCAGGGGCGATGTTACAGCATCACCCCGTGGGCGGGCAAGGGGTTACTTCGCGGCGTGGATGCGCTCGTCGAGCTTCTTCAACTGGTCGAAGATCTCCTCCGGAATGCGGGAGCCGAGGCCCTCGAGGTAGCGGCGGGAATCCGCGACGTCTTCCTTCCACAGTTCCGGATCGGCGGTAAGCGCCTCGCGGACGTCCTCGATCGGGGTGTCCAGGCCGTCGAGGTCCAGGTCCTCGGCGCGGGCGGTGTAGCCAACGACGGACTGCTCAGCCTCGACGTTGCCCTCAATGCGGTCGATGACCCACTTGAGCACGCGGGAGTTCTCGCCGAAGCCCGGCCACAGGAAGCGGCCGTCCTCGCCGCGGCGGAACCAGTTGACCAGGAAGATCGACGGCATGCGGTCGCCGCCCTTCTTGCCCATGTCGAGCCAGTGCTGGAAGTAGTCGCCCACGTTGTAGCCCATGAACGGCAGCATCGCCATCGGGTCGTGGCGCAGGGAGCCGACGTTCGCCTCGACAGAGGCTGCGGTCTGGCCGGAGGAGAGCATCGCGCCGATCATGGTGCCATGCTCCCAGTCGTGCGCCTGGGTGACCAGCGGGACGGTGTCGGGGCGGCGGCCACCGAAGAGGATGGCATCGATCTTCACACCCTGCCAGTCCTCGAACTCCGGCGCTGCGGTCGGGCACTGCTCGATGGCCACGCAGTAGCGGGAGTTCGGGTGGGCGGCCTTGCTGGTGGAGTCCGGGTTCCAGTCTTCGCCGCGCCAGTCGATCAGGTGCGCCGGCTTTTCGCCGTCCATGCCTTCCCACCAGACGTCGCCGTCGTCGGTAAGAGCGACGTTGGTGAACAGCACATTGCCCGGCTCCATGCTCTTCATGGCGATCGGGTTGGAGGCGAAGTTCGTGCCAGGGGCGACGCCGAAGAAACCGTTCTCCGGGTTGACGGCGTAGAGGCCGTCTTCGCGCAGCTTCATCCACGCAATGTCGTCGCCAACAACCTCGGCCTTCCAGCCCGGCAGGGTCGGGGTGAGCATGGCCAGGTTGGTCTTGCCGCAAGCGGACGGGAATGCAGCGGCAACGTGGTACTTCTTGCCCTCCGGGTTGGTGAGCTTCAGGATGAGCATGTGCTCAGCCATCCAGCCCTCTTCCTTCGCCATTACAGATGCGATGCGCAGGGCGTAGCACTTCTTGGCCAGGATGGCGTTGCCGCCGTAGCCGGAGCCGTAGGACCAGATTTCCTTGGTCTCTGGGAACTGGGAAATGTACTTCGTGTCGTTGCACGGCCACGCCACGTCTTCCTGGCCCGGCTCGAGCGGGGCACCGACGGAGTGGAGGCAGTGGACGAACTTGTCGCCCTGGATCTTGTCCAGCGCCTGGGTGCCCATGCGGGTCATGATGCGCATGGACATAACCACGTAAGCGGAGTCGGTGAGCTGCACGCCAAGCTTCGGGTCCGGGTCGGAGATCGGGCCCATGCAGAACGGGACAACGTACATGGTGCGGCCACGCATGGATCCGGCGAAGTGCTCGAGCATTTCTTCCTTGAGCGCTTCGGGCTTCATCCAGTTGTTGGTCGGGCCGGCATCTTCTTCGTTTTCGGTGGCGATGAAGGTGCGGGACTCGACGCGGGCGACGTCGGAGGGGTTGGAGCGCGCCAAGTAGGAGTTGGGGCGCTTTTCCTCGTTGAGTTTGATGAGCGTGCCGGCGGTGACGAGTTCGTCGGCCAGGCGGTTCCATTCCTCGTCGGAGCCGTCTGCGAAGACCACCTTCTCCGGCTCGAACAGGTCGACGGCTTCGTTAATCCAGTCGATGAGGTGTTCGTTGTCGGTGGGCGCTTGGCCCTCCAGGCGCTTAACTTCGGCGGTCATGTGCACTCCTTGTGTAACTGGTTATTGCCAGTGCGTGGCGCACGGCAACCCCAATAATCGTTGCGTTTTGCCCCAAGAGTATCGAAATGTGTGTTCTTCAAGCCAAACCTTGGGCACTTCCACAGCATAGTGGATATAACCAGTACGCCCGAGCACTCATAACACTTTGGGCGGGGGTAACGCGCTACCCCCGACAGGGGTGCATGCGTATCGACGACACGGGGGTGACAACCCGGCCCCTCACCCCTCGCCGGGACACTTGCGTTTGACCTGTTCATATGGACAATAAACACGATGAATAATTCTGAAAACACGCGGTCGGGCACGGGCGAGTTGCCCGCTGGCCGCCCATTGCAAACTGATTTTGAAACCGGCCTGGATTACCCGCGTTTGGGGTCCGTGACGTTTCGTCGCGGCACGCTGACCGATAACCAGGAGGCTCTGTTCAACGAGCATTGGCCGCGCCTGGGCAAGGTGCTGGCGGAGGGCTCGGACGAGCGCATTGATATCGACGGCTGGTTTGGCCGCGCCGGCCACCCCACCATCGTGGAGATCGGCTCCGGCACCGGCACGTCCACCGCGGCGATGGCTCCGCTGGAGGCGGACACCAACGTGGTTGCCGTGGAGCTGTACAAGCCGGGGTTGGCGAAGTTGCTGGGCGCGGTGGTGCGCGGTGGCATCGACAACATTCGTATGGTGCGCGGCGACGGCGTGGAGGTGCTGGCCCGCATGTTCGGCGAGGAATCCCTCGACGGCGTGCGCATCTTCTTCCCGGACCCGTGGCCGAAAGCGCGCCACCACAAGCGCCGCATCATCCAGTCCGGCACGCTCAACCTCATTGCCACGCGCCTGAAGCCGGGCGGCGTGCTGCACGTGGCCACCGACCACGCCGACTACGCCGAGTGGATCGACGAACTGGTCAATGTGGAGCCGATGCTGGAGTACAAGGGCTGGCCGTGGGACGAGGCGCCGATGCTGACGGACCGCCAGGTGATCACCAAGTTCGAAGGCAAGGGTCTGGACAAGGATCACGTAATCCGCGAGTACCTGTGGGAGAAGAAGTAATGGACCTGCAGGCAATGACCCACCCCTACACCCCGGGCGCGCCGGCCGGTCCGGAGAGCTACCTGCTGGTGTGGGACGCCCCGAACCTGGACATGGGCCTCGGCGCGATCCTGGGTGGCCGCCCGACCGCGGCGCACCGCCCGCGTTTCGACGCCATCGGCCGCTGGCTCATCGACCTCGCCGCCGACCGCTCCGACGAACTCGGCTACGACGTCGAGCCGGAAGCCACCGTGTTCACCAACGTCTCCCCCGCCGGCGCAGACTCGATCCGCCCGTGGGTGGAGGCGCTGCGCAACGTCGGTTTCGCCGTCTTTGCTAAGCCGAAGAGCGAAGAAGACTCGGATGTGGACGGTGACATGATCGACCACATAGAGCGTCGTCGTAAAGAAGGCGTGCTCCAAGGCGTTGTCGTCGCATCCGCAGACGGGCAGAACTTCCAAGAACTCCTGCAAGAACTTATCGACGACAACATCCCCGTCACCGTCCTCGGCTTCCACGAACACGCCTCTTGGGCCGTGAACTCCCCCGACGTCACCTTCGTAGACCTCGAAGACATCCCGGGCGTGTTCCAAAACCCGCTACCGCGCGTCCACCTGGACAAACTGCCGGAGGAAGGCGCCTGGCTGCAGCCGTTCCGCCCGCTCAAGGCGCTTTTGCACAACCCGAAAGACTAGGAGCCCGCCGTGTTTTACAAGTGGGGCCACTTCGCCTACCGCCACCGCCGCATCATCCCGGTCATCGTCATCGCGCTGATCCTGCTGATGCAAGTGCTGTTCGGATCCAAACTCGCCGACCGCCTCTCCCAAGAAGGCTGGGAAGACCCGGGCGCGGATTCGACGACGGCGGCGCAGATCGAATACGACACGTTCGGCCGCGACAACTCCGGCGATGTGATCCTGCTGGTGACGGCGCCGGATGGGGTGGACAGGCCGGAGGTCGTCGATAAGGTGAATGCACAGTTGGGGGAGCTCAAGGCGCAGCACCCTAACCAGATCGCGCACATCACCAGTTACTTCGAGCGTCCCAACCCGCAACTGGTCAACGCCGATCACACCAAGGCGTTCGCCGCGATCGGGCTGAAGGGCGACGGCGAGCAGACGCTGAAGGACTTCCGCACCATCCAGCCCGCGCTCGAGGCGCTGGAGGTCCCTGGCGGCACCGCCCAGATCGCCGGCGCCACCGCCGTGGCCGACGCGTTGGACACCGGCATGGCCGACGACATCGCGCGCGCCGAAAAGATCGGCCTGGTGTTCGTCGCCATCATCCTGCTGTTCGTCTTCGGCGGCGTGGTGGCCGCTGCGATGCCACTGATCGTGGGCATCCTGTCCATCATCGGCTCCCTGTCACTGTTGGCGGTGCTGGCGCAGTTCCAGCAGGTCAACATTTTCTCCCAGTCGATCATTACGCTGCTCGGCCTGGGCCTGGCCATCGACTACGGGCTGTTCATGGTGTCGCGCTTCCGCGAGGAACTCGACCGCGGCCTGGACACCGAAGAGGCCGTCGCCGTGACCACCAACACGGCCGGCAAGACGGTGTTCTTCTCCGCCCTCATGGTCGGCGTCGCGCTGTCCGGCCTGCTCATGTTCCCGCAGGCGTTCCTCAAGTCGGTTGCCTACGGTGCGATCAGCGCGGTGGTGCTCGCCGCGGTGATTTCGGTGGCGGTGCTGCCGGCGCTATTTAGCATGCTGGGCACCAAGATCGATTTCCTGTCCGTGCGTCGTCGCAAAGAGCGCAGCATGGAAGATACGGTCTGGTACAAGATCCCCGCCTGGGCGATGCGCCACGCCCGCCCCGTTGTCGTCGGGGTGGCGGCGCTACTCATCGCCCTAACCGTGCCGATTGTCGGCATCGCGTTCGGCGGCATCAACGAAACCTACCTGCCGCCCAACCAGGTCACCCGCCAAGCGCAGGACGAGTTCAACGAAGAGTTCCCCGCCTTCCGCACCGACCCGGTGAAACTCGTGGTCCAGGGCGCCGACAACGCGCAGCTCGGCCAGATCGTCATGCAGACCCGCGAGATCGACGGCTTCACCCGCCCGCTCAAGCCCGACTACCCCACCGAAGGCGACATCACGGTGCTGTCGGCGCCGTTGGAGAACAGGGACGGTGGGGCGGACGTCGTCAAGCAATTGCGTCAGATTGACGTGCCGGAGGGCGTAACCACCTACGTCGGCGGCACCCCCGCCATGGAAGTCGAATCCATCGAAGCGCTGCTGGAGCGCCTGCCGTGGATGGGCGTCTACATGGTGCTCGCGACGTTCCTGCTCATGGCGCTCGTGTTCGGGTCGCTGATCCTGCCAGCAAAGGCCGTGATCATGAACATCCTCGGCATCGGCGCCACCCTCGGCTTCCTCACCGCCGTGTTCGTCGACGGGCTCGGCGCCGGGGTGCTCAACTTCACGCCGGGGCCGCTCATGAGCCCGATCCTCGTGCTCATCGTCGCCATCCTCTACGGCCTATCCACCGACTACGAAGTGTTCCTGGTCTCCCGCATGGTGGAGGCCCGCCAGGACGGTGCACGTACCGACGACGCCATCAAGGACGGCACCGCCCATACCGGTGGGATTATCACCGCCGCGGCCGCCATCATGATCGTGGTCGCCGCCGCGTTCGCCCTGTCGGACATTGTGATGATGAAGTACATCGCCTACGGCATGATCTTCTCGCTCGCCCTCGACGCGACAATCATCCGCCTGCTGCTCGTGCCCGGCGTGATGCACCTGCTGCGCGAGGACAACTGGTGGGCGCCACGCTGGGTCAAACGTGCCGCGGGTGCACTCGGCGAGGGCTCTGGCGTATCGACGACACCACCCACCGAAACCCCCATCGAGCACATGGTCGTTGACACCCTGCCCGGCCGCGCCGGCGTCTCCGTCGAAGAGGACGCGACGCTGGTGCCGTTTAGCGAACTCATGCGCGACATCGAGCAGCGCCGCGCCCTCGAGCAGCTGAAGAAGAAAGAACTTGAACGCTAGGACCTGGCTGCGCTGGATCGCCCCGGTCGTCCTGGCCGTGGTGGTGCTGGTAGTGCTTCGCGACCAGATGCCGTTCTTCGGCGACGCCTGGCGCGCCGTTCGGTCCGCTTCGCCGCTGCCACTGTTGGGCACGGTGGTCACCGCCTTGCTGGCGCTGGTGGCGATGGCCGGGGTGATGCAGATCCTGCTCAACGTCGAAGGCCGCATCACGGGGGTGGCGCGCACCAACGCGATCGTGTTCGCCTCCAACGCGTGGTCCACCACCGTGCCGGGCGGACCGGCACTATCGGCGTGGCTGACGTACCGGGTGCACCGCTCGTGGGGGGCGTCGACGGGGCTGTGTGGGTGGTTCTTCGTCGTCTCCGGTGCGCTGTCCACGGTATGGCTGGTGCTCATCGGCATCGTCGCCGTGGTGCTGCTGGGTGCCGACCTGTCGGTGACGTCTCTCGTGTTGTCGCTCGTGGCGGCCGCGCTGACCATCGCCGCAGTGTTCTGGGCGACGCTCAACCCCGCGGTGCTCAAGCGCTGGGTGCGGTTTCTGCCCTCGCGCGTGCACGAGCGCGCTGTGTCCGTGATCGACCAGGTCTCCGCCATCCGCATCTCCGCCCCAGCCTTCGCAGGTGCGGCCGGGCTGTCGCTGTGTAACCGGCTGCTGGACCTTGCGACGATGGTGTGTTCGGTGTGGGCGGTGTCGTCGTCAAGCATTTCGCTGTCGGGGATTTGCTTGGCGTTCATCATGACCAAACTCGCGGGATCCGCCCAAGTCACGCCCGGCGGCCTGGGGACCGTGGAGCCGGTGGCGGTGGGCATGCTGGTCGCCGGGGGCCTCTCGCTTGCCGACGCCACCGCCGCCACCGTCATCTACCGCGCCATCTCGTTTGCGCTCGTGACCGCCATCGGCTGGATCGTCTATTCCGCCTTCTACCTGGGACGTGTGGATAAACCAACGGCATAATCGCGAGTTATCCACAGGGCCGTTGCGCAAGTTTGGCCGGCGCTTTAGGTTGAAATGCATGACTTCATTTACTGCTCTCGTGGACACGCTGGCCAGCGCCGTTGATGCGCTCGCCGGTTTCGACGAGCAGTACGCTCTCCAGGCAGGCCTCGACCCGGCGCAGGTGTCCGCGTGGGCGGGGCTGCGCGAGGTGTACTTCGGCCGCACCGCCTACACCCGCAAACAGGCCGTGGCGCTGGAGCGGGCGCGGGGGTTCTCGCTGCACCAGTTGGTGGCCATCGAGCGCCGCCTGAAGCGCCTGCCAGTCAACGAGCGTTGGGCGCCGCGGCTTGCGCTGCTCGAGGTGCGCGGCGACTACCGGGCGGTGCAGAAAGCCGCACGCGAATTGCTTCCCGACGACGACCGCACCCCCGAAGACGCCTTCCGCTTCTCTGCCTCACGCGGCGGGAAGCGGAAGTTCTCCGGCTGCGGCGACGAACACGTGCTGGCAGCACTGGAAAAGCAGTTGCGCTCCGGGCTGGACGCGTCGAAGCCGGCGGGCCCGCAAATGTTCGCCCGGTTCGCCGACATGCTCACCGCGGGCGGCGGGGTGCAGGTGCAGGCACCGCGCCCGATCGTGGCGGTGCCGGCGGACCAGCACGTGACAATCCTCGCCGACCACGGCGACGACGTCCTGCTCGCACTTTCCGACGGCACCACCATCACCGGCGCCGAATACGTCGCCGCGTTGTTGGGTGAGATGTTCCCGACCGAGGTCGCACTCGTGCACCCGGAGGCCGGGCCGGTGAACCTGTACCGCACCCAGCGCGTGGCCAACGCGAAGCAGCGCGACTTAGCCCGCATGGCCACCCCGATGTGCCCCGTACCCGGCTGCCGGATGGCGGCGGATCTGTGCGAATTCCACCACATCACGGCGTGGTCCCAGGGCGGCGAGACCAACCTGGCCAACCTGGTGCCCCTGTGCAGGTACCACAACCGGGTCAACCACGACGACCCCCGCCACACCAACCGGCGCGGAAGGATCGAACGGATCCGGGGCCGGCCGGTGTGGGTTTCACCGCGCGGGTACCCGGTGTTTAGGCCCGGCGGAATCATGGACGCGCTGTTCGGGCGCTACCATCTGCGAGTATGACGAAACGAATCACACGCCCCACCGCGATCGCGGCCGACTACGTCGCCATCGCGGTATTCGCGCTGCTCGCACGCGCCGCCCACCAATCCGAAACCATGCCGTTCAACTTCACCGGCTGGCTATCCACCCTGTGGCCGTTCGCCCTGGGCGTGACGCTGGGATGGCTGATCGCCCGTGACAACAAGGGCGGCATCATCTGGCCGGTCACCGTGATCACCGGCCTGGTCATCTGGGGCATCCGCAACGGCTCGATCCCCCACTGGTCGTTCATCATCGTGGCGACGACCATGTCCGCGCTGCTCATGCTCGGCTGGCGCGGAATCGCAAAACTCTGGGCGAAGAAAGCCTAGAAGCTAGAGCCGAAGTTCCAGAGCGGATCACCCGTCTGGATGCCGTTGATGAACCAGATGATCATGCTGACAAGGTCGCCGAACAGGTCGAGGGTGGAGGAAAGCATAGAAGAAGGGCCTTTCTTACAGGGGGCTGATGGTGTGCTTCTTAGGAAGGTCGAATTCTTGTTTGGTGGCCAATTGGCGAAGGGCTCGTCGTAAAGCAATGCGTGTTTGATTGGGCTCGATCATCTGGTCGATGTACCCACGCTCCGCAGCCACGTACGGGGAAGTCATCTCCTGGTCATAGAAGTCCATGAACATCTTCTTCATGGCCTCGCGCTGATCAGGGTCCTCGATGGCGGCGAGCTGCTTGCCCTGCAGCATCACCACCGCCGCCGCCGAACCCATCACGGCGATCTGGGCGGTGGGCCAGGCGAGGTTGATGTCGCCGTTGAGGTTCTTCGACCCCATCACCGCATACGCGCCGCCGTAGGCTTTGCGCACGACCAGCGTCACCTTAGGCACGGTGGCCTCCACGCCGGCGAAGGCGAACTTCGCGCCACGGTGGATCAGGCCTTCGCGCTCCTGCTCCACGCCGGGCAGGTAGCCGGGGGTGTCCACGACATAGACGATGGGGATGTTGTAGGCGTCGCAGGTGCGGATGAAGCGCGCGCCCTTGTCGGCGGCGTCCGCGTCGATGCAGCCAGCGGCGTACATCGGGTTATTGGCGACGAAGCCGACCGCCTTGCCGTCGATGCGGCCGAAGGCACAGATGAGGTTTTCGGCGTAGCCGGCTTGGATTTCGACGAGGTCTTCGTCGTCGCCAAGTTGCACGAGCAGATCCATCATGTCGTAGCCGGCGTTGGTGTCGTCGGGCATGAAGGAATCGAGTGCGGAGTCGTCCAACTCCTCGTCCGCGGGGGCCGTCACGACGGGGGCCGCGTCGAAGGTGGAGGTGGGCAGGTGGGCCAGCAGGTCCTTGACGTAGTCGAAGGCGTCCTCCTCCGTAGCCACCACGGCCTGGATGTTGCCGGCCTGCTCCTGTACGCGCGCACCGCCGAGTTCGGCAGAGGTGATGTCTTCGCCGGTGACCTCGCGGATCACGTTCGGGCCGGTGACGTACATCTCGGACTCGCCGTCAACGGCGATGACAAAGTCCGTGGTCACCGGGGCGTAGACGGCGCCGCCGGCGGACTTGCCCAGCATGATCGAGATCTGCGGGACGCGGCCCGACAGCGGCAGTTGGCGCTTGGCAATCTCGGAGTACATGGCCAGCGACGTCACCGCGTCCTGGATGCGGGCGCCGCCGGAGTCCTGAATGCCGATCACGGGACACGAGATCTTGATGGCGAACTCCATGACCTCGGTGACCTTGCGGCCGAACGTCACGCCGACGGAGCCGCCGTAGACGGTTTTGTCGTGGGCGTAGACGGCGACGGGGCGGCCGTCGATGCGCCCGTAGCCGGTGACCACACCGTCGGAGTAGACGGCGTCCGGGTCGCCGGGGGTGCGGGCGAGCGCGCCGATTTCGACGAAGGATCCCTCGTCGAGCAGGGCGTCGATGCGTTGGCGCGGGGTGGTGCGGCCGGCGTCGTCGCGACGCTTGCGCGAGCGTTCCGAGCCCGGGTCCTGCGCTTTGTCTAGCCGTTCGCGCAGGTCGGCGAGTTTGTCGGCGGTACTCATCGCTTCCCTTCGATCCATGCGTTCATGTGCTTACCGACGATGCCCACCGCCGGCTCGTCCACAACCGCCAAGTGGTCACCGGGCAGGTGGACGATGGTCAAGTCGCTCACGATAGCGCCCCAGCCGCCGTCCTCGTCAATGTGGGCGTAGTTCGGCTCGAGCTGGATGGCGCCGTCGTGCATGCGCTCGGCGCGGAACAGCAGCACCGGCACGTCGACGTCGGCCCAGCGGGTGAAGTCGAGGTGGTTGAGGATCTGGTTGTCCACGAACGATGCCCGCTGGTGCTCCAGGACACCGGCGGCCAGGCCGTGTTCGGAGGCGTCGGTGCTGGCCAGGAACTCGGTGAGCATGGTCAGCAGCGCTTCTTCGCCGGCGGTTTCGAGCAGCTCGTAAGGCACCTCGAAGTCCAGGCCGTAGGTTTCCTTGGCAAAGGCGGCGTAGCGGCCCCAGCGCGCCTTGGTCTCCTCGAGCGTGTCGGGGATCGGCTCAGACGGCTGGGTGGTGTCCAAAAGCGCGATGTAGTCGATCTTGTCGTTGCCCAACTGGGATGCGACCTCGTAGGCCAGGGCGCCGCCGAAGGACCAGCCGGCGAGGATGACCTTGCGCTCGCCTGCGATGCGCTCGATGTCCTTGACGTACTCGGCAGCACGCTCCTGGAGGGAGCCCTCCAGGCGTTCGACGCCGTAGACCGGGACGTCCTTATTCAGGCGGCGGGCCAGCGGCGCGTACACCGACGACGACCCGCCCGCCGGGTGGAAAATAAAGACAGGGTTCTTGGCGGCGTCGCCATCTCGGAAGACGCGGATGTTGCCGTCGACCGGGGTCTCCAGGCCCTCGCGGACCTTGTTCGCAAGCGGTTCGAGCGTCTCGGCGCCCAGCACATCCTCGGCGGTGACCTCGATGCCGGAGCGCTCGGTCAGGTGCGCGGCGATCTCGCCCGCCTGCTCCTTACTAATTTCCGGCAATTCCGACGTCACGCCCGCAGCCGCCGCACCGGCGTACTTTGCCCAGGCACCGAACACCATGCGCTCGGACGCGTCGCGCGGGGCGACGCCCACGCCCTGGGTCTTTTCGGTGGCGGCGGCCGGGTCGCGCGCCTCGTCGTTGACAGCCATCGGCTGCGGGGCGTCGGTGCGGCCTGCGACGGCGTCTTCGACGATGCGGATGACATCGGCGACGGAGGCGTCGCGAAGCGTTTGTACCTGCAGCGGCGGGATCTGGAAGTCGTTTTCCACGCGGTTCTTAATGCGCATGCCCATCAGGGAGTCGAGGCCCAAGTCGATGAGCGGCAGTTCGTCGGGCAGGTCCTCGGGGTCGTAGCCCATGGATTCGGACACGATGCCACGCAGGCGCTCGGCGACGGTCTCGCCGGAGGTGGGGTCCCAGCGCACGGCGTCGATGTCGTCGTCCTGGTCCTCGTCAGAGGCGGCGGCCGGGGTGTCGTCGATACGCGTGGGCTCCATGACGCCCTGAACCGGGGCGCGGTCGATGGTGGAGGCGAAACCCTCCGCAACCAGCGCGGAACCGTCGTACACCTTGACGGACACGCCGCCGAGCGAGGACGCCACCACAGTGGTCACCTCGCCGTCGGCGGGCAGGTAGCCGTGCTCTTCCGTAGCGACGACACGCGCACCCTCGGCTACCTCAGCCGCGGCGGCCTCGATGAGCTGGTGCGGGCTGAAGACCTGGTCGGCGGCGGTCGCGAACGCGACCTCGCCGCTCGGCAGCGTCACACGGGAGCCCAAAAGCGACGTGCTTGCCGACGACGGCCTCGCCGGCGTCCAGTGATCCACCTGCTTAAACGCCATACCCGGCGCGTCGATGACCTTGCCTGCGCCGTAGAAGGCGCCGAAGTCCACCGGCACGCCGCCGGCGTAGAGCTTGGCGGCGAGGTCCAAAAGCGACTCGAGCTCGTCGACCTTGCGCTTGGTGGTGAACAGCAGCTGCGCGTCCGGCTGGCCGGCGGCGAAGGCGGTGTTCATCATGCCCATCAGTGCAACCGGGTTCGGGGTGATCTCCACAAGCGTGGTGTGGCCGGCGGCAAACGCGGCTTCGGTGGCGTCCTGGAAGTAGACCGGCTGGCGGGTCATGCGCAGGAAGTAGGCGTCGTCGTGGATGGTCTGGCCGGGCTGGTAAACCTCGCCGCGGTCGACGGAGGTAAACAGCGGCACCGTGAGCGGGCGCGGGGTGATGCCTGCGATTTCGCCGGCGAGCTCGCCCATGATCGGGTCGAGCGCGCTGGTGTGGCCGGCGCCGCGCACGTTGAGTTTGCGGGCGAACTTCTCCTCAGCGGTGAGTGCCTCGACGATGTAGTCGACGGCCTTCGACGGCCCGCCGACGGTGGTCATGCCGGGGCCCGCGTAGACGGCTGGCTCAACGCCTGCAGCCTGCTCATGCTTATCGACGAACTCTGCCAGCTCCTCGCGCGACAACTCCACAACTGCCATCGCGCCTTCTTGGTCGGTGCCGGCGATCATTTCTTCGCCTTCGCCCATGAGGCGGGCGCGGGCGGTGGCGATGAGGATGCAGTCCTCGTCGCTCAGCCCGCCGGCACCGTAGGCTGCGGCGATCTCGCCCATGGACATGCCCATGGTGGCGGCTGGGGTGATGCCGACGGAGGCCAGCAGGTCGGTCTGCGCGATTTGGATGGCGGTGATGGTGACCTGGCCGGTTTCGGTGTCGTAGGTCAGTTCGTCGTTATCAATGATCTCGAGCATCGACCAGCCGGCCTGGAACTTGACCATCTCGTCGAGTTCGCGCATGCGGCGGGCGAACAGCGGCGAGCGGTTGATGAGTTCCTTGGCCATCTTGCGGTGCTGGGAGCCGAAGCCGGAGTAGACGAAGACGGGGCCCATGGGGGTCGGTGCGTCGGCGGATGCGATGCCGGGGCCGATCTTGCCGGCAGCGACCTGGCGCAGGCGCTTGACGGCGTCTTCGGTGGTGGTGGCCTGGACGACGGCGGCGGAGCGGCCGTGGTTGCGCTTGGCCAGGGAGCGCGCCACCGGGATCAGGTCGGTGTCGGGGCGGCCTTCGAGGAAGTCGGCGAGCGCGCCGGCAGCTTCCTTGCGACGAGAGGGCAGCAGGCCCGACACCGGCAACGCCGCCGCAGACACGCCCTCGAAGGACGGCTCGGTTTCGGGTGTCTGGGTGTCGTAGTCGGCCGGGTCGAAGTCGGCGACGACCACGTGCGCGTTCGTGCCGCCGAAGCCGAAGCCGGACACGCCGGCGATGCGGCGGCCGGAGTAGCGCGGCCACTCGCGCGGGTCCTGGACGACCTCGATGCGCTCGGTGTCGAAGTCGACGTAGCGGTTTGGGGCGGTGAAGTTAATGGACTCCGGAATCGTGTCGTGCTTGAGCGCCTCGATCACCTTGATCAGCGCGACGACGCCGGCGGCGGATTCGGAGTGGCCGATGTTGGACTTCGCCGACCCCAGCAGCAGCGGCGAGCCAGCGTCGCGTCCGCGGCCGAGGACTTCGCCGAGTGCGGTGGCCTCGATCGGGTCGCCGAGGATGGTGCCGGTGCCGTGGGCTTCGACCACGTCGACCTGCAGCGGATCCACGCCGGCGTCGTCGTAGGCGCGGCGCAGCACGTCTACCTGGGCGTCCGGGTTGGGGGCGGTCAGGCCGTTGGAGTGGCCGTCGGAGTTGGTGGCCGAGCCCTTGATCACGGCGATGATGTTGTCGCCGTCGGCGATGGCGTCGTCGACACGCTTGAGCACGATGAAGCCTGCGGCGTCGGCGCGGACGATGCCGTCGGCGTCGTCGGAAAACGCGTGGATGCGCCCGGTCGGCGAGATCACGCCCAACTCCGAAAACGCGAGCGAGGCGAACGGATTGGCCAGGATGTTCACGCCGCCGGCTAGGGCGACGTCGGCTTCGCCGTCGCGAAGCGCGCGCACCGCGTGGTGCACCGACACCAGCGACGAGGAGCAGGCGGTGTCCACGTTCATGGACGGGCCGCGGAAGTCGTAGGCATAAGAGATGCGGTTCGGGATGACCGCGGAGGATGCGCCGGTCAGCGCGTACGGGTGCGCCTCGGCTGGGTCGGCGACGATGAGCATGCCGTAGTCGTTGTTGGACGAGCCAACGAACACGCCGACGGGTTCGCCGCGCAGTTTGCTGGGTGCGAGGCCTGCGTCTTCGAGGGCTTCCCACGCAACTTCGAGCATGATGCGTTGCTGCGGGTCCATGTTTTGGGCCTCGAGTGGGGAGACGCCGAAGAATTCGTGGTCGAAGGAGGCGATGCCGTCCATGTAGCCGCCGTCGGTGTTTTCTTCCGACATTTTAGTGCGGACGACGGGGTCGCCGAGGTATTCGTTCCAGCGTGGTGCGGGAAGTGGGCCGGTGGCGGAGCGGCCTTCGATGAGCATTTGCCAGAATTCGGCGTTGTTTTTGGCGCCTGGGAAGCGGCCGGCGGAGCCGATGATGGCAATGTCGTGGGTGCCAGGGGTCGCAGTTGCTTGACGACGACGCCTTACCGGCCCCTCCGCCTTCACCGCCGTCAGCGCCGCGGCGATCGCGGCGACGGTCGGGTACTGGTAGGCGATGGTCGGGTCGACGCGGCGGCCGAGGAGCGTTTCCAGTTCGCCGGAGAGGATCACGGCGTCGCGGGATGCGAGGCCGTAGGTCTCCAGCGGCGTGGTCGGGTCGACGTTATCTACGCCGGTGGCGCGCTCAACCCAGCTGGTGAGCCACTGAATCAGATCATGCTCGTTCATAACAGCTCAGACTATCGCCCACCGGCGGGGTTTTGTTACTGCGTTGCAGCGTGTTCGCGATCGGTGAATCGTTTCGCGTTGACGCGGCGGGCGATCTTGCCTGCCGAGGAGCGTGCGATCTCGCCCGGACCGTAGAACTCGACGACCTCCGGGGCGATGCCGTGCTTGGCGGTGACGGCGGAGCGGATGGCGTCGATGGCGGCTGCGTCGCCGTCGGCGGAGGCGTTGTCGGCGCGTTCGACCATGATGATGAGGCGCTCGACGTCGTCGCCAGGCACTGCGAATGCGGCGACGGAGTCCTTGCGCACGTGGTCGGTGGACTCCATGACGGTGGCTTCGATGTCCTGCGGGTAATGGTTGCGTCCCGCCACGACCACGAGGTCCTTGACGCGGCCGGTGATGTACAGGTGGCCGTCGAGCATGGTGCCCAGGTCGCCGGTGGCGCACCAGTTGTCCTTCGGCATGCCGTCCTGGATGGTTTCGCCGATGGTGTTGTGGAACGTCGCGGCGGTCTCTTCCGGGCGGTCGAGGTAGCCGGCGGCGACGTTTTTGCCGTGGACCCAGATTTCGCCGATGGTGCCGTCTTCGACCTCGTTGCGGGTCTCCGGGTCGACGATGGCGAAGTGCATCCAGTTCACCGGCTGGCCGTTCGACGCGGTAGCAACGCCGCCTTCGGCCGGGACGGCCTTGCCCTCTGCGAGTGCGTCGCGGTCGAACTCGATGAACTTCGGGCGCTCATCGGTGCGGTCGGTGGACACCAGCAGGGTGGTCTCGGCCAGGCCGTAGGACGGGCGCAGCACGGAGCGGTCGAGCCCGGAGGCGCTGAACGCGTCGATAAACGCGGTCACGCCCGCGCGGGTAACCGGCTCGGAGCCAATGATGATGCACTCCACGGCGGAGAAGTCGTACTGGTTCGCAGATTCCGGCGCGGCGTAGCGGGCGGCGAGGTCCAGCGCGAAGTTGGGGATCACGGTGTAGACGTGGATGTCGGTGAGGTCGTCGTCGCGACGCGACAGGCGCTCCACCCAACGCTTCGGCTGCTGGATGAAGTCGCGCGGGGCGAAGATCTCAATCTCCTGGCCCAGCACGACGCCGATCATGGCCACGATCATGCCCATGTCGTGGTGCAGCGGCAGCCAGGTCGGGATGCGCATCGGTGTTTCGAACTTCACCGCGTCGTTGATCTGCAGAACGTCGGTGACCAGCGCCTCGTTGGTGATCATCACGCCTGCCGGGTTGCGGGTGGAGCCGGAGGTGTACTGCAGGAAGCAGATCTGGTTCGCGGTGTCCTCGCCCGGCACCGGCGGGATTGGCTGGTAGGACTCGGCGAGCGTGTCCGGCAGGGAGTCCACGGCGATGACGCGGGGACGCTCGGTGCCGGGCAGGTCGGCGAAGTAGCGGCGCACGGCGGGGGCGGCGGCGGAGTTGGTGAGCACGATCTGGACGCCGGCGTCGCCAAGCACTGCGCGCAGGTGGCCCTCGTGGCCCGGCTCGGTCGGGTCGTACAGCGGCACCGGCACCTGGCCCGCGTAGAGCGCACCCATGAAGCCGAAGACGTACTCGGCGGAGTTCGGCGCCATCAGCGCGACGCGTGCGCCCGGCTCGCCGACCTGGGCGAGGCGTGCTGCGACGGCCTTGATGCGGGTGTTGACCTCGGAGCGGGTGAACGTTGTTTCCACACCAGCTGGGTCGGTGGAAAAGTCCCACGCGCGGACGTTGATCGCGTCGCCGCCGCCGGCCTGCAGTTGGGCCTGGTGGATCATTTCGGCGAGTCGGGGCAGGGTGAAGTGTTCTGGCAGGGCGATGTCGCCGTCGGGGCCGATGAATTGGGCGGTCAGTTGCTGAAGATCCATCGAAAAACTCCTTGTTTTACACCTGTATTCGAGTTACAAACTCTCTACCACGTCACGGACCCAATTGACAGCCCACTCGGGCACTGTCGAGCCCGGAATCACGTCCGGATTTGTGGCATATAGTGCATGATTGCCGTTTGCCGAAATGAGTGCGTTTGCGCGTTCGATCGCGTTGCCTACACCCAGTGGGGCGTCGCAAACGGTGTCGTTCGGCGCGCAGATTTCGTAGGCACGGTCCTCCACGAGACCGAAGCCGCCGGGGCGTGGTCCGGTCATGGTGGCGCCGGGGGTGACGGCGTCGGCGACGCGCTGCAGCGGCTGCAGGACGATCTCCGCGCCGGTGCCGTGCACTTCGGCGCCGGGGTTGATGCCCACGCCGTTTTCTCGGCGTCCGTCGGCGATCATCATCGCGCCGAGCAGACGGTCCGGGTTGATCGGACCCTCGCTATTGCCTATCGACGACGCCACGTCCCCCACAATCACCGCACCCTGCGAAAAGCCCGCAATGATGAACTTTGTCGACGAGCAGGTGCGCGCCACGAAGTCCAGTTCGCCTCGCAGTTTCGCGGTGCCCTCGGCGCGGGAGTCGTCGTAGGTCATCTCGGCGCGGCCGTGCGCGGTTTGGATGTTGCGGAACTGCGCGGTGTACGGGACGGTGAACACGCGCACGTGGTTGATGTCGTACATCTCCTGCAGCGGGCGCGTGATGGACAGCATGAAGCTGGCCGGGTTGGCCTGGGGGTTGAACGGGTCGTCGTCTGCCGCGGATTCCCAGGTGCCCGGTACGGAGATGACTTCGACGGCGGGGCACCAGTCGGGCTCGTCGACACGCTCGGGCGCGCTCGACTCTGGCGGCTTGCTCGCCGACGGCAGGTCGCTGTCGGTGGTGGTGCGCCACTGGTAGATACCTAGGCCGATAAGCGCAAGCACCACAATCACGGCAGCGACGACGACAACGTTGCGCGATCGGCGCATGAAAACTCCTTACACGTGCGGGGTTAGCCGCACAGGTTGGCGCGAGCGGTGTCGCTGAGCAGGGTCGCTACGGTGCCTGCGTCCATGTCGGTGCGGCGTTGTTCGACCAGTTGCCCGGCGACGGCGTCGCGGGTGATCGTATCGTCGTCGCACACGGTAAACCCGGTTGCTGTGAGTTGGTCTTCAAGACCGTCGACGTTCACCCCGTTTTGCCTGAGGTGATCCAGAAACGCCTGCTCCTCCGGCGCGTATGAAGGCACCTGGGTGGGCACGGTTTCCACTTCCCGTGCGGGTTGGTCGCCGGCGCCATTGCGTGACGACGACCCCGGCGCCGCAGCCGACGACGCCGTCGCGGATTCCGTCGCGGACGCAGTACCCGACTCAGTGGCCGAGGTGGCCGTTTCCGTGGCTGAGGTGGCCGCAGTTTCGGTGACGTCCTCGGAGTCCACGGTGGCTCCACCGCAGGCGGTGAGGGCGGCGGTGCAGGTGATCGTCGTCAAGCAAAGGGCGAATTTGCGCATTACTTCTTCCTTACGTTGACCACGCCGTTGACCTGCTCAACCGTGCCGTGCTGGAAGTCGATGGTCAGACCGCCAGCCGGAATCTTCGCCATGTCCTTCACAGGCCAGCCGAGCTCACCCTGCTCGTAGCCGCGCTTGCCCCACTCGTTGAAGATGTCGCCCTTGAGAATCGTGTGGGCGCCGGTGGCAGCGGACCAGTAGATGTTGCCGTGCTCAAACTCCTGGAAGAAGCCGCCCTTGATTGCGATCTCGTTGGACTTCGGGTAGCCGAGCTCGGAGGTGGCGGTGCCGATCTCGCCGTACTTCTCGCCGATCGCACCGTGGACGATGTAGTGCTTGCCGTCCGGGTTGCGGGTGAGGTAGCCGCCCTGGAACTTCTGCACGTAGCCGTCGCCGACCTTGTTGGCCTCGGCGACCGGGTACTTCAGGTCGCCAGTCTCGTAGCCGTTGGCGCCCCATGCCTTGAACATGTCGCCCGGGATGGCGTAGGCGCCGGTGTTCGCGGTCCAGTAGACGGAGCCGTTTTCGAAGTGGACGAAGCGGCCCTGTCCGTCCGGTGCCTGGAGCTCGCCGGTGGTGGGGAAGCCGAGCCAGCCAGCGGCGCCGCCGAGCGCGTTGTACTTGGCCAGGATTGCGCCGTACAGGGCGTGCGCGCCGGTGTTCGGGGACCAGAACGCAGTACCGCCGCGGAAGTCCTGGGCCTTGCCCTTGCCGTCCTTGCCCGCGTTGTACTCGTCGTTGACACAGGTGCCGATGACGCCGGACTTGGTCTCTTCTGCGATCGCACCGATCGGGTTGCACTTGGAGCCACGGTCAGCCTCCGGCACGTCGAGGGCGTTAGCGATGTACGGCCATGCCTGTGCCATCTCGAACTGCCAGTACTCCCACGAGTGCACGCCAGAGGGGCGGAAGCGCACGATCGGCTTGACGGAGGTGCGCGAGGCGTAGTCCACGAACGTCTGGGTGGACAGGCGCGAGATGACCTCCAAGCCCATGCCGGCAGCGTTCGCGCGGCCCTTGGCCACGGATTCGGCGTTGCCGTAGTCGTCGCGGCCCGAACCGGAGGAGACGTAGACCGTCATGTCCTTCAGGTTCTCAATGCCCAGCTTCGGGTCGTGGTCGATCCAGTCCTGGGAGCCCAGCGGGCCCCACATGGCCTCGGCACTGTAGCCACCGGCATCCAGCTGCGCGGCCTTGATCGCGGACGGCATGCCGGTGGTCGTGGTGTCCAGGTAGCCGGAGAACGAGCCGACGAAGTTAAACAGGTGCGGGTTGCGCTCAGCCAGGTTGACTGCGGCGGTACCGCCCATGGACAGGCCGACGACGGCGCGCTTGCCGTTGGAGCGGAACTCGTTGTTCAGGATCGGGACGAGCTCCTTGGTCAGGAAGGTCTCCCACTTGTAGTGCTTGCCGTTGTTCTCCCGCTGCCAGTCGGAGTAGAAGGAGGACTCGCCGCCGACCGGGAGGATGACGTTGACGTTCTTGTCGGCGTAGAACTGCTCGATGTTGGTTTCGATGGTCCAGCCGTTTTCGTCGTCACGCGCGCGCAGGCCGTCGAGCGCCCACACTTCCGGGAACTTCGCGGTCGGGTTGGAGTGCCAGTCACGTGCCAGCAGGATCTGCACCTGGATGAGTTCCTTCGGCATGGCGGCCGACTTGATAAACACGGCTACGCGACGGCTGGTGATCCACTCGATGCGGTCCACCTTCACGCCCTCCGGCAGGCCGGGGATCTCGGGGTTCTTCTCCACCTCGATCGGAGTGCGCTTTGGCGGGTCGGACGGGCGCAGACCGTCGGAGATGCCGCGGTTCGACGACAGCGACGAAAGGTCCGAGGACTGTGCTTGGGCGGTGACTGCGGCCGACGGCGCCAGCGTGAGAGCCAGCGCGGCAGGCAGCAGGGCTGCGGTGAGCCTGGTGGGGGTGATCCGGTTGTCTCGCATGAGTCTCCTACCTCGTCGGGCTACTTGTGTCACAAGAGTATCGCCCTAAATCTTAAGTTTCACTTGAGGGTTTAATCGAGCGCGACACGCGGTGTGTTACTCAAGACAACTCAGCGCACAACAAAAAGGCGCGTACGGAACTCATCCGTACGCGCCTTCCCTCTGGTGAATTACCAGGCGTTCATCACATTCAGGATGCGCGGCTTGGTGGCCTCGAGCTGGCTGCCAAACTGATCCCAGTTGTGCAGGCCGGTCGGGGTGAACACGGCAGTGTGCTTCACGCCGGTCACGGTGGCCTTGGCGGACCAGGCGCGCGTCGTCGCGTTGGCAACGCCCTCGAGCGCGATGCCGGAGGCGCGGTGCTGCGGCAGGTACTTCTCGTCGGCCGGGCCCGGCACGGCGGAGCCAGCGGAGACGTACACGTCCTTGCCGCGCAGGTTGCCCATGTTCAGGAACGGGTCGTTTTCAAAGCGGCGCGGGTTCAGCGAGGAGCCCCACATGGCGTTGACGTTGTACATGCCGCCGTCGAGAAGCGCGGCGCGCAGCGCGGTCTGACCACCCGGGATGGTGGTGGCCAGGTAGCCCGAGTAGGACAGCACCTGACGGAACTGGTTCGGGTGCAGCGCAGCCAGGTTGACCGCGGCGGTGCCACCCATGGACAGGCCGAGGATGGAGTTGTTCGTCGGCGACACGCCGAAGTGCTGCTGCAGGTACGGCGGCAGCTCCTTGGTCAGGAACGTGTCCCACTTGTAGGTCACCGGGTTGTTGAAGTCGTAGGTCGCCGGGGCGTTCCAGTCGGTGTAGAACGACGACTGTCCACCCACCGGCAGCACGAGGGTGATGTTGTGGTTAACAAAGGTGCGTGCCGCGTTGACGTCGTTGAGCCACGCGTTGGTGCGCTCCGTCGCACGCAGGCCGTCGAGCATGTAGAGGCCCGCGTTGCCGCCGCGCTGGGCGGGCTGGATCTGTACCGGGATGTGGCGGTTCATTGCGGCCGACCACACGTTGCAGCGCTGGACCCAGTAGCCGACCCGGTCCCAGGTGCAGCCGGGGCGCAGCCAGTCGCGGTTGGCGGCGGCGGCCTGTGGCGCGCTCACGATGGAGATCGCGCTGAGGATCGCGACCAGCACCGCGGTGAGTTTGCGGCGCACGGAGGTTCGAGTGTTCATGCATTCCCCTCGAGACGTGTTTTCAGGCAAAAGACACGTTCACGTTACCAACCCGAAACATAGTCCGCTATTCACTCGGTCGGCCAGGCGATTTGCCGGGTGGGGCTGGTGTGACTGAGGTAGTGCGTGGGGTCGTCGCCAAGCGTGAGCGTGCGGCCCGGGCCCAACGAGTAGCGGACGTTGGCCCAGAAGCGGTCCCAGCTCATGGGTTCGCGGGAGGTGGCCAGCAGGTCGGCGATATCGTCGCTACGCAATGCTTCGCGCGCGTCCTGCGCTTTTTGCTTATCGACGAACTCCGGCAACTTGTCCAAATCCGCATCCGTGTCCGCCACCTGCCACTCCAGGCCCAGTTCCTTGTCGTGGCCGATGCGCCCGTCCGGCACCCGCGGCATGCGCGCGGCAATCGGGGTGGCCAGGCCGACCGTGTCCAGGATGCGCGTGTTCAGCGGCGAGTTCATGCTGGTCATGCCAAGGTTGACCATGTAGGCGGTCAGCTCCAGATCGCGCTGGTCGGTTGCGTCGGGCTGGCGCTCGCGCACAAACCACTTGTAGCGCTCCGGCTCGGCGGTGACGATAGCGAGGCTGATCTGGGCGGCGTCCTCGTCGAGGCCTTGCTCGATGGCCTCGTTCCAGTCCCACATGAGTTTCGAGCCGAGGAAGTCTTCGGCGTACAGGGGTGGGTCGCCGGCGTCGCGGCCGACGGCCATGGTCCAGAAGTCGCGCTCGTCGACAATGCCGAGTTCCTTTTCGCCGTTGTTGTATGGCTCCCAGTCGATGGGATGCGCGCGCAGGACGATCACGCTGGCCCACACGACAAGCGCGGTACCGACGGCGGCGGTGACCTTGGTGTACGGCACCGCCATCACTGGCAGCAGCAGCGCGAACAGGGGCAGCAGCCACATGCGGCCGTGCATGAAGTCGCCGCCGACGCGCAGTACGTACAGCATGTGCGCGAGTGCAACGCCGGTGGTCAAACACACAATTGCTAATCGACGCCCCCTCGCACCCCACAACAACCACACCGCCACCGCAGCAGCGCCGAGGAGAGGCAGGGCCAGCCAGTAGTAGCCGAAGAAGTCCGCAAAGTACTCCCAGCCGCGGGCCCATTCAGAGCCGCTGGCGGACTTGGCCACCGCGGTGTGCGGGGTGATCAGGCCGTAGTAGCCCATGCGGAACAGTTGGTAGCCGGCGGGCACCGGCAGCGCTACGGCGAGGATGCCTAGCGTTTTGCGGGGGCTAAACGCGATGAGCATGATGCCTGCCACCCCGCCGTAGAGCGCGAGTTCGGGGCGGACCAGCCAGGACAGGCCGGACCAGAACGCGAGGAAGTAGCCGGCGTAGGGCGCGCGACGCTTGACCGGGTCCTCGGCCCAGGCGACGAGTGCCGCCCACCAGATGGCGATCCACAGCAGCGACATGCCCCACTCGAGCCCGGAGGTGGCAAAGTCGCGCGCGGGCGGCAGCGCAACATAAATGATGATGCCGAACGGGATGACGGGGCCGACCCTGCCCCAGAACTTGCCGGAGGCGTACGCGGCGGTAGCGGCGGCTGCGGCGGTGCACAGCAGCGCCAGCCACATGGCGATGCTTTCCAGGCGCGCATCCGTGAGCCACCCGAACAGCGTGATCAGGTACTGCCACAGGGTGGAGGTGTTGGCCTCGACGCGCTCGCCGGCGTTGAACACCGGACCGTTGCCGGCCAGCAGGTTGCGCACGGTGCGCAGGACGATCAGGCCGTCGTCGGACATCCAGCGGCGGGTCCAACCGCCCCAGAATGCGGCAACGCCCGCCACCACGGCTGCGGCGAGCGCGGAGATGCGGGCGTTTTTAGTCATTGCGCAGATGTTACTGCGTTTTGTCCTACCAACCTAAGTTCGGCACAACGTAGACCGCCATGACGATGCAGAAGATCCAAGCTGCGGCGAGAAGCTGCAGCACTCGGTCCTCGAGGGCGATCTCGTCGGGTGCACCGCCCTGGCCGCCGTCGACCACGGAGGCGTAGCGCAGGATCGCGATCACGAACGGCACCATGGATACCTGGTACCAGATGGCGGCGGTGCCCTCGACGGAGTTGGAAAGCTGGAAGCCCCACAGTGCGTAGGACATGACCACGGCGGTGGCGGACAGGGTCCAGACGAAGCGCAGGTAGGTTTCGGTGTAGCCCTGCAGCGAGCGGCGGATCTCCGCGCCGGTTTCCTTGACCAGCAGCAGTTCTGCATAGCGCTTGCCGGAAGCCATGAACAAGGAACCGAACGCGGCGACCAGCAGGAACCACTGCGACAGCTCGATGTCGGCAGCGACACCGCCGGCCATGGTGCGCAGCATGAAGCCGGAGGACACCAGGGCGATGTCGATGACCGGGATGTGCTTCCAGCCGAAGCAGTAGCCGAGTTGCAGCGCAATATAAATACCGATGACCCAGGCCAGTGCAGCGCCGTCGGTGGCCAGCAGCGACAGGCCGAGCGCCGCCACGATAAGCAGCGCGGCCATGGCATAGGCCAGGTTGATCGGCAGCATGCCGGAGGCGATCGGGCGGAAACGCTTCGTCGGGTGGCGACGATCCGACTCGACGTCGCGGGCGTCGTTGATCAGGTAGATCGAGGACGCACCGAAGCAGAACACGATGAACGCCAGCAGGATGTCCACCACGGTGTGGCGGGTGAATGCTTCCGCGCCGGCAGCCAACGGTGCCGCCAGCACGAGGACGTTTTTCACCCACTGCTTGGGGCGCAACCCCTTGATCATCGCGTCGACGAGGTTCTTCGGTGGGGTTTTCTTCATCACCTGGTCCACACCTGAGGTGTGGGGTTCAGACTTCAGCAGCGGCTCGTCGATAGGTTCTTGCGTGTGTGCCACTTAAATCCTCTTCTCCGCTTCAATCACGGCCTTCGCCGTCCCCGCGCCGAGCAGTGCGCCGGCGAGGGTGTCGGTCGGGTAATGGACGCCGAGCACGTTACGCGACAGCATCATTACGGGCACCAGCAGCCACGGCCACTTCTTGCCGGTGATGTTAGCCAGGTGCGCGGCGGCGGCACCCGTGTTCGCGGCGTGCGAGGATGGGAAGGACAGTTGCGACGGCGTTCCCACCCCGATTTTCACTCGTGGGTCGTTGGGGCGTGGGCGTCGCACGATGCGCTTGAGCACCACGGTTGCGGCGTGCGCGGCGAAGGTGCCGACGCCGAGTGCGAGCCACTTTGAGCGCCGTTGCTTATCGACGTCCCCGATGCTCGTTGCGATGGCGCCAGCCATCGCAACGCCTAGCCAGCCCAGGTCGTGCTCACCGAAGTATGAGAGCACACGGGCGCCTTTGGCGGTGGCGGGAGAATACAGCGCGTCCTGGATGGCGACGAGCAGGTCTGTTTCCTTACTGGGCATCGAACACCTTCCCCCAGTTGTCGTGGCTGGTCAGGTCTTCGCGCGCGTCGCGGTAGATGCGCTTGAGTTCCGGCCAGCGCTGCTTGATGTCGGCGCGCAGCTGCTTTTGTTCCTCGACGAGTTTGTCGGCGAGGGCCTTGTCGCGCTTGCGGAAGGCCACGCCGGTGCCGCCGGCGGTAGACACGGTTGCCGAGTCCACGCGTGCCAGGGTGTACCAGCGGGCTTCCTCCGCGGTGAGGTTTAACTGCGGGGCATCCCAGTGGGTGCGGTCTTCGTCCTTACGCAGGTGCAGCAGTGCCTTGACGGCCCACGGGATCTTCTTCACCTTGGCTAGGCGGCCGCCGATCTTGTTCGTCGGCACGCCCGGCGCGCCGGTGGGTGTGGGCAGTTCGGTCGCGGACGGCAGGACCTGCGCGTCGGAGTACTCGCTGCGGATCTTCTGGATGCGCGGCAACGAGGATTCGAGGATGTCGAAGAGTTGGTCCGGGCCCTTCAGGAAGTCACGCATTGCTTCGTTCTGGATGGCGATGGTGGAGTACTCCATGCAGAAGTAGTGCTTCGCCGTGGACTTCTGCATGTTCTTCAGCATCGCCTCGGGGTTGTCCGGTCCGTAGATGGAGGCGACGATGAGGCGGTTGCGCATGTGGAAGTAGGCCTGCCAGTCGATGGCGTCGTCCTTGTCGGCCCAGGCCATGTGCCAGATGGCAACGCCCGGCCAGGTGACGGTTGGGAAGCCCGCTTCCTTGGCGCGCAGGGCGTACTCGTTGTCGTCCCACTTAATAAACAGGGGCAGCGGCAGGCCCATCTTCTCTGCGACGACGCGCGGGAACAGGTTCATCCACCAGCCGTTGTAGTCCACGTCGATGCGGCGGTGCAGCGGGCGCGAGGTGGTCTTGCGCGGATCCAGATCCTCTTCCTCGGTGCCCACGTAGCCGAGTGGGTACTTGGCAAAGTCGTGGTCGTACACGGCGTGCTTGGCTGCAGAGAACATGAAGATGTTCGGGTCGACGGTCTCGCCGGTGGTGCGCAGCTGGCTCCGGTCCTGCAGGTTCAGCATCTGGCCGCCGACCAGGATCGGCTGCTTGGCGTAGCGCGCGGCCTGCACGGAGCGCACGATGGAGTCCGGCTCGATGGCAATGTCGTCGTCCATGTACAGGATGAACGGCGCGTCGGTGCTGTTGAGCGCCTCGTACATGATGCGCGAGTAGCCGCCGGAGCCGCCCAGGTTGCCCTGGTGGAAAATTTGCAGTTTGCCACCGAGATTCTTCTCTGCCTCGGCGAAGTCCGGCTCGTCCGCCGGGTGCTGGTTGCCCTGGTCGGGCATGAGCACATTGCTAATCGACGCCTCCACGTACGGGTCCTCAGCCAACGCATGCAACGCGTTGACCGCATCCCGGGGACGGTTAAACGTGGGGATGCCAACGGCGACCTGTTTGGGTTGGGGTGGGACCACGGTGCCGTCGTCAAGCACTTGCTCCTTAGGCTCCTGCGGGGAGCACCACGCCGCATCGCTGATGCGCGTGTCCTCCTCGGCGGTGATGTCGAACCACAGCCAGCCGCCGTCCTCGAAGTTGCTGAGCTTCAGCGGGATCTCCGTGTAGCCGGTCGCGTCCACATTGGTCACGCTGATGCGGGTGCCGTCGTGCTTCGAGCGGTACACCGAAATCGTCGCGCGGCCCTGAACCGTCATCGCCAGGACGACGGTGTCCAGCTGCGACCAGCGGCGCCAGTAGCTCGCCGGGAACGCATTGAAGTAGGTCTCGAAGGAAACCTCGTTGCCCGCCGGAACCTCAAAACTCGTCCGGTCCGACCAGCGCAGGCGCTGCTTGTTCTGCTCCTGCTCGATCAGGTACAGCATGCGCACGTCGTGCGGCTCGCCCTTCTTCGGCATCAGCACACGCGCAAGCGTGTCTACCGCGAGGTTGTTGCTCGTTTCCACAGCTCTCACTTTCTATTGTGGGCAGTCGGAGTTAAGCGTAATCGCTGGGCGCCGAATCTCCCGCTGTGGCTCGCGGGGTGTCGGCCGATGTCGGCGCCGTGGGCTACGGTTGCCACGGTTGTCACAACGTTTTTGAACGGAAAGCGAACGGAAAGCACAGGCATGTCTGCATCTCTCGAGCACGCCCCGACCGGGGTGGTTGCGTCGTTTCGTTATGCGTTTTCTTCGGGGACGCGGCTTCGTCGTGAAGTACTTGCCGGGCTCACCGTCGCACTCGCCCTGATCCCCGAGGCCATCGCGTTTTCGATCCTGGCCGGCGTCGACCCCGCCGTCGGCCTGTTCGCCTCCGCCACCATGGCTGTGACCATCGCGTTTACCGGCGGGCGGCCGGCGATGATCTCCGCCGCAACCGGCGCAGTCGCCCTCGTCATCGCACCCATCTCGCGCGAGTACGGCATGGACTACTTCATCGCCACCGTGCTGCTCGCCGGCGTGTTCCAAATCATCCTGGCGGCACTCGGCGTGGCGAAACTGCAGCGCTTCATCCCGCGCTCAGTCATGGTTGGTTTTGTCAACGCCCTCGGCATCCTCATCTTCGCTGCGCAGATGCAGCACCTTATCGACGTCGCCTGGCCCGTCTACGCGCTCACCGCCGCCGGCCTGCTCATCATGGTGTTCTGGCCGAAAATCACCAACGCGGTCCCCGCCCCGCTGGTTACCATCGCGGTGCTGACCGTCGTGGTTGTGCTTGCCGGCATCACCGTGCCCACCGTCTCCGACATGGGCGAACTACCCCGCTCCTTCCCCGCCATGATGATCCCGCATGTGCCGCTGACGTGGGAGACGTTCCAGATCATCGCGCCGTACGCGCTGGCTATGGCAATCGTGGGCCTGTTGGAATCGCTCATGACCGCAAAACTTGTCGACGACATCACCGACACCCACTCCGACAAAACCCGCGAATCCTGGGGCCAGGGCGTGGCCAACATCGTCACCGGCCTCTTCGGCGGCATGGGTGGCTGCGCCATGATCGGCCAAACCCTGATCAACTCCCGCGAAGCCGGCGCCCGCACCCGCCTGTCCACCCTGCTCGCAGGCGTGTTCCTGCTGGTTCTCTTGCTGGCGTTCGGCGATGTTGTGGGCATCATCCCGATGGCCGCGCTCGTCGCCATCATGATCGTCGTCTCCCTTGGCACGATCGACTGGCACTCCATCCACCCGCGCACCCTCAAACTCATGCCGGTGTCCGAAACCATCGTCATGGTGGTCACCGTTGCCGCCACCTTGATCACCAGCAACCTCGCCGTCGGCGTGGTGCTCGGCGTGGTCACCGCCATGATCATGTTTGCCCGCCGCGTCGCCCACCTCGCGTCGGTAGAGAAGGTGGCGGAGCTCGACACTGATGGCGACGGCCGCATCGACACCCGCACCTACCGCATCCACGGCCAACTCTTCTGGGCATCCAGCAACGACCTGGTCTACGCCTTCGACTACGCCGACGACGCCGACCACATCATCATCGATCTCAGCCACGCCGAAATCTGGGACGCCTCCACCGTGGCCACCCTCGACTCCATTACCCAGAAGTTCCACAACCGCGGCAAAACCGTCACCATCACTGGCCTCGACGGCCCCAGCAAAGCCCGACTCGACCGCCTCACCGGCCAACTCCCGTAGGCTCTTCGCCATGAAGCCTTACAACTACAACGGCGATTACGACGCCGACGGCCTCCCCATCGGGGGATCTGGAGACCGGAGTGGAACTGGCGGCGGACAGGGTGGCGGATGTCTCGGGGGAAACTCGGTTGATCGCTCGCCACTCGGCGCCCCCAATGAACACCGCACCCCCGGCACGCCCGCCCGCAACTACACCATCGGCGCAATCCTCATCGCCATCTGTGTGCTGTCCTTTTCGTTCCTTTCCGGCGCAACCGCCGTGTTCGTTGGCATCTTCGGCGCCATCGCCGGTGCCGTGTTCCTGATCATGGGAGTTCAAGGCAGCAACGACGCACCCAACCTGGAGCAGCACTACTTCGACTCCCAACCCGACGTGGACTGGGACGACAACTTCAAGCGCGAGTTCGGCGACGGGCGGTAAGTGGTTCGGCTACGGGCCTAGCGCCCCGATCGGCACAACCACCACACCGTCCGCTCGACGGTGTGCAGGCCCACCAGAGGTGACAACGAGCAACACGGTGTCCTGTTCAAGCTGTTCGTCAAACCTCTTAAGGGTGTCTGCCGCGTGATCGAGAATTTCCGGCGTGTACCCAAGCTTGACCTCAACCAGGATGTCGACGCCTTCGTAGTTCACCACCGCATCAACCTCAAGCTTCGTGTTTAGCCGAGCGTGGTACACCGTCTTGCCAGTCAGTGCGCGAAGCTCGTGGAAAACGAGCGACTCGAAAAGCTGCCCAAAGTAGCGCGGATCCTGCAACAGTTGCTGAGGACCGCGCTCAAGTGCAGCCATCGCAAAGGACGGGTCCGCGAGGTGACGCTTGGGTGACTTGCGCAAGGTTGCTTTCGACCGAAGGTGCGTAGACCACGCTGGCTGATCCACCGAAATAAAGATCCGCGATAACGCGTCGAGATAATCACGTGCGGTTTCACGATGCATGTCGATATCAGTCGCAATTGTTTGCAGATCAACCTCTGTAGCAACCGCGCGAGAGATGGACTGCATTATCCTGCGCACACGCTCCGAGTCTCGCGAGACTTCACCCACAGTGTGGATATCCACATCGGCGACCGTCTGCACGTAATCACGGACGTTCTCTATCGCGTCATCCAAGGAAAGGTCCGCGTTGTAAGGAAGGCCTCCGCGACACATTCGCTCAGCAAGCTCAGTCAGCGTCAAGGCAGGAGTTGCAAACTGAGGCGCATTGCCCGCAGCAATCTCACTGAGGGAAGCGGAACCGTCCGACTCTCCCGACTCGAACAGGGTCATCGTCGACATCGTTAGGCGCGCAAATCTTCCAGCACCAGAATGGCGGGTTGCGTCCACTCCCGGAGCGGTGGAACCCGTGAAGATGAACTGTCCCTTCGCCTTACGAGAATCAATCTCCTGCCGCGCAAAACCCCAAAGACGCGGTTGCAATTGCCACTCGTCGACGAGGCGAGGGGTGCCACCTTCGAGCAGTACACGTGGATCGGTCGCCATCGCCAGCGGGACGCTCGGATCAGTTTCAACATTCAAGACACTCCCGGCCTGCCGGCTCGCGGTTTCCGTTTTCCCGCAGCCCTTCGGCCCTTGAATGAGCACTCCACCTTGGCGACGAAGAGCGCTTTCGAGTTGGCCATCCGCAAGCCTTGGAATGTATGAGTTTGACATGCCAAAACTATACCTCCCACCAGCATATTCGACACTTTGAAACGGTTTTGTTCGACATTTTGAAACGATTTCGTTCCGCACTTTGAAATTCTGCGAGATAGTCGGCGGAAACATGTCTCACCGAAACGAAATAACCACTCCGTAGACTCAGGGGCATGCCGAAGATTACTGAGGACACCGTCGCCGAGCACCGCGCCGTACAACACCGCGCGGTGCTTGACGCCGCCGAGCGCCTCATCGTCGAAAACCACGGCAAGGTGCCCACCCTGGCGGAGGTGGCTGCCGCGGTCGGTCTCGCGCGACCCAGCGTGTACCGGTATGCAAAATCCCAACACGACCTGCTGGTCCAGCTCCTCATCGCGGCCACCGACGAGTGGAACGCCGAACTCGAGGCCAAGATTAAAAACGCCCCTCCGGAACCCCACCAGCGCATGCGTGCCTACGTGGACGCCACCCTGGACCTCTTCGCGCATGGTGGCCACGGCCCACTCATGGCGGCGGCGAAGAACTTCCCGGAGGCGTTTGCCGACGACAACGTGCAACGCTCCCACGCCGGATTCCGCACCATCGTGGCGGACTTTTGCCCTGGCGTATCAGCCGTGGATATCGCGCTGCTCAACTCCGCCATTGCGCGTGCAGCCGAGTTCGCCGCCACACCGGAGGCGTTCAAGGCGGCGCGGGAGACGTTATATGCGATGGCGGATGTGGTCGTCGATTAGCAACTAGGGCTCCCACTTCACCATCTGGCTTGGGCGTGCGAGCACGTTTCGCTTGCTGGCCAAAATGAGCCGGTCGAGGTCCGCCTGCACCGCGTCCACATCCGCCGGGTTGTACTGGCGCTCCCGGCGCGCCCGGTGCAACTCGGAGCTCGCCGCCTTAAGCGCAACCTTCTGCATTTCAATCGCGCTTTCGCGAGCGCGCTCGAAAGCTGCCATGCGCTCGTCAGTGCTTTCCGGATCCTGCAGGCGCTGCTCCGTAATCGAGTTCAACCACTCCTGCACCATCGTGTACGCCTCCGGCGCATGCTCCTCGCCGTGTTCGCGCACCGCCTTGTGCGCCGCCGCGTACGCCCGCTGGTTCAATTCTTCAATTGCCCGGTCTGCTTCTGGGCCTTTTTGCAGGTCCATCTTCCGCACCAGCCATGGCAGCATGAGGCCGGGGATCACCATCGTGCAGGTCAGCACCGTCAACGCAATGACGGACAGTTCGTGGTGGTACTCGGTTGCCGACGGCGGGATAGCCAACACCAGCGCCAACGTGACCAAACCGCGCATGCCAGACCACGCCATCAGGAGCACCTCCTGCAGGCGCAGTGGCGACACGTGCGTGCGACCCTTGCGCACGTTCAACTTGTACAGCACCCACATCCAGGCCAGACGCACCACAAATGCGACGACGGAGAGCACCACGCCGACTTGTACGGCGGGCCAAATGTAGGTGCCGGCGGTGTCGATAGCATCACGCACGCTCATGCCGATCAACCCGAACGCCACGCCCGTGAACAGCAGCTCCACTGTTTCCCAGAACGAGTGACCGGTCAGGCGGTCCTCCGCTGTCATCGTGGAGCGCGACGACAACTCCACCGCGGCGATCACGATCGCGATCACGCCCGAAGCGTGGATCGCCTCACAACCCGCATAGATGGCGAACGGCAGCACCCACGTAAACGCGGTACGGATCACGGAATCTGGCACCGAGTTTGCAAACAGCGCAGCTAGCCTGCCGACGATCAACCCCACCACCACAGCAACCGCCGCGGCATAAAGGAACTCAACGAATCCCTTGGTGAAGTCCACTTCACCCTCTGCAATCACCGCAGCCATGGCAATGTTGAAGGTGACAATCGAGGCGGCGTCGTTAAACAGCCCCTCCGTCTGCAACGTTCCGGTGATGCGCTTCGGAATGCCAGCCGGTCCCGCCACCGCGTCGACCGCGACTGGGTCCGGCGGGGCGATCGCCGCCGCCAACACCATCGCGGTAGCCAGACTCACACCCGGCAGGATCCACATCGCCGTCGCCGTCAGCGCCGCGATAGTAAGGAACACCAGGATGACCGACATGGTCAGCACCACGTTGAGCTGCGAGCCGATCTGACCCCAACTCGTGCGCCTGGCCAGCGACCACAGCAGTGGCGGCAGGAAGATCGGCAAGATCAGGTGTGTGTCAATGGACACCGTGTCAATGCCTGGAATGAAAATCACCGGCGCCACCACGATGGTCAGCAGCGCCGGCCACGGAATGCCCGTGCGCTCACCAACCGCAGCGACAATGACGGTGGCCAGCAACAATCCGATTAGCGCAATAAACGTTCCCACGCTGGCTCAGCTTACGACGCTGACGCTGGTTCCTCGCCCATCTGCTGAATTCACAGAAATCCGATATCGGCTTCCGCCGGCGACGTGTTGGACGTCATCGGCGACTCCGTCCCGGCCTTCACCACCCCATATGCGCTGCTTGCCCACAACGACTCGGCCGAGTTCGGCACCGATGACGACACGGTGGTTGGCATCATCAACCGCTCCGACATCAACCGGTACCTCGTCTCGACGTTCGTCGCCCCGGTCCCGAGCGCCCAGACAAGGATTGTCACTTAGGTAAGGCATGCCTTAGAGTAATCACGTTAGGTCAGGGAGACCTAACGTGAAACTTTTTGACCACCTACGAAAGGTGCAACCTTGGCACTCTTTACCTCTCGCGCCCTGAAGGGGATCGCAGCCACGTTCACTGCGGCGCTCATGCTTGCCAGCTGCTCCAGCGGATCAAGCGATTCAACAACCGCTCCCGAAACTTCCGATGCCAACGGGTCAGAGGAGCGCATTGTGACAATGGGCCTCGGCGACGTCGATACGGTCCTTGCCCTGGGCGAACAACCGGTTGGTTACGCCACCTGGCAACAGGAAGGTACGGGGGACCCTTCCGGACTTGGACCGTGGGCCAAGGACAAGCTCACAGTCGAACCAAACCCGCTCCGGGACACGACCACCGAGTTCAGTACTGACACTGCCGAACAAGTTGCCTCGCTCAACCCGACAAAGATCATTGCAGTGAATAGCGGCCTCGAAGCCGATAAGAGGGCATTACTCGAGCAGATTGCACCAACCACCTTCCACTCGGATGAGTACCAAGATTGGCAGGTGCCATGGGACGAACAGATTAAGGAAATCTCCAAGGCGTTGAATAAGGAGGCCGAAGGCGAAAAGCTCATCGCCGACTCCGAGAAGGCCTTCCAGGATTTCCGTGAAGCGCACCCCGAGTTGCAAGGCAAAACAGCGGTAATCGGCATGCCTTACGACGGAAAGTTTGGCGTCTACACCTCGGGCGACGGCCGCGGCTCCTTCATCGAAAAACTAGGGTTCAAGATCCCGGAGAAGTTCAACGGCGATGGCTCCAGCTTCTTCCTTGACTGGTCCCCCGAGAACTACGCCGACTTCAACGACGTGGATTACCTCTTCGTGCTGGACTACTACGGCGCAATCGATGCTCTGAAGAACGACGCCACCTTCATGGACCTCGATGTGAATAAGCGTGGCGGGGTCTACTGGTTAGACACAGATACCGCCAACGCAATGAGCATGCCGAACCCCCTCACGATCCCGTACGCAATCGATCAAATCAAAAAGTCGCTCTAGAACACCAGGCGGAAGTGGTGCTTACCGGGGGACAACCAGTGGGCCCCCATTTACTGGGTCTGTTGTCACGACAGCAGGCAGATGAAAAACACGGTCCAGTAAGGACTCGGTGAGCACCTCGGCGGGCGCACCGACCGCTTCCACCTCGCCACGCTGCATCACGATGAGTTGATCTGAGTAGCGTGCAGCGAGGTTCAAGTCATGCAGCACCATAAGCACGGTTCTCCCCTCCTGATCAGCGAGACGACGTACGAGTGACAAGACCTCGACAGAGTGAGACAAGTCGAGATAGGTCGTAGGCTCGTCCAACAACACGAGCGGAGTCTCCTGAGCTAAGACCATCGCAATCCAAGCGCGCTGACGCTGACCACCAGAAAGTCGCTCGAGCGGACGGTTTGCAAACTCCGTGATATTGGTCAGTTCCATCACCTCATCGACCACACGTGAATCCTCAGCCGAGCTCTGTCGCAACCAAGATCGATGTGGGTGGCGTCCACGGCCAACCAAATCATGCACTGTCAGCCCCTCGGGAGCCACCGGAGTCTGTGGCAACACTGCAAGCTGACGCGCAATCTCGCGGCGCTTCAGATTCGCCATGTCCACGCCGTTCAGCGTTACCGTGCCGCAGTCACGCGTAAGAAGCCCTGCCACAGCACGCAACAGCGTTGACTTGCCACAACCGTTTGGGCCGATGATTGTGGTGATTCCGCCTTTGGACACGTCGAAATCAATGCCCTTGAGGATGACGGAAGCGCCATAACTTACCTTAAGATTTCGGACCTGAAGCATCATATGGACACCTTTCGTGTTGCACGCAACAGCGTGTAAAGCAGCACTGCGCCACCAATTGCAGTTGTGGCTATTCCCACCGGCAGATTCCCCGGCACCAGGGTTCGCACCGCCAAGTCAGCGACGGATACGATCGCCGCGCCAGTAAGCATCGCGGTTCCTAATGGCGGCGTTGCTGCATGTGTGATCTTGCGTCCAATCTGTGGTGCGACAAACGCCACGAAGGCTATCGGCCCAGATGCCGCAATGCCCATCGATGCCAGCATTACAGCCATTAGCATGAGGATCAGCTGGGTACGCCGGGGCTCTACCCCGAGACCAGCAGCAGTGTCCTCCCCCAAAGAGAGTGCCTCAAGCTTGAAGGCTACCCACCGCAATAGTGGAATGACGACCGCCAGTGCAATGAGTACAGCGATGGCGTCGTGCCAACTAGAAGAACCCACCGAACCGGTCACCCACGCCTGCGCCTTGCCTACATCTCGATAGTCAGCACGAACAAGCAGGAACGAGTTGTAGGCCATCGCCAGCGCATTGATGATGATGCCGGCGAAGACAAGCTGGAAAGACCCTAGTCCAGCACCACGACTCAGCCACCAGATTGCCGCAGATACGGTCAGTCCCCCGAGGAATGCACTGAGCGGCACGCCCAATACACGCAGCATCATCCCGGCACTTCCACCAGCGAGTAGCGCGGTCAACGCGAAAGCGGAGGCACCCGAGGTGACCCCCAAGATGTCCGGACTCGCCAGTGGGTTCCTTGTAATGGTCTGGAAAATTGCCCCGGCAAAGCCCAGCGCAGCACCTACCCCCAGCGCCGTGACCACTCGTGGCAGGCGCCACTCGAGAACTACAGTCCGGGTCAGCTCTGCCGTTTGGCCCATGAGAGCGGAAACTACGTCTCGAACCGATAGCTCGAAATCTCCAACCATCACGCCCCCGAGGGCAGCGGCTAGGGCCAGCACCGCAAGAGCAGTGTTTATCGCGAAAACCCGCATCAGAGTTTCGTCCCCTTCCGCAAGATATGCAGTGCAAATGGGGCCCCAACGAAGGCGAGTGTGATGCCCACCTGTAATTCTCCAGGGCGCGCGATGACGCGACCAATAACGTCAGCAAACAAGAGCAACGTCGCCCCAGCCAGCGCGGAACACGGCAGCACCCAGCGGTAGTCCGGGCCGGTGAGGCTACGCACGAGGTGCGGAACAACCAGGCCAACGAACCCGATCGGTCCGGCTCCAGCCACCGCTGCGCCAGTAAGCAATGCAACCAGGACGATACCCAAGGTCCGCGCGATAGAAACTCGGACGCCAAGTGCATTTGCAACGTCATCCCCCAAGTTCAGGAGGTTTAGCTGATTCGCTGAAGCAAAGGCGCCCACGAGCCCAAGAACAATCACGGGAGCAAGGACCGTGACCACCTGCATATCGCGTCCGGCGATAGCACCCGCTGTCCAAAACCGCATCTCATTAAGGCTTCGCGTATGCGTCAGTACGATGCCGCTCGTCAGCGCAGAACAAACCGCACCCAACGCGGAACCACCAAGCACCACCGTGATCGGCGTAGATCCCAGGCTTCTCATGCTGAGCACGAACACAAGCGCTACCGCAAGTATCGCCCCGAGAAATCCCACCCCGACAGTGCCCAATACCGTCATTGACCCATGAAAGGAAATGGCTGCTGCCACAGCAAGCGCCGCGCCAGGCCCGACGCCGAGCAGGTTTGTGTCTGCTAACGGGTTTCGGGTGTGTCCCTGCAGCAGTGCGCCCGCAGTGCCCAGCGCTGCTCCCACCAGCAGACCAAGCAGAGTGCGCGGAACACGGAGCTGCGCGATGATCTTCGCCTCATCGCTGGACGCCTCAGGCTGTTCGTCTGCATCCGAGAACGCCAGCATGAGTCCATCACGAACCGCGCTCACCGTCGCCTCGAAACCCATTTCGCGCGCCCCGATCAACAGCGACACCAGCGCTGCACACACAGTGGAAATCACAAGGAGGGCGACAAGCCCAACACGTTTAGTCACGCTGTAACTCCGTTACCGCCAGTACCCCATGAACGACACGTGATGACGAGGCACTCCCGCCTCCCCCACCAGAAGCCGCCGCATGGCCGTCACAGCCGTATTCTTCCCAGCGATCCAGTAATAGGTATGTCCATAGGTATGTCCCACGGTATCCGGCGTGGAAGCTATGGACTCACCACTGCTGGAATACGTGGGTGTCTCCCAGACTTCATCGAGCTGGGCTTCATCCACAAAACCAGGCTTTCCAGTTTCCAACGAAGCGGAGACACAACGGGATCCAACTTCCTGTTTCAGCTGCGCGAGAAGCAAGCCTCCGTAGTCGAAGTCACCCTCTTCACGAAAGTGCCAACGGATATCAACCTGTGAAGGGGAGTCGATGGGCAGATGATTACCGGCGGGCACCTCAATATCAACCGAACCGGCGAGCCCCTCGGGCCAATCCCCCAAGATACGAGCCATTGCAGGCAACGCGGTTTCATCGCCGTAAAGACGCACAATCGCAGCAGATCCGGGGTCAAACTCAATACCAACACCGGAATCATCGTCGCGGGTTGGTCCAATAATCAGCAGCTGCTGCCCAGGGTGTGCGTCCTGCGCCCACGCCGAGGCGGGACCGGGACTATCGCTGTGCAAAACAAAATCCACATCCAATTCGTCAGGACCTTCAGCACTTCGCCGGAACTCCCGAATGGAATAGGTACGCAGGTGTCCGCGCATATGCTCCGGCATCGCACGCCACGTCTCCCACCACCCCTCTTCCGGAAGCTCGAACAGACCACTGACAGGCGGGATCAGTAGCTTGATACGCAAATCCCTGATAGGAACGGCGGGTCCCATGTCGTCGACCCCGGTGAACGTCACCCGCTGGAAACTCGGCGCAATGCGTTCACTGCGGACGACGGTTGCAAGGAAAGGTCTAAAACTCACCCCGCAAACTATATAGGCTTGCCTATCCTAAGGAAAGCATTGAGGTGAGCAGTCCCGGCGCCCGTGTAGCCGGCCAAACGGCTAGTCGCCTTTAAGACCGGTGACGGCACGGGCGCGGGCATCATCAACCGCCCTG
Source organism: Corynebacterium sp. HMSC034E11 (assembly GCF_001835905.1). Classification (NCBI taxonomy): domain Bacteria; kingdom Bacillati; phylum Actinomycetota; class Actinomycetes; order Mycobacteriales; family Corynebacteriaceae; genus Corynebacterium; species Corynebacterium sp. HMSC034E11. The sequence continues at coordinate 66,732 of NZ_KV826382.1, forward strand.
ACATCAACCGGTACCTCGTGTCCGCCTTCGTCGCCCCGGTCCCGAGCGCCTAGCCACCCGGCTGCGGAGTTGTTTGAAACAACTATGAAACAACTCTTCGCAAAACTCACCCGAAATTAAACCATCGACGCAGGTCACAATAGTTGTTTCGAGTTGTTTTGAGTTGTTTATACCGAAACCCAACGGACACTCGGGCCTCGCGTTGGGCTCCCGTCGGCGATTTTCGCTTTCCCTAGGTCCCGAAGGTGGCGAAGGATTCGGCTCACTGATTCACGCTCGACGCCGAGTTCATTCGCAACCTCACGAGCGTTCAGGGACTTCCCCTCGCGCAACTGAGCAACGATCCAGTCCTCGGTAGTCACGGATGCAATCACAGTGGAACCGTTTTCCTCAAACGCCGTCCGTGCTCGAGCAGACAATATCCACTCGGGGGCATCCCGCAAAGGTTCTAGGAAGCCCTGACTTGCGTACCACCCCAAGTATTCTTGGGCCTGCGCTTCCGGGACTTGCATGAGTCGGGCCGCCGTGGACGTCATCAAAATCTGGTTGTTCGCCAGATGACGCGCCACTAAGAGCCCATTTACGCTATTGAATATCGCCTCTCCGAACTCAGCACGCAGCAGGTACAGCGACTTAATAAAAGCCGAATCGACGTTTCCGGCGGGCAACGTGACCTCCACAAACGGTCCATCGGCATTCAGACTAGGCGCTTGTCTACCACTGGCGAGCATGGAGACCCACATGCGATCGAAGCCTCGCGAAGACTCTTCAGCGAGGCCCAACCGCCGCAATGCACCCATCAGAATCGGGTTACGCGGGATCGATTGGGTGGTCAGAATCCTTTCCTCAGGCACGCCGACAGGGAGACCACCAGGAGACCAAACGGTCAGACTGGTCGGAGACTGATCAACAACGATTGCAGTGGTCGCTCCCCAGTCGCGGTGCGCGAATGCGTTGGAAACAATTTCGTCTACAGCAGCCGCAGGAAACGCCGGAATGGGAAACTCTTGCCCGTTCGGGAGTTGCACTCGCGCAATTTCCTGCGACGTGTGAGCCTTAATCAACGCACGAAGCTGTTCTGATGCAGTAATCAACGGTGCGGAGATCTCGGTGACTTTCGGATCGCCACTGGGCACGTCGCGAAGCAAGTGTCGCACGACCGTCCGGTTGCGCAGCGGCTGCATGAAGAGAATTTCTGCCGCAAAGGTCAGCGCGCCATCGGGCGTAAACAATCCCAACTCACTGCAGAGTTCAAGACTCGTCTGGGGTACAGGAGAGTCATCACCCAAGGCATGCTTCCGGTTGGCAAGGAGTGCTTTAGCCTGCTCGATTGCCTTAGGATCGAGATCTTCAGGGCTTCGTCGAGACGCAGTAGCGCTCAGGTCAGGGTTCGAACGGGACAGGTGAATACTGCGACGCTCATCCTCGCCCAGAGGGACGCAGTTTTTCCCGACACGTTTACTGGCTTGGCCTTTGGAACGCTGATACAGCGCCATCCCCCGTGGGATGCGCAATGCAATCAAACGCTTGCCGCAGCGCTCGATTTCAGAAGCTTCGACCTGAATATGAGGCTGCGTCTTGCTGTAAATCTTTTCCACCAACCAGTCGCATGAGCGATCGGTGCCAGTGAACGCAGCAGGGCCTGCCTTCTTGTCATTGACGCCAAGGACGATGTAGGCGACACCGCCGTCGGCGTTGGAGAAACAAATGACCTCGTCGACAAGAAACTCCACAAGCCCCGCATCGGGGTTCTTGTTCATCGGGTGGACAGCAGGATCTTCCTTGAAATCCAGTACCTGGGATTCCCAGCTCCCAGCGCTATCTCCGGCCTCAATTGCCGACAGCGCTTCCTCCACACCCTCAAAACCCGAATCGAGCATGGGCTCAGAATAACAAAAGTTGTTTCAAAGTTGTTTGAAACAACTCCGAAACAACTTACCGCAAAACTCGCCCGAAATCAGCCCATCCGAGCAGGTCAGCATAGTTGTTTGGAGTTGTTTTGGGTTGTTTATAACTCGACCGTCGTGCCGTCGATCACCTTGGACGGCACACCGATCTTGCCGGCGGCGCGCACGTCAGCGAACCCGTCAAGCGAGTCGCGCAGGGTGAGGAAGCGTTTGAGGTTGCGCAGGTTGGTGACGTCGAGAAGTTCGGCGTCGCCGAAGGCCTGCGGGTCTGCCTTAAACTGCGCGATCACGTCGGTGCAGTCGGGGCAGTCGGGGTGAACGAAAATCTCAGCGCTCACAAGTACCTCCTAGTGGCCGCGCGGCTGGGACAGTGGCTCGCCGGACTCGAAGAACGGACGGAGCTGGTTGTCGAACAGGGTCAGTGCAGACGCGATGGCCATGTGCATATCCAGGTACTGGTAGGTACCCAGACGGCCACCGAACAGCACGTTGTGTTGTTCGGATTCTTCCGCGGCGAGTCGTCGATACGCCTCGAGCTTCGCGCGGTCCTCCGGGGTGTTGATTGGGTAGTAGACCTCGTCGTCGCCTTCGGCGAAGCGGGAGTACTCCTTGACAATGACCGTTCGATCAGAGGGGTACTCGGTGCGCTCCGGGTGGAAGTGGCGGAACTCGTGGATGCGGGTGTAGGGGACGTCGGCGTCGTTGTAGTTCATCACCGAGGTGCCCTGGAAGTCGCCGGTGTTCAGCACTTCCTGCTCAAAGTCGAGGGTGCGCCAGCCGAGGTGGCCTTCGGCGTAATCGAAGTACTGGTCGAGCGGACCGGTGTAGACCACCGGTGCGTCGGGGTTTTCGGCGCGGATGTCGTCGCGGACGGTGAACCAGTCGGTGTCGGTGCGGACGTCGATAAGCTCATGCTCCGCCATCTTCTCCAGCCAGGCGGCGTATCCGTCGACGGGGAGGCCTTCGTACTTGTCGTTGAAGTAACGGTTGTTAAAGGTGTAGCGCACTGGCAAGCGGGAGATGATCTCCGGCGGCAGGTCAGTCGGGTCGGTCTGCCACTGCTTGGCGGTGTAGTGCTTCACAAACGCCTCGTAGAGCGGCTTGCCGATCAGGGCGATGCCACGCTCTTCCAGGTTGGTCGCGGCGGCCGGGTCGAGGCCTTCACGCTGCTGTTCGATGAGCTTCTTCGCTTCGTCCGGCGAGTAGTACTTGCCGAAGAACTGATTGATCAGGCCGAGGCCCATGGGGAATTGGTAGGCGGTGCCGTCGTGCATCGCAAACACGCGGTGCTGGTAGTCGGTGAACGAGGTAAAGCGGTTGACGTATTCCCACACGCGCTCGTTCGACGTGTGGAAGAGGTGCGCGCCGTATTTGTGCACCTCGATGCCGGTTTCCGGCTCCTGCTCCGAGTAGGCGTTGCCGCCGATGTGGTTGCGCTTTTCCACCACCAGCACGCGTTTGCCCAGCTCGCTCGCCGCTTGCTCGGCCACGGTAAGGCCGAAGAACCCTGATCCAACAACAATGAGGTCGTATGCCATGCGGTCTATTTTCGCACAGTTGCTTATCGACGACACCACGCCGCGACACGCCACAAAAGCCTCAAGTCTTTCTTGAGACTTTAAATTGCACTACACTGCGTTCCAGTCACAATTGCCACTATTTTCACAAGAAGTGTCAGGAGTTTTACCGTGCAACAACGCCGTAGTCTTCAGGGCGGTGCGGTCCGACCACGCCGGGCCGTAGTCCTGCCTGCCGTGGTGTCCGTTCTCCTCGTGGTGGCTCTCGTCGCTACGCAAGTGTTCAGCGGCAACCGCATCCTCCACGTCCAATCCCTCGGCGCCGGCGCACCCGAGGTGTACACCGCGTCCGAGTCCTTCGCGTCCGGCGCGAACATCACTGTCGACGACGCCGCCATCCGCACCCAAGGCGGCGAAGAAGGCGAAGTACGCCGCGTGGTCAAGGAGTTCACCAACGACCGCGACTTCTCCATCGTCGGCTTGACCTGGACCGGCGACCGCGACATCGCCGCATTCGTCCGCTCCCAGCAGGCCGACGGCACCTGGTCCGAATGGTTCGAAATGGACCCAATCGACCCGCCGAAGGGCAGCGACACGTTCGGCACCGAACCGATCTTCGTGGGCAAAACCAAGCGCGTCCAGGTCTCCACCGGCGGCGTTGACCTTCTCGACGGCGGCCGCACCGACTCCGGCGCACCCACCACCGCCAAGGACCTCCAGGCCGTCTTCCTCGACGGCGGCGAAGGCCAAACCCAAGGCGGCATCAACCCGGTCGCGGACTCCTACACCTGGGGCATGCCCAAGGTGATCACCCGCGCACAGTGGGGTGCAGGGTCCAGCCAGGCCCCGTACTACTCCGAACCAACCACCGCAGCGACCGTGCACCACACCGCCGGCTCCAACAACTACACCGAGGCCCAGGCACCCGGCATCGTCCGCGGCATCTGGAACTACCACGCCCGCACCCTGGGCTGGGGCGACATTGGCTACCACGCGCTGGTGGATAAGTACGGCAACATCTACGAAGGCCGCGCAGGCGGCATGGACCGCGGACCGCAAGGCGCACACGTCGGCGGATTCAACCAAAACACCTGGGGCGTCTCCATGCTTGGCGATTACCAAAGCGCCCAGCCCACCACCGCAGCACTGCGCGCCATGGGCGAAATCATCGGCTGGAAGGCAGCCGTCGCCGACTTCAACCCAATGGGCTACAGCTACCACCAGGCAGAATTCAGCTTCAAGGGCTCCAAGTACTCGGCTGGCCAGGGTGCATCGTTTAGCAACATCAACGCTCACCGTGACTTCCACTACAGCACCTGCCCAGGCGACAACCTGTACTCCAAACTGCCCATGATCCGCGCCACCGCCGCAGCGAAGTACCGCACGCTCAAGGCCGGCAACCGCGCAGGCCTGGGCAACCGCGGCACCGAGTCGACCGCTGTCACCACCACGGCGCAGTCCCCGGCATTGCCAGGCGACACCGGCAATCAGGGCAACACCGGCAACAACGCCACAGGCGTTCTCACCGGCCTGACCTCCGGCGACCCGATCGCCATCGCCACCGCGGCCGGCACCGTCATCGGCGCAATCCTGCTGTTCCTGGCTGCACGCGACATGCTCCCCGGCGTCAGCGAACGCCAGGGGGTGGAGGTCTTCCAGGGCCTCAACCTCGCACAGGTCTCGGAGTTGGCCCAAAAGATTGGCCCGGCCGTCGGCCCCGCACTGAACGCCTTCGGTGCCACCGAGGCCGCCGCCATCTGGACCGCGCTCGAGCCCACCCTGGGCAAACTCATCGCAGGCGTTGGCGGACCGACCGGCCCGGCAATCACCTTCTACTCCAACGGCATCGCCGCGCGTAATGACCAGGGCGAGATCATCGCGCTCGTCGGCAAGATTGCGGAGGCCTGGCTGCAGCAAGGCCTCGACGCAGGCCCACTCGGCATGCCGATCACCCGCGAGTACTACCCGACCAGCGACGTCGTCCGCATCGACTTCGAAGGCGGCAGCATCACCTACAACCCGACCACCAACGCGCTGGACATCACCACGCGCTAGGCCCTCGCAGGCTCGGGCCTAGGCAAGATCTAGACAGCGCTCCACTGCGTCTTCCCACGCGGTGACCAGCCGGTCCCGTTCGGGGCCGGCCATTTCGCTTTCCCAGGTGGTGGAGGTGCCGAGCGACAAGGGTTCGTCGATAAGCGAAATGCCCATCGCAGCCGCCGACGCCGCCCCCATCACGGTCGTCTCCGTGTTCGCGGGCCGCTCCACCGTCACGCCGAGGATGTCGGCCTGCATCTGCATCAACAGGTTGTTCTCCGTCATGCCGCCATCGACCTTCAGCGTCGTCGGGTCGCCGCCCATCGCACACACCACCTCACGCGCCTGCAAGCATGTCGCCTCCAGCGCAGCGCGAGCAATGTGCCGCTTATCGACGAACCGCGTCAACCCCACAATCACACCCCGCGCATCCGGACGCCACCGCGGCGCGAACAGGCCGGAAAACGCAGGCACGATCACCACTCCCCCACTGTCCTCGACCTGCTCCGCGAGGGTTTCCGATTCAGCGGCGGTGCTCAGGATGCCAAGCTGGTCGCGCAGCCACTGAATCAACGACCCACCCACGGCCACCGAACCCTCCTGGGCGTACACCGGCGGCTGGCCCTGCACCTGGTAGGCGACGGTGGTGAGCAGGCCACGGTCGCTAAACTTCGGCTCGGCACCCGTGTTGAGCAGCATGAACAGGCCGGTGCCGTACGTCATCTTCGCGTCGTTCTCATGCAGGCCGCCTTGGCCGAACAGTGCGGCCTGCTGGTCGCCGAGCACGCCCGTGATCGGCACGCCCGCCAGCGGACCCCGCGGACGGATCTTGCCAAAGTTGCCCACAGACGGCCGGATCTCGGGAAGGATTCGGGGTGGGATGCGGAGGTCGTCGCAAAGCTGCTCGTCCCAATCGAGGGTCTCCAAATCCATGAGCAACGTGCGCGACGCATTGGTCACATCCGTCAGATGCAACGCCTTGTCCTTGTCCTTCGCCCCGCCCGTGAGGTTCCAGATCAGCCACGTATCCATCGTGCCCGCCAGGAGTTCGCCCTTTTCGGCGCGCTCGCGAGCGCCTTCGACATTGTCCAGAATCCACGCCCACTTCGGCGCCGCAGGATACGAATTGTGCAAAAGCCCGGTCTTACTCAGGTACTTCGTGGCGTCCCCGTCGTGGTTCGTGCGGGTGTCCTGCCACACGATCGCGTTGTAGATCGGCTTGCCGGTTGCTTTGTCCCAAATCACGGCAGTCTCGCGCTGGTTGGTCAGCCCGAGAGCGTAAATGTCCTGCTCAGCGATGTCCTTGTCAGCAAGTGCTTCGCTGAGCGCCCGGCGTGTGTTACGCCAGATCTCCATCGGGTCGTGCTCCACCCACCCCTTGCGCGGCATGATCTGCTCGTGCTCAAACTGCGCCTGGGTGATGACCTTCCCGTCCGTGCGCGTGATGCACACACGTGTCGACGTCGTACCCTGGTCAATCGCCGCAATCAAAGCCATGCGCGTGATTCTACGGTGGGCGGTGGTGCCCGTTGGGTTGTTGTGGCGCTTTCTGGCTCGTTTCCGGTGCTTTCCTGGCGCTTTCTGACTCGTTTCCACTGCTTATCGTCTAGTTTCCGCTGATCGTCTAGCTGCATTTTTGTCGAACCAGACGATCAGCTAATTACTGAAAACCGTGTTCATCATCACCTGGGGAAATACCCGGTCCTCCCCGAGGCCGTCTAGCTGGATTCAAGGCGGAGCTAGACGATGAGCCGAACTAGACGATCAGCGCGCCCCGGTTCCCTCAAAATGCACAATATATTGCGCAAAGACCCCCTTTACAGCGCAGCAGTCGGGTGCAATATTGCCTACATGGGGGATTTACAGAAGAAACGCGAAGCAGAACTCGAACTCATTCAAGACGTCGCAGCAAAGTCCAAATCTGCAGTGATCACAGGTCCAGCCGCGGCCAGGTGGCTAGGACTCTCGACATACAACTGGGTCACCACAGTCGACCTCGCACTACCAGGAGAAACGAGGCCGTGGAAGCGCGGCGATGCCCATCGCATTTACAGAAGTGGAATCCTCGCTGAGCAGGAGTACCTCGTACACAAGGGGGTTCGCACGGCGACGGCGATCAGGGCGATGTTCGACTCGTTCAGGTACCACGGGCGCACTGAAGCGCTGGTGCAGATCGAGTCGGCGAGGTGGAAGCACCGCCACCTGACCACGGAATACCTGCTGGATAAAACGGAAACGCTGCCGAAAGCACGCGGAATCGCTGGGTTCCGGAAACTCATCGAACACGCGACGGATACGTCAGCGAGTGTGTTGGAGACGATTGTGCGCGACGCAATCCTGCGTGCGATCGCAGACGGAACGCTTTCCGGGGTGGTCACGCTCGAGTTCCAGGTTGGCCTGCGGATTCGGGAACGTGACGGCCGCCCGATGATGGCCTGGGCGGACATACTGATCAACGGGTTTCTCGTTGTGGAGGCAGACGGTCTCGAGAAGACGAGCGGGGTAATGGGAGATGCAGCGAGCATGCTTCGCGACGAACGCGAGCGCGAAACCCAGCTTCAAAACCAGGGCGCAGTTGTCAGGCGGGTGAGGTGGGACCGTGCAACGTCCACCGAGTTCATCGCGTCGCTGCAGACTGTGATCGACAGCAGCCCCGGCGTGAGAGAGTTGCCGAATCGGGTGGACGTGAACTATCGCGACTGGTTGGAGGAGTTAGAACAACGCGCGGCATAACAGAACAGCCCTAGTACCAGCGCTCGAGGACTGCGGCGACGCCGTGTTCGTCGTTGGTGTTGGTGACGTGGTCGGCGGCGTCTTTGAGTTCGGGTTTGGCGTTAGCCATGGCCACGCCGGTGCCCGCCCACTGGAGCATCTCCAGGTCGTTGGGCATGTCGCCGAACGCGATTGTCTCGGCGGCGGTAAGCCCGTAGCGGTCGGCGAGGTATTGGGCGCCGGTGGCTTTGTTGGCGCCGGGTCGGGAGATTTCGATGAGGCCTTCGTCCATGGAGTAGGTGACGTGGGCGGTGGTGTCGTCGATAAGCGGTGCGATGATGTCGTACATCTCCGCGGAGGTCATGTCGGGGCAGCGGACCAGCAGTTTCGCGGCGGGCACTTCGATGAGCGTTTGCTTATCGACGACACCAAACCGACTATCCCACGCATCCGGGTTGTACTCCGGCGTGATCAGGAAGCATTCGTCCTCCGGGTCGAGGGCTGAGGAGCCGACGCGTTCGACGCCGTAGCCGTGGTAAACGCCAGCAAGTGCGCGTTCGACGTCGTGGAGGATTTCGCCCATGGTGTCGGGGGTGAGTTCGTGGGTGTGGAGGACGCGGTCCTCGGTGGGGTCGTAGACCACTGCGCCGTTGGCGCACACGCACACGGGTGCCACCGGGAGCTGCTCGAGCACCGGGATGAGCCAGCGGTGGGGTCGGCCGGTGGCCAGGCCGAAGTGAGCGCCGCTGGAAATCGCACGGGACACCACGTTGCGCAGGCGCGGGGTGACGCGACCGGCGGAGGTGATGAAGGTGCCGTCAATGTCAGAGATGATCAGGCGGGGTGCGGTGTCCGGCAGCGAGGTGGTCATGGTTTCCGGCCCTTCTTCGCGGCTTTCTCGGCGCGTTCCTCGGCGTGGATCCGGTCGGCCTCCTCAATAGTGGGTGCGGTGCCGCCGAGGGCGGCGGGCAGCCAGGGCTCACCTGTGCCGGGGCCGGCGAGTGCGGTGTATTCGGTGCGGGATTCGTCGAGAAGCAACTGCATCTGGCGCTTGAGTTCCGCAATGTCGGTCTCGGCGTCCCCGGTGAGTTCGACGGGTGCGCCGTAGCGGACGATGACCGGCACGTTGCGGAAGTGTTTCGGCAGGTCCTTGGTCCAAATACGTTGGGAGCCCCAGATCACGCACGGGATGAGCGGCACCCCGGCTTGGTGTGCGATGCGCGCGGCCCCGGTCTTGAAACTGGCAAGTTCGAACGAGCGGGAGATGGTCGCTTCCGGGAAGATGCCGACCAAGTTGCCGCTGCGAAGTCGCTCCACGGCGGGCGCGATGGCGGTGCTGCCGTGGGCGCGGTTGACCGGCACGTGATGCATCTTACGCAGCAGGCGTCCGAGGACGGGTACGTCGAAGACTTCCTGTTTGGCCATGAAGCGCACGAGGCGCTCGCCGCGCAGGTAGGGGCCGGTGCCCATGAGGATGAAGTCGGCGTAACCGGTGTGGTTACCGGCGATAAGCGCGCCGCCCTCGGTGGGGACGTGTTCGGCGCCGATGACGGTGACGTCGATGTTCAACGCCCGCATCACGCGCCGTAGCGTACCCACGAGCCCCTGGTAGAAGCGCTCCACCGCCTCCTCACGGTGGGCTGGGCTTTCAGTAAAGCGTTGCGGGACGTTGAATCCACGGTAGGCGCGCAGTTTCATTAGGGCGTGAGCACTTCCTTGCCAACCCACGGACGCAGCGCCTCAGGCACGCGCACGGAACCGTCGGCCTGCTGGTTGTTCTCCAGGATGGCGACGAGCCAGCGGGTGGTGGCCAGGGTGCCGTTGAGGGTTGCGGCGATCTGGGTCTTGCCGTCGGCGTCGCGGTAGCGCGTCTGCAGACGACGAGCCTGGAAGGTGGTGCAGTTCGAGGTAGACGTCAGTTCGCGGTAGGTGTTTTGCGACGGCACCCACGCTTCCGTATCAAACTTGCGGGCTGCAGAGGAGCCCAGGTCGCCGGCGGCGACGTCGATGATGCGGTACGGCACCTCAACGGCGGCGAGCATGTCGCGCTCCAGGCCGAGAAGCTTCTGGTGCATCTCCTCTGCGTCTTCCGGCTTGCAGTACGCAAACATTTCGAGTTTGTCGAACTGGTGGACGCGCAGAATGCCCTTCGTGTCCTTGCCGTAGGAGCCGGCCTCGCGGCGGAAGCAGGAGGACCAGCCGGCGTAGAGCAGCGGGCCGTCGGACAGGTCGATGATCTCGTCCTGGTGCAGGCCGGCAAGCGCGACCTCGGAGGTGCCGACGAGGTACATATCGTCGCGCTCCAGGTAGTAAATCTCCTCGTCGTGCGCGTCGAGGAAGCCCGTGCCCTGCATGATGTCGGGACGTACCAGCACCGGCGGAATCATGAGCTTGAAGCCAGCCTCGCGGGCCTTCTGCGCGGCGAGCATGAGCATGCCCAGCTGCATCCAGGCGCCGTCACCGGTGAGGTAGTAGAAACGCGCGCCGCCGACCTTGGTGCCGCGCTTCATGTCGATCAGGCCGAGCGGCTCGGCGAGGTCCAGGGGGTCCTTGACCTCAAAGTCGAACTCGGGGACCTCACCGACGTGCTCGAGGACCACGAAGTCCTCTTCGCCGCCAGCCGGGGCGCCCTCGATGACGTTGGCGATGGAGTACTGCAGTTTCTCCAGCTTCTCCTGCGCCTCGGCTTCCGCAGCTTCGGCTTCCTTCACGCGGGCCTTCAACTCGTTAGAGCCTTCCAGCAGTGCCGGGCGGTCCTCCGGGGCTGCCTGGCCAATCTTTTTACCGAACGCTTTCTGCTCGGCGCGCAGCTCATCTGCTGCTTGGATCGCAGAGCGTCGGGCTTCGTCGGCGGCCAATAGCTCGTCGACAAGCGCTGGGTCCTCTCCGCGAGCTCGCTGGGACTCGCGGACTGCCTCGGGGTTTTCGCGCACACGCTTCAGATCAATCACAGTTGCATACCTTACCTTGTTCCCCGACGCGCGTACGCCGATCCGCTATCCGGTCATAACCAGTGCGCTATGGTGGCCTTATGCCCACCCGCATCACTGACGGCCCCGTGCCCAAGCATGAGCAGCTGCGCGCGATTATCGACGAGCTGATCTCCACCGAGCTCTCCCCCGGCGACCCCCTGCCTGGCGAGCGGGCATTAGAAGAGGCCTACGGCGTGTCCCGCATCACGGTGCGCCGCGCGATCGGGGACCTCGTTGCTGCGGGCCGTTTGCGCAGGGTGCGGGGCAAAGGCACGTTTGTGGCGCCTGCCCCGCTGGTGAGCCGTCTGCACCTGGCGAGTTTTTCGGACGAGATGCGGGCGCAGCGGGTGGAGGCTTCGTCGAGAATTTTGCTCTCTGAGCGCACGACCCCGCCGGACGCGGTGGCGACGTTCTTCGGCACCCCGCCGACCACTGAGCACATCCGCCTGCGGCGCCTCAGGCTTGGCGACGGCGAACCGTACGCCGTCGACGACGCCTGGTACAACTCCATCCTCGTACCTGACCTGCTGGAAAACGACGTCTACCACTCCGTGTACACCCTGCTGGAGAACGAATACGGGCTGGGCATCACGGAAGCGGAGCAGACCGTCACCGCGGTCACGGCCGGCCCCGACAACGCACCGCTTCTCGACGTCACCCCGGACACCGCCCTGCTCCACATCCTGCGCTACGCCCGAAGTGGCGGCAGCAACGTGGAGTATTGCTCCTCGGTGTACCGCACGGACCGCTACCGGCTGACTACACGGGTCGCCCGCGAAGTGGAATAATGGTGCGCCATGGCTTCGAAACAGACCGCGCTGCGCGCCTTCCTCATCGCCACCCTGGCGGGCACGGTGGGCGCTGGCACCTACGGACTGACCGCCGATAGTTCCGGCTCCGCGAACCCGGCGGGCGGCTCGTCTACCTCGAGTTCTGTTGCGGAGGCGGCGTCGTTCACCACCGCCGACGCCGGCTCGTGTTTGACGTGGCAGGTTGCCGAAGATGGCACCCATACCAACTTTGAGCAGGCGGATTGCGCCGGCGAGCACCGCTTCGAGGTTGCCGCGCGCGAGGACCTGGCCACCTACCCCACCTCCGAGTTCGGGCCCGAGGCGCCGCTGCCAAACCAGACCCGCCAGGCGCAACTGCGCGAGGAACTCTGTGGCGCTGCAACCCTGCGCTACCTGGACGGCAAGTACGACCCGAACGGACGTTTCTCCATCGCTCCGATCCTGCCGCCGGCCGACGCGTGGCAAAACGGGGACCGCACCATGCTGTGTGGCCTGCAGGAAACCGACAGCAACGGCGAGCCGGTGCTGACCTCCGGCCGGGTTGCGGATGCGGACCAGGCCCGCGTGTTCGAGGCCGGCGAGTGCGTGGCCATCGACGCCGCAAACTCCCTGTCCGTGGTGCCGTGCGGCGAGCCGCACCAGTTGGAGATCACCAGCCGCGTCAACCTGGCCAAGCACTTCGCGGATCACACCCCGTCGGTCGAGGAGCAGGACAAATTCCTCGGCGACGTGTGCACTCAGGCCGCGCAGGATTACCTGGGCAGCGAGGAGGCGCTCTACCAGATTGCGCTGCGCCCGTTCTGGACCTCGCAAACCGCCGCCGCTTGGGAGGGCGGTTCCCGCAGCGCCAACTGCGCGTTGATGTTCTCGCGCCCGGAGGGCCAGTTTGCCAACCTCACCGGGTCTGCGACGCAGGGCCGCGAGCATTTGCTTATCGACGACGCCCCGCCACCCGCACGCCCCGAACGCCGCCCGTTGCGCTCTGAGCAGCAGGCAAACCAGTCGCAGGCCCCGGCACCTGCGCCTTCGCCTGCGCCGGAAGCGCCTGCCCCCGAAGCGCCTGCCCCCGAAGCGCCTGCGCCTGCACCTGAGGCTCCGGTGCAGTTCTGATGATGGCCCCGGTCAGCGACGAACTGTTCGAGGAGATGATCAACGACGCGTTGGACACCATCCCGGACCGCTTCGCCGAGCACATGCAGAACATGGTGATTTTGGCCCGCGACTTCAACCCCGACGACCCCACACTGTTGGGCCTGTTCGAGGGCGTGCCGCTGACCGAGCAGCACTCCAACCATTCCGGGTTCCTTCCCGATGCGGTGTTTATTTACAAAAACGCGCTCGAGGCCATCTGCGCCGACGAGGAGCAGTTGCGCCACGAGGTGAAGGTGACTGTCCTGCACGAGGTCGGCCACTACTTCGGGTTAGAGGAGCACGAGCTGCACGCGCTCGGCTGGGGCTAGGCCTTCGGCCAGCTCCCGAGCATGCGTATCTGCGTCGCCTGCTCCCCCACGGCGGCAATTGCCTGGGCGATGGGGTCGTCGTCAATGTGGCCCACCAGATCGACGAAGAAGTTGTAGGTGTTGGGCTCTTTGCGGGTCGGGCGCGACTCGATGCGCGACATGTCCACCCCGCGCACCGCGAATTCCTGCAGCGCGCCGACCAGCGTGCCGGGCTTGTTGGGGGTGCGGAAGACGATGGCGGTGCGGTCGTTGCCTGTTGCGGCAGGTACCTTGCCTTGCTTACCGACGAGCACAAACCGAGTCCGCGCCGTCTCCATATCCGCCACCCCACGAGCGTGGACGTCCAGGCCCAACAGGTCCGCAGCGCGCTCGGGCGCGGCCGCCACGTCCGCCTCGCCGTCCGCGACCATCTTCGCCGCGGCCGCGTTCGAGGACGCCGGGACGAACTCCACGCCCGGCGCGTGCTCACCAACCCAGCGTTTGACCTGGCTGTACGCCACCGGATGGGTGGCCAAGCGGCGGGCGCTGCCCAGTGTTTCGCCCGCGCGTGTCATGATGGCGAACGCGATGGACAGTTCCGTCTCGGCGTAGATCTGCACGCCGGGGGTGTCGACGAGCGCGTCGGCGGTGGTGGTCACCGCACCGTCGACGGAGTTCTCAATCGCGCACACCGCCCAATCGGTCTTGCTTTCCGCGACTGCTTTAAGCGCCGCCGCCGGGGAGTCGACTGGGACGAACTCGGCTTGGCCTGTGGAGTCGAAGCGGCGCGCCGCCTCCTCGGTGAAGGTGCCCTCGGGTCCGAGATACGCAATTCGTGTCATTTCTTCTCCTGTGCTGTTTCTTCAGCGAGTAGCGCGTAGGTGATCAGCCAGTGTGTGGCCATGAAGTTGGTGCCGGTGAGGTGGGGCACGGTGGTGTCGATAAGCATCTGCGTGCCCTCTGGCTTACCGATGGCCCGCAGCAACCACGCCCGCGTCAACATCAACCCGAGCAGGTGGGCCTGCTGGCCGTCGTCGGGGTCGTTGACATGGATCGGGGTGGCGTAGAACTCCAGCGCGCCCGGGGTGAAGAAGCCGTCCAGCCAGGCGGGGAAATCCTCGCCGAGCACGCGCTGCATCAGAGCCGCCTGCGCCAGCCCGTTGGGGACGAAGTCGTGGCCGGACAGTTCCCAGGTGTGTGGGTAGGCGTGGTCGTTTTCGAACCAGGTGCGGGCGGTGTCGTCGCAAAGCAAGCGGAGCTTGTGGAGGCCGAGTGTGTCGGCGGCGTCGATGATCAGCAGCAGCGCGAGCGCGGAGTTGCTGTGCACGCCGTGGCGCACCGGCAACTGCTGCGTGCCCAGCCACGCGGTGATGTTCCCCTCCAGTTGGCGGGCCAGCGGCGCCATCGCGGCCTCCCATGGGGTGCCTTGGGTGACCTTGCACAACTGCAGCGCCCACGCCCAGCCATACGGCCGCTCGTACAGCGGGTGCTCGCGCAGGTAGACCGCCTCGGCGGCGATGTTGTCGGCGGTCAGGCGCTGGTTGAGCAGGTCGGTGAGCGAGGGGTCGTCGACTAGCTTGTGCAACTTCACCCCGCTGGCCAGCATGTGCACGCACGAATGCCAGTCGAAAGACCCCCAAAACGCCGGGTGCAGGCGGCGCGGGGTGACATCCGTGTCGGCCGGCCCGAGGCTCGCGTGGTGCATCGCCGCCGGATACTCCCGGCCGACGACCTCGACGACGGTGCGCGCCCACATTTCGTGCATGGCGCTAAAGTTACCGCATGCAACGGCGTCTGAAGATAGAGATCCTGCTGGTCCTCGCCGTCACATTCGGCACCGCGGGCCTGCGCGCAGCCCTGCGCCTCATCGACTCGCTACTCAAAGCCCCGCTCAGCGAACAAACCACCACGATTTACGACGCCACCTCCACCATCCCGTGGCTCGACCTCGCCCTCCAGGCATGCTCGGCGTTGACCCTGTTCGCGTGGGGTGGGCTCGCATGGTTTCTTCTCGACGACCGAGCGCAACCACCCCGCCTACCCCGCCTCCCCGACCTCGCCCGCGGTGTCGGATTCGCCGCCCTGATCGGCCTGCCCGGGCTCGCGTTCTACGTCACCGCCGTGCACCTCGGCCTGTCCAAAGTTGTCGTACCGACCACCGAGGCCGTGCAGATCCCGACCTCCCTGCTGTGGTCGTTGGCCAACGGCTTCGGCGAAGAGGTCGTCGTGGTGATGTACCTGGTCACCCGCCTGCGCCAACTCGGCTGGAAGCCCTGGCAGTTCATCGCCGCTTCCGCCGTGCTGCGCGGGTCCTACCACCTGTATCAGGGCATCTCGGCGGGCCTGGGCAACATCGTCATGGGTGTGGTGTTCGCCTGGTACTTCCACAAAACCGGTCGCATCTGGCCGCTGATCATCGCCCACTTCCTCATCGACGCCGTGGCGTTTATCGCCTACCCACTCCTCGACCTGTCGTGGCTCGGAATCTAACCACACGCGTCACACTGGTTACACTGTTTTTATGTCAACGACGCCCCACTCCAACGACCCCCGCGACAACGCGGGCGAGTTCGTCCTGGGCAAAGACGGAAAACCCATCGTCGACCGCTACGGCCGGCCCGTCCGCCGCCGGCCCTCACAGACCGCACGGCCTGCGGATTCCCATACGGAGCGGCCCGCACGTTCCGCCGAGCGACCCCCGCGCCGCGACGAGTGGCGCCGGGAAGAACGCCGCGTCGAACCCGGCCACACCGTGTTCGAGCCACGCCCCGCCTACGAGCCACGCCGCGCGCCCCAGTACCCTCCGCGCGAGCCTGCCCGTCCGGCGCAGTACCGGCCCGGACAGCGCCCAGCGCAGGGCCAGTACAGGCCCGCGCAGCGTCAGGCACCCCGTGATGAACGGCCGATGCCGCTGCAGGTGTCGAAGAGGCGGCAGGGGTCGGCGGGGCGTCGTCGTCAAGCAAAACGCCCTGGATGCGGCAGCATCATCGCCCTCATCGTCGTGATCGCGCTCGCGTCCGTCCTCCTTACCGACGCCCGCCTCAACCGCGTCGCCGCACTCCCCGATGAACAAATCGCGGGTACCGCCGGCACCAACTGGCTCCTCGTCGGCTCCGACTCGCGCACCGGCTTGAGCGAACAGGACGTCGAACGGCTCGGCACCGGCGGCGACATCGGCTCCACACGCACCGACACCATCATGCTGCTCCACCTGCCGCTGCACGGCAAAGCAACCCTGATGTCTATCCCGCGCGACTCCTACCTGCCAGTTCCCGGATACGGCTACGACAAGATCAACGCCGCGTTCGCCCTCGGCGGGCCCGAACTTCTGGTGCAGACCGTGGAGCAAAACACCGGGCTACACATCGACCGCTACGCTGAAATCGGTATGGGCGGCATCGCCGGAGTTGTCGACGCCGTCGGAGGCGTGGAAATCTGCGTCGCCGAACCTATCGACGACCCCCTCGCCAACCTGTTCGTCGAGCCCGGCTGCCAAAAGATGGACGGCCCCACCGCACTCGGCTACGTACGCACCCGCGCCACCGCCCAAGGCGACCTCGACCGCGTCGTCCGCCAACGCGAATTCCTCAGCGCACTGACCTCACGAGTGTTCTCACCTGCGGTGTTCCTCAACCCGTTCCGCGTCGGGCGCCTGCTGTGGGTCGCGCCAACCCTGCTCACCGTCGGTTCCGGCGACCACGTTTGGAACCTCGCCCGCATCGCCTTCGCTATGCGCGGCGGCCTTGACACCGAGACCGTGCCCATCGGCGGCTTCGACGACACCGAAGTGGGCAACGTGGTGCTCTGGGACGACGAGGCAGCCGAAGCCCTGTTCGCCCGGCTGCGGTAGCGGCTGGTTGGCGGCCGGTTGGCGGGTGGGCCGGCTGCGCCTCCTTTCCCCCGCCCCCGCCCCTCCCACACATGGTGAGAACACAACGGTGAAGACGCGTAAAAACTCGCAAGCTCTCCGTTGCGTTCTCACCATCTGTGGCGGTGGGGTCGGTGGGGGGCGTCGCAAAGCTAAACGGCGCCTCCTACACGGTGCATTTCGTCGAAAATCAGCGAAATGAGCTGTGTTGGATGTACCGTTTGGGACCGGCACCCAACCGAACCACCCCGCCACGCACGAAAAAGCCGGCCGCCGGGCGCAAACCCGGGGACCGGCTTAGAGCAGTAAGCGCTTACTGCTCGTCTGGTCGCACGACCGTCGAGCCAGAGCCAGCACCAGCAGCACCTGCGGTGCCCTCAACGCCGGGCCACTTGCCAGCGGCGATGAGCTCGTTCTTGCGCTCAACCCAGAAGTCGGCGTTCTTGATGCCGAGTGCTTCGGGGTCGAAGTGCGGGTCGATACCGGCCTTCTTCTGGCGGCGGTAGTCCCACAAGCACTTGAGGGCCGGGACCTGCAGGAAGAGGATGGCGACGATGTTGAGCCATGCGGTTGCGCCCACGCCGATGTCGCCGAGTGCCCACGCGTTGCCCGGGGTAGTGGTTGCGCCGATGAACACCGCAGCGATGATCAGGACGCGTAGGCCCCAGATGATGGCCTTGCGGGCGCCTTCGTTCTTTACCCAGCGGTTGAGGTAGACGGAGTTGGTTTCTGCCATGTAGTAGTACGCCAGCACGGTGGTGAAGGCGAAGAACATGATGGCCAGCGCGATGAAGGATGGGCCGAGGCCGGCGGAGAAGGAGTTCAGGCCTTCTTGGACGAAGCCGGGGCCGACGGGCACGCCGTCGGGAAGCGAGCCGTCGTAGACTACGGCGCCGTCTTCGGACTGGCCTTCGAACACCTTGTACATGTCGGTGGAGATGATGATGAAGGCGGTTGCGGAGCAGACGAAGAGGGTGTCGATGTAGACGGCGAATGCCTGGACGAAGCCCTGCTTGGCGGGGTGGGAGACTTCGGCGGCTGCTGCGGACTGCGGGCCGGTGCCTTGGCCTGCTTCGTTGGAGTAGATGCCGCGTTTGACGCCCCACATGATGGCTGCGCCGAGCATGCCGGAGAATGCTGCTTCCTTGTCAAAGGCGGAGCGGAAGATGATGCCGAAGACTTCGGGGATGTCGGAGGCGTTGGCGAAGAGGACGACGATGGCGATGATGATGTAGATGGCGGCCATGAACGGGACGACCATGGATGCGAAGTTCGCGATGCGCTTCACGCCGCCGATGATGATGAAGGCGAGGAGGATCGCCATGACGGCTGCGGAGATCTTGACGTCGATGCCCCATGCGTTGTCCACGGCTGCGGCTACGCCGTTGGCCTGGATGCCGGGGAGGAAGTAGGAGGTTGCCAGCAGCATGCAGATTGCGAAGATGATGGCGTAGACCAGCATGAATGGTGCGGCGGTGGTGTGCTTGTAGGCCTTTTCGATGTAGTAGGCCGGGCCACCACGGTATTCGCCGGTGTCGCGGTCGGTTTCCTTGTAGATCTGGGCGAGGCAGCACTCGATGAACGAGGTTGCGGAGCCGAGTAGGGCGACGAGCCACATCCAGAAGACGGCACCCGGGCCACCGAAGGCGATGGCGGTGGCGACGCCGGCGATGTTGCCGACGCCGACGCGGCCGGCAAGGGAGATCATCAGGGATTGGAACGAGGAGATGCCTTCTTCGGACTTTTCGCCGGATTTGAGTTGGCGGATCATGTCGGGCAGGCAGCGGATCTGCAGGAACAGGGTGACGAGTGTGAAGTATGCGCCTGCGCCGAGGCACAGGAATACCAACCAGTTGGACCAAATGAGGCCATTGAGGGTGTCGATGAACCCTTCCATGGCGCCCTCCTTTTGTTTGTGTGCTGGGGTTTTCTTGAACGTCGTTTCAAGTAACTAGAGAATCTAGACCATCACTTTGTGCCGTGTGTCACTTTTTGTGTAAAAATTATTCTTCGGCACCAAAAATATTCGGCCCCAATTGTTGGGCAGACGTTGCGGACGCCGCTGCAGTATTGAAAGGATGTTTATGGAACCCGCTGGTAAGCGCACGAATCGCTTGCGTAAGTACTCGCCTGCTTGGCCGGTCAAGGATTTGCCCGCAAGTTCGCATGTGCTTGTCGACGACTCCACGTCCCCGGCTGATACCAATCCCGACGCCACCCCCGATGCGGATGTGAAAGCGAAGGCGGTGTGGCGTTTCTTTGTGTACAGCGCCATCGGTATCTTCGCGTTTTTCGTGCCGTTTTCTATCAACGGCTCGAAGTCGACGATCCTGCTGGATCACATCGTCACGTGGATCACCACGACCCTCGGCGAGGGCACCCGTTTCCTGGCGTTGGCGGCGATCGTCGCTGGCACGATCTACCAGTTCGTTACTGGTCGCTGGAAGGAGGACTACGCGCGCATGGCCTTTGCGGCGCTGTCCGTTTTGGCGATTGTGTTGTGCGCGATGCTGACGTTCGGGTTCGGCCCGGCGTGGCTGTTCAACCCGGATATCGGCCCGTTTATCTTGGACAAGCTGGTGATCTCGGTCGGGCTGCTGATCCCGGTGGGTGCGATTTTCTTGGGCTTGCTGGTGGGCTTTGGCCTGATGGAGTTCATTGGTGTGATGGTTCAGCCGATCATGCGCCCGGTGTTCCACACTCCGGGTAAGTCTGCGGTGGATGCGGTGGCGTCGTTCCTTGGTTCTTATTCGCTGGGTCTGCTGATTACGAACCGTATGTATAAGAACGGCAGCTACAACGGCCGTGAGGCCTCGATTGTGGCGGCTGGGTTTTCTACGGTGTCGGCGACGTTTATGGTGATCGTGGCTAAGACGCTCGACATGATGGAGTACTGGACTGCGTACTTCTTCATCACTTTCATCATCACGTTTATCGTGACGGCGATTACGGTGCGCATCCCTCCCATTTCGCGCATTCCGGAGGATTACTATCCGGGGGCGACGCCGCACCCGGAGGAGGAGATTACGGGCAACCGTTTCAAGGCGGCATGGCGTGAGGCGAAGATTGAGCTCAACCGTGCGGATTCGTTGGGCAAGGTGTTGTGGACGAACTTCCGCGACGGTTTGGTCATGGCGGTGCAGGTCACGCCGGGCATCATGTCGGTTGGCGTGATTGGCCTGGTGCTGGCGACGTACACCCCGGTGTTCAAGGCCGTTGGCGTGGTGTTCTACCCGGTGGTGTGGTTGCTGCGTCTGCCGGAACCGTGGGCAACGTCGGGTGCGCTGGCGACGGGCTTGGCGGAGATGTTCCTGCCGGCCACGTTGACGGCGGGTTCGGATGACATGGTGTTGAAGTTCACCATGGCTGTGGTGTGCGTGAGCCAGATTTTCTTCTTCTCGGCGATGGTGCCGGCGGTGTTGGCAACGGACATTCCGCTGAACATCGTGAAGATGGTCATTATTTGGTTCATCCGCGTGGTGCTCACCGTGATCATTACGGTGCCCGTCGCCCACCTGCTGTTCTAAGGGGCGTTTGCTTAACGACGACGCCCTGCCGTCGCAGTTACCGCATCGTCGATAAGCCGTGCTGCGGCTTTGGCGGTGCGGTTATCTACGTCGAAATCTGGGTTGAGTTCGACAACATCCAGCAGCGCGACGCGGCCGGTGGCGGCGACGGCGGAGACCATGGCGCGCAGTTTCGCGTAGTCCACGCCGAAGCCCGCGGGTGCGGACACACCCGGCGCGACGGCGGCGGGAAGGACGTCGAGGTCGATGGAGAGGTGGATCGGCAGGTCGCCGTCGACGGAGGCGAGGGCGCGGTAGACGGCTTCGCGCATCGACATTTCAGCAAGTTCGGTGTCCAGCACGGTGGTCACACCGAGGTCGTCGGCGGTGTCGAAGAGCACCTTGGTGTTGTTGGGCTGGGAGATGCCGAAGACGGAGTAGTCGAAGTCGCTGCCCGCTAGGTCGGCGATCTGGCGGAAGGGTGTGCCGGAGGTGGGTCGGCTGGCGGTGCGCAGGTCGAAGTGGGCGTCGAAGTTGATGATGTGCATCGGGCCGATGGCCTCGTAGGCGCCGCGGTGGGTGGCAAAGGAGGTTTCGTGTCCGCCGCCAAGCACGACGGTCATGCCGTCTGCGCCTTGCGCGGTGACGAGGTCATACACCTTGTCGGAAAGGGTCCGTTGCGCGGTTTCGAGGTCGTCGTTTTGGGTGGTGACGGTGCCGGCGTCGATAAGCGTGTGCTCGTGGTGAATAGCGAGGGAGCCGAGTGCGGCGCGCAACGCCTCGGGGCCTTGGGCGGCGCCTTGGCGGCCGCCGTTGCGCTCAACGCCTTCGTCGGAGGCAAAGCCGATGAGGTGCACGGCACCTTCCTGTGGTTCGGCGTTGGTGGAGACCTCGCTGTGCCAGCGGGCGTGCTCAGCGCCGGGGCCGTCGTCGCGGCCGGTCCAGTCGGGGGCGGGGGCGAAAAGTGGTGCTGTGACTGTGTTCATGCCACACGAGCCTAGCGTCGGGGCATACTGAGAGGCGATGAATAAGCCCCAGGTTCCCGCTGCGCACAATGTGCTGCGCATCCTGTCGCTGCTGTCCACCACAGATGCGCCGATTTCTGCGACCCGTATCCAACGCGAGTTGGAGCTGCCCCGTTCGACGACGTACCACTTGCTGCGCGAGTTGGAGGATTCCGGCTTTGTGGTGCACCTGAAAAACCCGGGCACGTACGGGTTGGGGTTGGCGGCGTATCGCATGTCGCAGGCCTACACGACGCAGCAGCCGTTGGTGCGGCTCGCGGCGAAGCCTCTGGCGCGTATTGCTGCGCTTGCTGGGGGTTCGGCTCACCTGACGCGCCTGGCCGGGTCGGAGATTGTGTACCTGCACGAGGTGCGTGCTCCAGGGGCGGTGTCGTTGGTGACGGAGGTTGGTGTGCGTTTGCCGGCGTTGGCTACGGCGTCGGGTCGCATCATGCTCGCGTATTTGCCGGACGCGGAGTTGCGCGCGGTGTTCACGTCGTCTGGCGAGCGCCGTAGGTACAGCGAGGTCAAAGCGCAGCTTATCGACGTCCGCGAGCACGGCTGGGAAAGCGAATGCGAGGAAGTCTCGCGCGGGCAGGAGTCCGTGGCGGTTGCGGTGTTGGACCATCTGGAGCGACCGGCGGCGGCGCTTGCGGCGACGTTCCCGGTGGGAAGTGCCGACAAGCAGGAGCTTCTCGGAGCGCTGACGGATGCTTCGGCCCGCTTGCGTACGCAGTTTTTTGGTAATCGTTGAGGACTACAACGGTGTGATCTAGCATCGCACGCATGGCAACTATTAACCCCGTCACAGTAGGCATCGGCGCGCTGTCCGTTGAGGACGTCGTCGCCGTCGCGCGCTACGGCGCAAACGTTGAGATCGATCCGGCGGCGCTCGAGGAAATCGCCGCTACCCGTGAGCACATCGAGGAGCTCGCTGCGGACCCGACCCCGGTCTACGGCGTCTCCACTGGCTTTGGCGCCCTGGCCACGAAGCACATCCCGGAAGATATGCGCGCGCAGCTGCAGGTATCGCTGGTGCGCTCCCACGCCGCGGGCTCCGGCCCGGAGGTGGAAGAAGAGGTCATTCGCGCGCTGATGCTGCTGCGCCTGTCCACGCTGTGCACGGGCCGCACGGGTGTGCGCCCGGTGGTGGCGGAGACCTACGCCGCCGCGCTGAACGCTGGGATCACGCCGGTGGTGCGCGAGTACGGTTCACTGGGTTGCTCCGGCGACTTGGCGCCGCTGGCCCACTGCGCCTTGGCCCTGCTGGGCGAGGGTGAGGTCCGCGTCAAGGGTGGTGAGATCATCCCGGCCGCTGACGCCCTGTCCCAGGCGGGCATCGAGCCGCTGGTCCTGCGCGAAAAAGAAGGCTTGGCGCTGATCAACGGCACCGACGGCATGCTTGGCATGCTGTGCCTGGCCATCGCAGATCTGCGCGAGGCCGCCAAGGTTTCGGACATCGCAACCGCGATGAGCGTGGAGGGCCTCAACGGCACGCTGTCCGTTTTCGACGACGACCTGCAGCAGCTGCGCCCGCACCCGGGCCAGGCGGATGCCGCGTACAACATCCGCACCATTGCGGCAGATTCGCCGATTCTGACAGCTGCGCTCGAGGGCTTCAAGGCTAACGACGTGCAGGATGCGTACTCGATCCGTTGCACCCCGCAGGTCGCCGGCGGTTTCCGCGACACACTGACGTACGTGACCACGGTGGCGGACCGCGAGCTCGCCGCCGCGAACGACAACCCGGTGGTGGCCAAGGACGGCCGTGTCGCCTCGAACGGCAACTTCCACGGCGCACCGGTGGCGTACGTGTTGGACTTTTTGGCGATTGTGGTGGCGGATTTGGCGTCGATTAGCGAGCGCCGCACGGACCGCTTCCTCGACCCGGCGCGCAACCGCGGCCTCAACGCGTTCCTCGCGGGCGACCCGGGTGTGGACTCCGGCCACATGATCGCCCAATACACGCAGGCAGGCATTGTCAGCGAGCTCAAGCGCAACGCGGTGCCGGCGTCTGCGGATTCGATCCCGTCGTCCGCGATGCAGGAGGACCACGTTTCCATGGGCTGGTCGGCGGGCCGCAAGCTGCGCCGCAGCATCGATGGTCTGCAGCGCGTGCTTGCGGTGGAGATCCTCACCGCCGCGCGTGCGCTGGACATGCGCGAGGGTGAGCCGTCCGTCGGCACCGGTGCTGCTCTGTCCACGCTGCGCAAGCATGTGGAGGGCCCGGGCACCGATCGTTTCCTGGCCCCGGAGATTGAGCATTCCGTGCATTTGGTCAAGGGCGGCGATTACGTCAAGGCCGTTGAAGCGGTTGTGGGCACACTTCGCTAAACCGCACTACTCAACGGGCGGCGCCGCAGCATCGGCGCCGCCCGTTTTCTATTACGCATCACCAATAGTCTGGGAACCCAGACAACTGGCGACACTGCCCCCTTTGTTACCACGGAAAACTCCATACACTGTCGCCTACATCATTAACCCCCGCAGATTGTGATTGGAGTCTCACCATGGCTGGCCGGTACCCGAATGGCGATTTCTACGACTTTGAAAGCGAACTGTCCACGGAGGAAAAGGACATCCTCTACAACGTCCGCGATTGGGCAAAGGAGAAGGTGCTCCCGATCGCGGTGGACTATTGGAACCGTTCGGAGTTCCCGCACGAGCTGCTGCCGTCGATAGGCGAGCTCAACATCATCAGCCTCGTGCGCGGCCAGGGTCGCTCCCGCCTGCTGGCCGGCCTCGTCGCGGCGGAGATTCACCGCGCCGACGGTTCCGTGGGCACGTTTTTCTCCGGCCAGGACGGCCTGTTCACCGGCAGCATCGAGCTGCTCGGCTCGGAGGAGCAGAAGGAGCGCTGGCTGCCGGACCTCTACGCCGTGCGCAAGACCGGCGTGCTTGCGATCACGGAGCCGGAGGCTGGCTCCGACGTTGCCCAGGGCATGCGCACCACAGCCACCAAGGTGGATGGCGGCTGGATCCTCAACGGCGCGAAGCGCTGGATCGGCAACGCAACCTTCTCCGACTACGTCGCCGTCTACGCCCGCGACCCGGAGGACGAGCAGGTCAAGGGCTTCATCGTGGACACCACGTCCGAGGGCTACACGGCCACGCTGATGGAAAACCGCATTGCCATCCGCGCGGTGCAAAACGCCGACATCACGCTCGACAACGTGTTTGTTCCGGACAGCGACAAGCTCGAGGGCGCGAACTCGTTCAAGGACATCAACAAGGTGTTCAAGAGTGCACGCTCCACGGTGGGTTGGCAGGCCGTCGGTACGCAAATGGGCGCGCTCGACGTGGCACTCGGCTACGCGGATGAGCGCATCCAGTTTGGCAAGAAGATCTCCTCGTTCCAGCTCAACCAGAACAAGCTGGCCACCATGCAGGGCAACCTCGTTGCCTCCGAGTCGATGATGGCCCAGTTGGCCCGCATGGAGGATCGCGGTTCCGCGAACAACGAGCAGTCCGCGCTGGCCAAGGCGTTCACCTCGAAGCTCATGCGTGAGACGGTCGCGCTCGGCCGCGAGATCCTCGGCGGCAACGGCCTGATCTCGGATTACCGCATGGCGAAGATCTTCAACGACGCCGAGGCCATCTACTCCTACGAGGGCACCTACGACATCAACCAGCTCATCGTCGGTCGTTCCATCACGGGCGAATCGGCCTTCGTCTAGTCCACGCAGGAGGCAACACTATGAATGCACCACTCTCTGGAATCCGTGTCCTCGACCTTTCCCGCGTGCTTGCAGGCCCGTTTTGCTCGATGATCCTGGCGGATCTCGGCGCCGAGGTGATCAAGGTGGAGTCGCCGTGGGGCGATGATTCGCGTCAGTTCGGCCCGTTCGTCGACGGTACGTCCGCCTACTACCGCCTGTTCAACCGCTCGAAGATGGGCATCACGCTGGACTTCAAAAATGACGACGACAAGGAGGTGTTGCGTGATCTGGTCCGCCGCGCTGATGTCGTCGTCGAAAATTTCCGCCCTGGTGTGCTTGAGAAGCTCGGCCTTGGGCCGAAGGATCTGCTGGCGATCAACCCGCGCCTCGTGGTGACGAGCATCTCCGGCTTCGGCCAGACGGGTTCGCTTGCCAAGGAGCCCGCGTACGACTTAGTTGCGCAGGCGATGAGTGGCCTGATGTCGATTACGGGTTGGCCGAACAGCAAGCCAACGCGCGTGGGCATCTCGCTGGGCGATCTCATCCCGGGCCTCTATGCGGCCATCGGCACGGTCTCGGCGCTCTACCAGCGTGAATCCACCGGCACCGGCCAGCATTTGGACCTTGCTATGTACGACTCGCTCATCTCCGTCATGGAGTCCGTAGGCATGCGTGCGCTTTACGACGACACCCCGCCCACCCGCATCGGCAACGACCACGGCCTGTCAGCGCCGTTTTCCACGTATGCGACCAAGGACGGCGACGTAGTCATCGCGATCACCACGAACCGGCTGTTCGAGCGCCTGGCCAACGCGCTGGGCATCCCGGAGATGGCCACCGACCATCGCTTTGCAGAGCCGGTGGCCCGCTCCGACAACCGGGTTGCGCTGCGCGAACTGATCGAAGAAGCGCTGAGCACGAAGACACGCTCGGAGACCATCGCCCTGTTTGAAGAACATGGCGTGCCCACCGCCCGCGTGTACGACCTGGACGAGGCGCTGCGTAGCCCGTTCGCCCAGGAGCGTGGCGTGGTGGTTGAAGAAACGGATGGGTTCCGCACCCTCGCCTCCCCACTCAAACTCGCCGGCATGGAAAAGCCGACGCCGGCGCCGGAGTTGGGGCAAGACAACGAACGTATCCAGTCCTGGTTGAGCGAAGATCCGCGCACCACCTGAGTTCCGTAAAGGAGCAGCACCATGGATAAAACGCAGACCCCACGTCGTGGTGGCAGCACCCGTTGGATTCCGGGCGACAATATTGCCGCCGTCCCGTCCCTTCCACCCGAGCACGAGGTGGACAGCCTGGAGCCGAAGAACAAGTGGAGGTTTTTCCTCTACAGCGCGATCGGTTCCTTTGCGTTCTTCGTCCCGTTTACTGTCGGAGAGAAGAACACGATTCTGCTGGATCACATTGTGAGCTGGCTGCAAGCGGCGCTTGGTCCGGCGTTGCCGTACATCACCTTGGTGATGATCACCGCCGGCGCCGTCTACCAATTCGCCACCGGCAAGTGGCGCGAGGATAAAGCGCGTGCCGTGTTCGCGTTCCTGTCCGCGCTGGCGGTGGTGTTGTGCGCGATGCTCGTGTTCAACTTCGGCCCCGCATTTCTTTTCGACGAACGCCTCGGCCCCTTCATCCTGAACAAACTCGTCATCCCCGTCGGCCTGCTTATCCCAGTCGGCGCGGTGTTTTTGGGTTTGCTGGTTGGCTTCGGCCTGATGGAATTCATCGGTGTGATGGTGCAGCGGTTCATGCGGCCGGTGTATCGCACGCCGGGCAAGTCTGCCGTTGACGCGGTGGCGTCCTTCCTGGGCTCGTATTCGCTGGGCTTGTTGATCACCAACCGCGTCTACCGCACCGGCGGATACACCGCCCGCGAAGCGTCGATCATCGCGGCTGGGTTCTCCACCGCGTCCGCAACGTTCATGGTGGTTGTGGCGCGAACGCTGGACCTGATGGAGATCTGGGGCGTGTACTTCGCGGTCACCCTCATCGTGTGTTTCCTGGTCACCGTGGTCATCGTCCGCATCCCTCCGCTGAGCACGATCCCGGACGACTACTACCCCGGTGCCACCCCGCAGCCGGAAGAGCGCGTGGAGGGCAACCTGATTGCTGCCGCGTGGAAGGAAGCAAAGGCGTTTTTGGCGCAGGCGGAGTCGCTGCCGAAGACCATTTGGCGCAACTTCAAAGACGGCGTGATCATGACCATCCAGGTCATCCCGGGCATCATGGCTGTTGGCATCATCGGCTTGGCGCTGGCGTTCTACACCCCGGCGTTCAAGATTCTGGGCGCGCTGTTCTATCCGCTCGCGTGGGTGTTCCAGTTGCCGGATCCGTGGCTCGCGTCCGAGGCGTTTGCCATCGGCCTCTCTGAGCTGTTCCTGCCGGCAACGCTGGCGGCTGGCAACGAGTCTGACGTACTGCGCTTCACCGTTGGTGTGGTCTCCATCAGCCAGGTGTTCTTCTTCTCCTCGATGATCCCGGCGGTGCTGGCCACGGACATCCCGTTGAAGATCAGCCACATGGTGATCATCTGGTTCCAGCGCGGGGTGCTGTCCATCATCCTGACGGTGCCGATTGCGTACCTGATCTTCTAACCCCCACTGCCCGGTCTGTCTCGTATCCGAGACAAACCGGGCAAAAACTGTATTCCAGCAACCACATTGCTCCCTTATCCTCAATGTAACGCGGGTTACATTCCTGTCGGATTGTGGTCCTGCATCACGAAACTCAATGAGCCGTAGAAAGGATTCCCATGGCGAAGAACTGGTCCGAAGGTGCACGCGAGGTCCGCTCCCCGCGAGGCACTGAGATCACTGCAAAGTCCTGGCAGACCGAGGCCCCGCTGCGCATGCTGCAGAACAACCTTGATCCGGAGGTTGCGGAGCGCCCCGATGATCTCGTCGTCTACGGCGGCACCGGTCGTGCGGCACGTAGTTGGGAGGCCTTTGACGCGATCGTCGATACGCTGAAGGACCTCGAGTCCGACGAGACGCTGCTGGTCCAGTCGGGCAAGCCGGTCGGCGTATGGAAGACCAACGAGTGGGCGCCGCGCGTGCTCATCGCCAACTCCAACCTGGTTGGCGACTGGGCGGACTGGGAGCATTTCCGCGAGCTCGAGGACGAGGGCCTGATGATGTACGGCCAGATGACGGCCGGTTCCTGGATCTACATCGCAACCCAGGGCATCCTACAGGGCACCTACGAAACCTTCGCGGCTGTGGCGAAGAAGCGTTTCAACGGCACGCTCGCCGGCACCCTGACCCTGACCGGCGGCTGCGGCGGCATGGGTGGCGCACAGCCACTGTCCGTCACCCTCAACGGTGGCGCCTGCCTCATCGTCGATGTTGACGAGGGCCGCCTGAAGCGCCGCCAGGGCAAGCGCTACCTCGACGAGGTCACCACCGACCTCGAGGAAGCCATCAAGCTGGTCACCGACGCGAAGAACGAGAAGCGCGCCCTGTCCGTGGGCCTCGTCGGCAACGCGTCCGAGGTCTTCCCGGAGATGCTGCGCCGCCACCGCGCTGGCGAGTTCACCGTGGACATCGTCACCGACCAGACCTCCGCACACGACCCGCTGTCCTACCTGCCAAGCGAGATCCCGTTCGCCGACTGGCACACCGAGGCAGACGCCGACCCGACCACCTTTACCAAGAAGGCCCGCGAGGCCATGGCCGCACAGGTCCAGGCAATGGTCGAGTTCCAGGACGAGGGCGCCGAGGTGTTCGACTACGGCAACTCCATCCGCGACGAGGCCCGCAAGGCCGGCTACTCCCGCGCGTTTGAGTTCCCGGGCTTCGTCCCGGCCTACATCCGCCCGCTGTTCTGCGAGGGCCTTGGCCCGTTCCGCTGGGTTGCACTTTCCGGCGACCCGGAGGACATCAAGGTCACCGACCAGGCCATCAAGGAGGCTTTCCCGGACAACGAGCACCTGCACCGCTGGCTGGACGCAGCTGAGGAGTACGTGGAGTTCGAAGGCCTGCCGGCACGTATTTGCTGGTTGGGCTACGGTGAGCGCGCCAAGGCCGGCGTGATCTTCAACAACCTGGTCAAGGAAGGCAAGGTCAAGGCACCGATCGTCATCGGCCGCGACCACCTCGACTCCGGCTCCGTTGCCTCTCCGTACCGCGAGACTGAGTCCATGCTCGACGGCACCGACGCTGTGGCTGACTGGCCGCTGCTCAACGCCATGACCGCTGTGTCCGGCGGCGCGACCTGGGTATCCATCCACCACGGTGGTGGCGTGGGCATGGGTCGTTCCATCCACACCGGCCAGGTCACGGTGGCTGACGGCACCGAGCTCGCCGAGGCGAAGCTCAAGGCTGTGCTCACCAACGACCCGGGCATGGGCGTCATCCGCCACGTGGATGCCGGTTACTCCCGCGCCAACGAGGTCGCGCAGGAGCGCGGCGTGCGCATCCCGATGAAGTTCCAGGCACGCGACTAATCACGCGTCCCGAGCGCTGACGTTTCCCTCACGGGCGCGTCAGCGCTTTTCGTTACCCTGGGCCCCACGAAGCCCTCCGAAGAAAGGCACCCATGAGCACCTTTATTACTGGCATTTCCGAGCTCCGCACGGTCTCCGAGCTGGGCACCATTAAGAACGCAGCATTGCTTATCGACGACGGCGTGATCGCCTGGGTCGGCCCCGCCGACGAAGCCCCCGCGGAAGCAGCAAACGCCGCCGAAACCGTCGATGTTGGCGGGCGCGCAGTCCTGCCCGGCTGGGTAGATTCCCACTCCCACATGGTTTTCGACGGCAACCGCGCCGAAGAGTTCGAGGCCCGCATGGCCGGCGAGTCCTACGCCGCCGGCGGCATCGCCGTGACCATGGAAGCCACCCGCTCCGCAGGTGAGGAGCGCCTGGATAAGTTGGTGGCGGAGCGCGTCGCCGCAGGCCATGCGGGCGGCACCACCACCTTTGAGACCAAGACCGGCTACGGCCTGAACGTGGAGTCCGAGGCAGAGGCCGCACGCGTGGCCGCCCGCCACGTGGACGAGGTGACGTTCCTCGGCGCCCACCTGGTCCCGCCGGGAGCGGACGCTGACGAATACATCGACGAGGTCGTCGGCCCGATGCTGGATGCGGTGAAGGATCACGTGCAGTGGATCGACGTGTTCTGCGAGCGCGGCGCGTTTAACGAGGAGCAGTCCCGGCGCGTCCTCGAGGCCGGTAAGAAGGTGGGCCTGGGTGTGCGCGTGCACGGCAACCAGCTTGGGCAGGGCCCGGGTGTGAAGCTTGCGGTGGAGATGGGCGCGGCCAGTGTGGACCACGTCAACTACCTCTCCGATGAGGACTTCGATCTGCTGGCCGGTTCGGATATCGTGGCCACGCTGCTGCCTGCCTGCGACCTGTCCACACGCGAGGATCTCGCACCGGGCCGCAAACTTATCGACGCCGGCGCCACCGTCGCCATCGCATCCAACCTCAACCCCGGTACGTCGTTTACGTCCTCGATGAACTTCTGCGTGACCACCGCGGTGCTGCAGCAGTACCTCACGCTCGACGAGGCGATCGAGGCTGCCACCACCGGCGGTGCGAAGGCGCTGCGCCGTCACAACGTCGGCGACGGCAAGGACCCGCAGGGCCGCCCGGCCAAGGGCACGCTGGTGCCCGGCGCGGCCGCCGACCTGCACATCCTGGATGCAGAAAACGCCATCAACCTGGCCTACCGCCCAGGCATGCCGATTACGTGGCAGACCTGGGTGGCAGGCAAGAAGGTCTACGGCTAAACGCTGCCTTCTGCGCGCGAGGCGAACAACGCCTCGCGCCGCGCTGCCTGCTCGACCGGATCAGGCACGGGCAGCGAACCGACGAGGCGCTGCGTGTAGGCCTGCTGCGGGTTCGCCATAACGTCCTTGCCGTAGCCAACTTCGACCAGGTCACCGTGGTAGAGCACGCCAACGGTGTGGGAGACCATGTCCACCACGGCCAGGTCGTGGCTGATGAACAGGGCCGCGAACCCGAGGTCGCGCTGCAGCGATTGGAACAGGTCCAGCACCACCGCTTGGACGGAGACGTCCAGGGCGGAGGTGGGCTCGTCGGCAATGAGCAGCTCCGGGTCGAGCACAAGGCCGCGGGCGAGCGAGACGCGCTGGCGCTGACCACCCGACAACTCGTGTGGGTAGCGCGACGCGAACGAACTCGGCAGTTCAACCGCCTCGAGCAGTTCCGCCGCGCGCTGCTTGCGTTCCTTCGCGGATACATCGGAGTTGACCACGAGTGGCTCGGTGATGCACTCCTCCACCGTGAAATACGGGTTGAAGGAGGTCGCTGGGTCCTGGAACACGAAGCCGACGCGCTTGCGCAGTTCCCGTAGTTCGGCCGCGCGGATGCCGTTGAGTTCCTTGCCTAGCACCTTCAGTGATCCACCGGTGACCTTCTCCAGGCCCACCATGGACCTACCAATGGTGGTCTTGCCGGAACCAGACTCACCCACCAGGCCGAACACCTCGCCCTTGTGAATCTGGAAGGACACACCCTTCACCGCAGTAAACGACGGCGCGCCGAGGCGTCCCGGGTAGGTCACCTCCAGGCCATCGGCTTCCACCACGGGTGTGGTCTCGCGCATCGCCTCAAGTTCCGCCGCCGGGGTGATCACGCTGAGTGACTTCGTGCCCAACCGCGGCACCGCCCCCAGGAGTTTCTTGGTGTAGTCCTCGCGCGGGTTGGCAAACAGTTCGCGCACCGGGGCGCGCTCAATGATCTTGCCGTGGTACATCACGGCCACCGAGTCAGCCAGGTCCGCGACCACACCCATGTTGTGGGTGATGATAATGATCGAGGTGCCGCGCTCGTCGCGAAGCTTGCGCAAGAGCTGCAGAATCTCCGCCTGCACGGTTACGTCCAGGGCGGTGGTTGGCTCGTCGGCAACGATGGTGTTCGCGCCGAGTTCCACCGCCATGGCGATCATGATGCGCTGCTTCTGACCACCCGAGAACTCGTGCGGGTAGCGGTTGATGCGCTTCTCCGGCTCAGGGATGCCAACCGCGCGAAGTGCTTCGACGCAACGTGCCTTGGCTTCCTTCTTCGAGATTTTCGGGTTGTGCGCCTTGAGCCCTTCCGCCATCTGCCACCAGATGGGGAACACCGGGTTCATTGCGCTCGACGGTTCCTGGAAGATCATGGACACGTCACGCCCGCGCATCTTGCGCAGTTCGTCGTGATTCATGACCGTGACGTCGTTGCCCTCGACGAGTACCGCGCCTTTGGACACGGCGGTGTCGCCGAGCAGGCCAAGCACGGATCGCGCGGTAACCGTCTTGCCGGAGCCGGACTCGCCGACCAGTGCAAGAATCTCACCCGGCTCGACCTCGAGGTTCACGCCCTTGACGGCGTGCACGAACCCAGCGTCGGTATTAAACCCGACGTGGAGGTCCTGAATGTCTACGCGGTTCATGCCGCCACCTCCTCAAACTGGTCGCCGTCTTTCGCTTTTGCTTTACGACGAACACGCAACCGCGGATCATTCAAATCATTCAACGACTCACCGACGAGTGTGATACCCAGCACCGCCAACACGATGGCCAGGCCCGGGAACAGCGCAGTCCACCAGATGCCGGAGGTGACGTCGGAAACCGCACGGTTGAGGTCGTATCCCCACTCGGCGGCGGAGGTCGGCTCGATACCGAAACCGATAAAGCCCAGGCCCGCAAGGGTGAGGATGGCCTCCGACGCGTTAAGCGTGAAGATCAGCGGCAGGGTGCGGGTGGCGTTGCGGAAGATGTGCACTGCCATGATGCGCCAGTGGGATGCACCGACGACCATCGCGGATTCCACGAACGGTTCCGACTTCAACCGCATCGTCTCCGCACGGATGACGCGGAAGTACTGCGGGATGAACACCACCGTGATCGAGATTGCCGCCGCGGCGATACCGCCGAGCGCGCTGGACTTACCGCCGGTCAGCGCGATCGACATGACAATCGCCAACAGCAGCGACGGGAAGGCGTACACAGCGTCGGCGATCATCACCAGAATCCTGTCTAGCCAGCCACCGACGTAACCGGAGATCAGACCCAGCAGCACACCGAGAATGATCGACATCAGCACGGACGCGACGATGACCAGCACCGCGGTGCGGGTACCCCACACCACGCGCGAGAACACGTCGAACCCTGCGACGGTCGTGCCCCAAATGTGTTCAGGCGACGGTGCCTGCTGGGTGCCGAAGGCGCCCGCCTCGTTACCAGTCTGCGACCAGGTGTACGGGGCGATCAGTGGCGCGAAGATTGCCGTGAGCAGCAGCCCGGCGGTGAGCACCAGGCCGAGGATGAGCATGAACCGCTGCAAACCGGCGGAACGGATGACGTCCTTCACCAATGGGAGTTTCTTCCAGTTCATTAGAACCTCACCCTCGGGTCGACGAATGCGGCGATGATGTCAACGATGAAGTTGGTCACGGCCACAATCACTGCCATGAGCATCACAATGCCCTGCACAGCCACGTAGTCACGCGCTTGCATGTACTGCACCAGGATGTAGCCCAGCCCCTTCCACTCGAAGGTGGTTTCCGTCAGCACCGCGCCACCAAGTGAGAGTGCAATCTGCATGCCCATCACGGTGATCACCGGGATCAGCGCAGGACGCAGCGCGTGGTGGGTGACCAGGCGACGTTCCTTCACACCGCGCGAACGGGCGGACTCGATGTACTGGCGCTCAAACGTGCCGATGATGTTCGTGCGCACAAGACGCAGGAACACACCACCAAGCAGCAGACCCAGCGCAAGCGACGGCAGCACCGCGTGCGTAGCAATGTCCTTGATCAGCGCTGGGTCCCCAAGCCGCAGCGCATCAAGGCCGTAGAACGGCGTCGGGTTCGTGATGGAACGCAGCGTCGACTCCCCAGGGGTGGAGACACGTCCTGCGACCGGCAGCCATCCAAGCTTGACAGAAAAGATCAGCTTGAGCAGCAAACCGACGAAGAACACCGGGGTGGCGTAGGCGAGGATGCCGAAGATGCGCAGCACCGCGTCCGGCAGGCGGTCGCGGAACGCTGCAGCAACCATGCCGCCGGGTACACCGATCAGGATGGCCACGATCAGGCCGTAGAACACCAGCTCAGCTGTCGCGGCACCGTAGGTAGTCAGTAGCTCGGTCACCTCCCGGCCGTCGGTAAACGTGGTGCCGAAGTCGCCGCGAACAACATCGCCCAAGTAGTCGAAGTACTGGATGATCAACGGCCGGTCGTATCCCGCTTCCTCCACACGGCGTGCGAGCTCATCGGGAGACAGTCGCCCACCCAGCGCCGCGGTGATCGGGTCACCGGTGGAACGCATGAGGAAGAAGACGGTGGTGATCAGAATGAAGATGGTGGGGAAAATAAGCAGAAAACGAATAAGGATGTAGCGCAGGAAACTTCCGCCGCGATCCTTACTCGTTTTCTGGTCGTTTTCCGCCTTGACGGCGGTAGTCATGGTTTCGAGGTGCCTAACTTACTTGGTAATCGGGCCGAGGAAGAGCATGAACGAGGAGTCCAGAACAACGCCCTCGACGTCCTTGCCAACGATGGCGAACTGCTTGCCCTGCAGCAGCGGCACGGTGGACAGTTCGTCTGCCATGTAGTCCTGGATCTCGCCGATCTTCTTGTCGCGAGCATCGTGGTCCGGCTCCGTTGCGGATTCACGGATCATGGTGTCAACCTTCTCGTCTTCGAAGTGGTTGCCCAGGAAGTTGTTCCGTGTGAAGAACGGGGTCAGGTAGTTGTCGGAATCCGGGAAGTCCGGGAACCAACCCAGCTGGTAGAGCGGGTAGACGTCGTTGGTGCGGTCCTTGGCGTACTGGACCCACTCGGTGGACTGCAGGTCGACCGTGAACAGGCCGTCTGCTTCCAGCTGCGACTTGATTGCCGCGTACTCGTCACCGGAGGACGGACCGTAGTGGTCCGGGTTGTACTGCAGTGCGATGTTCACCGGGGTTTCAACGCCGGCATCCTCGAGGATCTTCTTCGCCTTCTCAGCGTCCGGCTTACCGTCTGCCTGCAGGTACTTGTCCTTCACAGCCTCGTTCGCGCCGCGCATGGACTCCGGAACAACGGAGTACAGCGGTGCGAAGGTGTCCTTGTACACGTTGGTGGCCAGCGCCGGACGGTCGATCGACGCTGCGATTGCCTGACGTACAGCCTTCGCCTTCGCCGGGTCAGCGTTGTCGGCCTTCGCGCCGTACGGCATGGTGTCGAAGTTGAAGACCATGTAGCGGATCTCGCCGCCCGGACCTTCGACGACCTTCACGTTGTCGTCGTTACGCAGATCGTCGATGTCCGTTGCGGACAGGGAACGGTATGCGACGTCGATGTTGTTCTTCTGCACGTCGAGCTTCATGTTCGACGCGTCGGCGTAGTACTTGACGTTCACACCGTCGTTCGCTGCGGTGCCCATGAGGCCCTTGTAGTCAGCGCGCGGGGAGTAGGCGATGAGCTGGTTCTCGTTGAAGTCGCTAATCGAGTACTGGCCGGCAAACGGCTTGCCAGCAACAACGTCGGCGTTCTCCAGGACCTTGTCAGCCGGGAATACATCCTCATCGACGATCGGGCTCACCGGGGAGTTCAGCACGAACGGGAAGGTCTGGTCGTTGCCTTCCTTGAGCTTGAACACAACGGTGGTGTCGTCCGGAGCCTCGACCGAATCAAGGTTGGCCAGCATGGAGGCCGGGCCGTTCGGATCGTCGATAGCAATCTGGCGGTCGAACGTGAACTTCACATCGGACGAGGTCAGGTCGTTGCCGTTTTCGAACTTCAGGCCTTCCTTCAGCTTCACCGTGTACTCGGTGGGGCTGGTGAACTCAGCAGACTCAGCCAGCGACGGCACCGGCTCGGCGTCGCGTGCGCCCTGCGGGGTTTCCAGCAGGAAGCCGTACACCTGGCGCATGACGTTGTAGCTGCCGTTGTCGTACGACCCGGCCGGGTCGAGTTTCGTGATCTTGTCGGTGGTGCCGACGGTGATCACGCCGTCCCCTGCCGGTGCATCCGCTGCCTCGTTGGAGTCAGATTCGGTGGATGCACATGCGGTCGTCAGCGCGCCGCACGCGATAAGGGCAAGTGCCGACTTGAGCAGCTTTGCCCGTCCTTTCGAAGAGGACATGGTTTCTCCTTGTTTTTTGCTTTTGCTAGTTGTCGACGACTCCCGACAACGTTGCCGGAAACTATAAACGCATAGAAACGCATAAAACTCGGAGTGTTACCAAAACGTTATAAAACCGGCCACCGGAACCCCCTTTCGAGCCCAACCCAGAAACAGGGCAGGTGAAAGGGAATCCCAATGGCCGGCAAAGGACCAATCAGCGAACTATTTGCCGCTTAGATGGTCACCTGACGGGACTTAATATTGTCCAGTTGTTTGCGCTCGTCTGCAGATAATGCAGCATCGTTGGCGTACTCGGCGGTGATCTTCTTATCCAGTTCCGCCAGCGCTGCGTCGTAGGAGTCGGCCGCCACGGTCGGGTCGAGGTCGAACACCGGAACAACCAGGCCGTGGGTGCGGAATGCGCCGGCGAACTTGGTGTCCTCGCCCAGGTTCAGCTCGCCACGTGCCGCGATGCGTGCCAGTGCGGACAGCATCTGCGCCTCGTTATCTTCGGTGCGCACCCAGCGGATGTGTGCCTTGCCGCCGCCCGGGTTAACCCACCAGATTGCGCCCGGCAGGTTCTCGCCGATCTTCTCAGACGGCAGGACGGCGTCGTTGGCCTGGCGCAGCGCCTGCTGGATCTGCGGCGGGACCGAAGCCCCCTCCGGGAACCACCAGGAGAAGTCCTGGTAGGTGGTGATGTCCAGGGTGGCGTCGTCGCTAAGAAGCTCCGACAGCTCCGGCTGCGAACCGTCGGCGACGGTGGACTGCAGCGTCTCGCCCGGCTTCGCATTCACAACCCAGTTCAGGGCGTACGCGAGGTCGCGGCCCGGGTTCTGGGAGTGGGAGGTGACCTGAAGCGCGACGAAACGCTCGCCGCCCTGGTCCTCCTCGCGCACGAGCGCAGCACCCGCGCCCGGCAGGACGGTCACGATGTTGACCGGGGTGCCCTTCACATCCACCGTGGTCACGGCAGAGGGGACGAACTCCTGCAGCGCTACCAGGTCGGCTTCTGCTGCCAGGCCGCCGTACGGGCGGGGGTCTTTTTGGAACTTCTCGCGCTCAGCGGCGCGGGCTGCGAGTTTTGCCTCGCGGCGCGACATGCCCTCGGGCAGGTCTGCGCGGTTCTTCTTTTTCTTCGGTTTGCGTTGCACCATGGGCGCAATCGTACCGGCGTGCACGACACTGGCGGGCAACGAGTTAGTCAGTCGCAACAGCGGTGTGGTTGCCAAAGATTTCCAGGGCGAGATCGGGCAGGTCTGTTGCGATCACATCCACCCCGTTGTCGGCGCACCACTGCATGCCACGTGGTGTGTTTACGGTCCAGGTGTACGTCTTCAAACCGCGGTATCCCAGCAGCTCAGTGCGCAGTTGCAGGTGCTGCAACGCGGGGCCGACGCCGTAGGGGCGGGAGAACATGCGGTTCTTTTTGTTCCACTTCATCTCGCGCAGGCGGAACAGGTAGAAGGTTTCCAGTTCGGGCGCCATGTCGGTGAAGTAGCGCACCGCGCGGTGGGAGAAGGACGCGAGGTGGATGTTCGGTGAGTCGTCGAGACGCGCGTACCTGAGCATGCGGAAGGTCTGTTCGTCCACCTCAGGTCCATGCGGGGTGGGGTGTTTGGTCTCGATGTAGATGTGTTTGTCGGGGTAGTCCTGCATGAGTTCGAGCAGTTCTTCCAGCAGCATGATCCGCTGCGGGTCCTCTTTGGTGCCGACGTTCAGTTCGCGCAGGTCGTTGTAGTCGTTGAAGTCGATGCGCCCACGCACGCCCGCGGTGCGGATCAGGGTGGGGTCGTGGAAGACGACAACTCGCCCGTCACGGGTGAGCCGTACATCGCATTCGATGCCGTGGATGGGAAGTTCGAGCGCCTTTTCAAACGCGCGCTGTGTGAGTTCTGGGTAGGATCCGGAAAATCCCCGGTGGGCGACGATTTTTGGTGTGGTGTTGTGGCTCACGGCCCACAGGCTACTCGCCCTTGCGCCCGCCCGCGAGCGTAAGAAGTTTGGGACAATAGCGAGCGTGCTTATCGACGACACCCGCAACGCCATCCGCAACATCACCACACGCCTGCCCGACGCGGTGTGGCGTGCGCGCCAGCGGTTCTCGTTCAGCCGCGACGGCTGGCTGGCGGTACCGATTGGTGCGGTGCAGGTGTTGGGGGATCTCTCCCCCGCGATCCGCCTGCTTGGCCCGCACCGGCTGCCGCCGGCGTTTCGCTCGGGCCTGGTCGGCGCGGAAGTGGCCACGTGGGGTGCGGTGTCGCCGTCGTTGCTGCCGCACAACTGGTGGGCGACCGCGGCGAACGTGGCGGTGCTCCAGGGCATCGGCCACGGGGTTGCGACGGGCCTTGCGCGGGTGTTCGGGCCGACGACCCCACCAACCGGGACCGGACGTTTGCCCCGCCCGGCGCGTGTTGCGATGACTGCGACCACGGTGGCGGTGTTCGCCACCTCGATCCGCCGGCGCATTCGGCTGAAGCGCCTGGTACAAAGCGACGACACGTTCCGGGCTTCTGACCTGGCGGGTGGCGTGATGCTGGGCACGCTCGGCTACGGCACGGTGTTGCTGGTCGGCGATGCGATCCAGTCCTTCATCGACGCGCTCAACGTGCTGCTGGGCAAGAAGTTGCCGCCGGTGGCGTCGTGGCCAATCGCCATCGTGGGCGGTGGTGTGCTGCTGGTGTTGGTAAGCGACCGGGTGGTGCTGCGTCGGTTCCTCTCCAATGCGATCCGGCGCGCCTTTGAGCTGGACCGTGAGTACATGCGTGGCGCGGTGCAACCGCATCGCCCGCAGCGTTCGGGTTCGCCGGAGTCTTCGGTGGATTGGAACCTCATGGGCCGCCAAGGCCGCGCGGTGGTTTCCGGCGGCCCGCGCAAAGAGGACATTGAGCGTGTCCTCGACCGGGAGGCACAGGAGCCGATCCGTGTCTTCGTCGGCCTGGATCTGGAGCGTGAGCAGGACGAGCCGGACTTTGAGCAGATGGCGCGCCTGGCTATTAAGGAGATGCACCGCACCGGCGCGTTTGAGCGCTCCCACATTGCGGTGATGTCGGCAGCCGGCACGGGCTGGATCAACGACTTCCACACGTCAGGGTTCGAGTTTGTCACCGGCGGCGATAGTGCGATCGTCGCTATGCAGTACTCGTATCTGCCCTCGGCGTACTCGTACCTTGCGGACCGCACGAACCCGGTGCGCTCCTCGCGCATGTTGATCGAGTACATCCTGCGCGAACTGGAAAACATCCCAGAATCCTCCCGCCCGAAACTCTTCGTCGGCGGCGAATCGCTCGGCGCCTACGGGGTGTCCGACGCGTTCGAGTCCATCGACGAACTCTTCGAGCTCACCTCTGGCGCCGTGTTCACCGGCACGCCCGGCTTCGCCCGCAACCACAGCGAGCTAACTAAGCAGCGCCAAAAAGGTTCTCCGGAGCGCCTTCCGCTTATCGACGACGGCCTCCACGTCCGCTTCACCGCCCACCCCGACCACCTCAACCACGACTTCCAAGGCGACGCCTACGCGCAGAAGTGGGAGGCCCCGCGCGTCGTGTTCGCCCAACACGCCTCGGATCCGGTGGTGTGGTGGGACCACAGCCTGGCGTGGCGCCGGCCGGACTGGCTGAAGGAGCCGGGCTCGCGCGGGGTTCCGGCACCGAAGGCGCAGCACTTGGATGCGCTGCACACGATGCGGTGGATGCCGTTGGTCACCTACTGGCAGGTCGCCATCGACCAGTTGTCCTCCAAGGACTACCCGTCACCCCATGGGCACAACTACCACGAGGAAACCGTGGCGTATTGGAACGGCGTCATCCACGGCGAGCGTTCAGACGAGGATTCAAACGCCGCGCTGACCAAGGACGAGATCAAGCGCGTGGCCGCCTGGATCCACAACGACGCCACCAAACTGCGCCGCCCCGTCGGAGGGTTCCCCTCCAAGCACGGCTACTAAATGCCGCAGGCCACGCCGGTGGAGTGGTGCGGGCAGTAGCCGTTGGGCACCTTGTGCAGGTACTGCTGGTGCTCCTCCTCAGCGAGGTAGTACGGCGCGCCGGCGCGCACTTCGGTGGTGATGTCGCCGTAGCCAGCGCTGTTCAGGTCCGCCTCGTACTGGCGGATCCACTCACGGATCTGCTCGGCCTCTTCCTCGGTGTCGGTGTAGAAGGCGGAGCGGTACTGGGTGCCCACGTCGTTGCCTTGGCGGTAACCCTGGGTGGGGTCGTGCGCCTCGAGTGCAGTCTTAACGATCTCCTTCAGCGAGATCACCTCCGGGTCGTAGACCACCTCCACCAACTCCACGTGGTTGGTCTGGCCGGAGCAGACCTCGCGGTAGGTGGGGTTCGGGGTAATGCCGCCGCCGTAGCCGACCGAGGTCGATTCAACACCGTCGAGCTGCCAGAACATCTTCTCCGCACCCCAGAAGCAGCCAATCCCGATGAGGATGCGCTTCTGCCCCTCACGCCACGGGCCGGTAATCGGGGTGGTCAGCACGGCGTGCGGGCGGGGGTTGGCAAGGACGGGTTCGGGGCGGCCGGGGAGGGCCGTGGTGTCGTCGACAAGCTTTGGCTCAGGTGCGAAAAGAAATCCCATATCTGCTGTAACGAGTTTGGGCACAACACTGTTCCCAAATTTTCTCTACGATGGTTGCCGTACACGAAATCAAACGAAAGGAAACCATCATGGCTGTTTACGTGCTTCCTGATCTCCCGTACGCATACGACGCACTTGAGCCGCACATCTCCGCAGAGATTATGCAGCTGCACCATGACAAGCACCACGCTAACTACGTCAACGGCGCAAACACTGCACTCGAGGCTCTTGAGGCAGAGCGCAACGGCGACGCAAACGCCGACAAGATTCGCGCACTGACCAAGAACCTTGCGTTCAACCTCGGTGGCCACACGAACCACTCCATCTTCTGGAAGAACATGGCACCGAACGCTGGTGGCAACCCGACCGGCGCAATCGCCGAGGCTATCGACCGCGACTTCGGCTCCTTCGAGGGCTTTAAGAAGCAGTTCGCTGCCGTGGCTAACGGCCTGCAGGGCTCCGGCTGGGCAGTGCTTGGTTACGACCACATCGCTGGCCGTCTGATCATCCAGCAGATGACCGACCAGCAGGGCAACATCTCCGTGGACTTCACCCCGGTCCTGATGCTCGATATGTGGGAGCACGCTTTCTACCTGCAGTACAAGAACGTCAAGGCTGACTACGTCGAGGCTTGGTGGAACGTTGTCAACTGGGACGACGTCAACGAGCGCTACGCAAAGGCTTCTGCATAAACCTGCAGCGACTTAGCTAATACAAGCGCCCGCCACTCCCTTTCGGAGGTGGCGGGCGCTTGTTGTTTTCCCTGTGATACGTCGAGTCCGCATGAACTCAAGAAGCAGTCTAAGTTAGGGTCGCCTTAACTGCAAGTATTTTCGCAAAGTTTTTGTTGCGTAATTCCCCCGCGAGAAGTTTCGTAACATAGGCAGGGTGAGAAAAGGCAGTCCTGAATACCGCAAAGCCACGCTGGCAATGCTGGCGTTCGGCCTCGCCATCTTCAACACCCTCTACGCAACCCAGGCCCTGCTGCCCACGCTCACCACCGAGTTGGACATCACCCCCTCCACCGCCGCACTGACGGTCTCCGCCGCCACCGGCGCCCTTGCGCTGTGCGTGGTGCCGGCGTCGATCCTCTCGGAAAAGTACGGGCGCGGACGCGTCCTGGTCATCTCCGCACTGGCCGCCACCGGTATCGGGTTGCTCCTGCCCATCGCCCAAAACGCCGAGCAACTCATCGCCATGCGTGCCCTCCAGGGCGCGATGATCGCCGGCACCCCGGCGGTGGCCATGGCGTGGTTGTCCGAAGAACTCGACCACCGGGACTTACCCGGCGCGATGGGGCTCTACATCGCTGGCAACAGCATCGGCGGGCTCACCGGACGTCTCATCCCGGCAGGGCTTTTGGAGGTCACCTCCTGGCGGTGGGCGCTGTTAGGCAGCGGGCTCGTCGCCTTCCTCCTGGCAGTGGTTGCCGTGTGGCTGCTTCCGGAGCAGCGCAATTTCGTACCAAAACTCTCCATCCGGCCGAGCGCGGAAATTCGCGCGATGGCCCGCCACCTGCGCAACCCCCGGCTGCTGGTGCTCTACGCCACCGCGTTCGTGGCCATGGGCGTGTTCGTGTCCATGTACAACTTCTTCGGCTTCCGCGCGGTGCTCGACTTCGGCCTACCCGCCGCACTGTCCGGCCTGGTGTACGTGGTGTACCTGTCCGGCACCTGGTCGAGCGCGCGTGCCGGAGTGCTGCTGAAGCGCCACGGGCACGGGGTGGTGGTGCTGGCATCGTCGATACTCATGCTCCTCGGTGCGCTTGCCGCAGCCAGCGGATCGCTGTGGGTCACGCTGCTTGGCCTGTTGGTGTTCACCGCCAGCTTCTTCGCGCTGCACTCCACGGCGTCCGGTTGGGTTGGGCTCATCGCTGAGCGCGACCGTGCGGAGGCCTCCAGCATGTACGTGTTCTGCTACTACATGGGCTCGTCGATCCTGGGCGCCGCCACCGGGCGTGCGTACGAGGCGTTGCCGTGGGCAGGTTTCGTCGGTGTGCTCGCCGGACTACTTGCTGCCCTCGTGGCCACGGGTGCGGCGCTGTGGAAGGCGGAGCCCCGCTAAACCCCGCTAAACCTCGCCCAATCGTGGCACGCCCGGCGCGCCGGCGTCGAGGAAGTCGCGCACGGCACGGGTGGCCAGGCAGTCGTCTTCGTTGTAGCGGATGAGCATGTCGCGCGCGTCGATATCGCCAAGCCTGCCCGCGCGGCGCAGTGCCACGGAGCGTTCCCCATCCACGTCGTCGTCCTCCCAGGCGAAGCCGACCACAGGACCGAGTACTTTCAGGCCGAGCCCATCCGTGCCGACGAGCGAACGCCGCACCAGGGCGAACACGTCGACCCAATCCTCAGACGCAATGAACTCCGCAACTTCCGCCTCGTCCACCGAGGCAAACCTGCGTGCCGACGACCGCAGCCAATGGTTCTCCCCACCCGCCGCATAACAGTAAGCGCGGAAGGTCTGGCCGGCCGCGCGCGCGTCGCGGCGCCGCTGCATCAGCCACGACCAGAACGCGTTGAAGTTCGCCTCCTCGGCCGCACCACCAACGTCTTCCCAGGTGACAAACGCGCGGTACTGCTCACCGTCGTACGCGCCCCACAGGTAGGCGCCCTGGTCGAGGTAGGCCTCCATGTCGATGTCGATCTCCACGTCGGCGCGCGGCACCGGCGCTAACTTCTCGCGCCGCAACACCGGGATGCCGGCGCGCCAGGCGCGGGCGATGGCTGCGGGTTCGGCGGGGCCGTCGTCGATAAGCGACTGCACCGTGGTGATCCCCTCCTCGCGCCACACGTCCCCGCGGCCGCCCGGAAGCAGCAGCGAGATGTCGTCAAGTTCCTCCAGGCGCGGCTTGCACAGTGGCCAAAACCGGCAGGATGCGCACTGTTTCATCCGTTTCGGCTCGTCCGGGATCTCCACCGCGAGCGCCTCACGCAACTGCGGGACGTAGCGGGCGGGGTCGACAACGTACACGCGCGAACGATCCTGCCCGACCGCACCGCCACGACCATCCGCGAGCGTGCCCAACAGCACGTGTGCCATGGCCAGCCGGTAACCATCAACCGTGTGGTGGCGGCCCTTCGCCTTCACCGTCATCGCCCGGCCCAGCCCAAGCCGGCCGGTGGGCACCATCAACATCTCGTTCGTCGGATGCTCGCGCGCCACCCGGTGGTTCGAAATAATCACCGGCGCATACCCGCGATCCGTGCGCACCAACACGTCGACCTCCGCCAGCGTGGGCACACCGTCGATCTCCCCTTCGAGCGCAGCGTTGGTGATCAGATGCGCGCGTCGCTTCAGCGCCATTCGCGTATCGACGACCCGCGCATCCACCCCACCACCCGGATCAATATCAACGCGCGTAAAGGCCTTGCCGCGGCCATCCCCAACCGCCCGCTTCACCGGCAACGCATCGAACACAGCAGCACGACCCGCATCAATCTGCGGTTGGCGCAGCAGCGCATCCGGCAGCTCAGGCGTCTCCGGGTGCGCGCGTCGCTGACGCAGCCGGTAGCGGCACCCGACAAGATCGGATGCGCGCACCGGCTGCGCTGGTTGGGCAGTCCCGCCCACGGTGGGAGGTTTCACAATGCCTGCCACGATACCCGGGCAGCGTTGTCGGACCGGCAGGTACAGTGGTTTGGAGTTAACGCAAACGAAAACGCAAGGAGTA
Organism: Corynebacterium sp. HMSC034E11; assembly: GCF_001835905.1. Taxonomy (NCBI): domain Bacteria; kingdom Bacillati; phylum Actinomycetota; class Actinomycetes; order Mycobacteriales; family Corynebacteriaceae; genus Corynebacterium; species Corynebacterium sp. HMSC034E11. Next base: position 111,456 of record NZ_KV826382.1, read on the forward strand.
CCAACCATGGGTGTCCTGGGCATCATCCGCAAAGCACGCCGCAACGTCAAGGCCGAAATTAAGGCCGCTGAGGTGCACGCACGCCAACTGGCCAAGGATCAGGCGAAGGCCGACAAGCGCACCGCCGAACTGCTGGACAAGGCAGAAAAGCGTCTGCTGAAGGAAGAGAAGAAGGGCCTCAAGCGTAAGCGTAAGCACGAAAAGGACCTGGCCAAGGCGCACCTGAAGCGCATCGAAGAAGCCGGCATTACCAAGAAGAAGGCCCAGCAGTGGACCGGCGCCGCCCGCGTCATTGTCCCCATCGCGCTGCCGCTGATCTACAAGGCGCTGACCTCCCTGCAGCAGAACCAGGTCAACGCCAACGCAGCAGGCCTCGGCCTGTCCGCAGGTGATCTGGCGCGCCACTCCGGCCGCGGCGCCGAGCTCAAGGCCCGCATCGAGGCGATCCGCGCAAGCGTGTCCGGCTCCGGCGAGTTGACCGAGAGCTTCAAGCGTGACGCGAGCGTGCGTCTCGACGAGCTCGAGCAGGCCGTCCGCAACGCCGAACACGCCAACCCGGAGCAGCGCCGTCTCGCCCACAACTCCATCGACGAGGACCTCAACGTCCTCGCCGGCGATGTCCAGGAGCGACTCTCCCGCTAGTTAGAGCACTCCCTGCTCGCGCGCCGATGCCACGGCAGAGGTGCGCGAGCGCACACCCAACTTGTCGTAAATGTGGACAAGGTGGGACTTCACGGTGGCCTCAGACAGCATGAGTTCGTGGCCGATCTCCCGGTTCGACGAACCAGCAGCCACCAGTTGCAGCACCTCCAGCTCGCGCGGCGTCAGCGACGAACGCGGCGTACGCTCGCGCGTTTCCAAACGGTCGCGCACCACCGGCGACATCGTGGCATCACCGCGGGCAGTCGAGCGCACCGCCGCGACCAACTCCTCCGGCGGGGCGTCCTTCAGCAGGTAGCCCACCGCACCGGCCTCAATCGCACCGAGGATGTCCGCATCCGTGTCGTAGTTGGTCACCACCAGCACCTTCGGCGGGTTGGTCATTCGGGAACGGATCTCCGCCGTCGCCTGCGCACCCGTGGTCACACGCTGGCCTTCCGCACCGGCGCCAAAGCGCAGGTCCATCAACACCACGTCAATGCCGCCGGCTTGCGCTGCGGCGATCGCGCCTTCCGCGGTGGCAACTTCTGCCACGACCTCGATGTCGTCCGCTTCTTCGAGCACGGCACGCAGACCGAGGCGAACGATCTCGTGGTCGTCTGCCAGCAGGACTCTAATCACCGGGGACCTCCTCGTTTACGTCTTTTGGTTGATATTAACTGGCACGGCGACAGAAAGGGCCGTAGGCCCGCCCGGCGCGGACTCAATGTCCAACTTTCCGCCCAGTTCTGCCGCGCGCGAACGCATCGCGTCCAGCCCCAGATGCCCCAACCCACTGGGTTTGAGTTCCTGAGCATCCACGTCGAAGCCGCGGCCATTATCCACCACGTCCAGACGTACCTCGTCTGGCGCATACGTCAGCGTGATGCGGGTACGGGTGGCCTCGGCGTGGTTGACCACGTTGGACACCGCCCCCTGCGCGATACGCAGCAGGCCGGCCTCCACGCGCATGGGCAGCTGGATAGCCTCGCCGTCTGTCTCCACCTCAATGTCCAACTCGCCTGCCGTGGCAAAATCACCCGCCACCCGCTCGAGCGCTTCACGTAACGACGACTCCGTCAACGGCGCCGGCGCCAACGCCGCAATCATCGCCCGCGTTTCTGCCAGGTTGTTCGACGCCGCCCGCCGCGCAGTTTCCATCTTGCGCAACGGCTGCGTCGCGTCCACACCAAGCCCCTGAATGTCGCGCTCAGCGGAGTGCAGCAGCATCTGAATCGAAGACAGGTTCTGCGCCACCGTGTCGTGAATCTCGTGAGCCAAGCGTTCGCGTTCTTGCGCCACACCGGCGGCGCGCTCAGTTTCGGCGAGAAGGTCGCGGGTGGCCAGGAGTTCGTCGATAAGCTGCTGGCGCTCTTGGCTGACCTTATTGATCGTGAAAAACGCCCAATCAATCGCCATCACCACCACCGCCGACAGCGCAGGCCCCATCACCCCACCAAGCGTGAGCCCCGCCGGGATCTGCACCGCGATACTGATCGCCAGCCCCACCACCACCCAGGCGTAGCCGAGCCAGCCGCGCATCGCCCGCAGGTACACGAAGAACAGCACAAATACCCAGTACACTGCCACCGGCGACACCGTCGTATCCGCCACCCACAGCGCAGTCGCGCTAAACGCCCACACGATGCGACCCCATTTGCCCCATCGGTACATCTCCACCATGCCGTAGAACAGCAGAAACGCGAACCCGGCAGTCAGCAGAATGTGCAGCAGCGCCTCGTTCAGCGGCATCCGCGCCAGCGCGCCCAGCGACACCACCATCAGGCACACGGCCAAAATGGTGATGCCGGAATCAAGCGCGCTGTTCTCGGTACGTTTTCCGGGGTGCTGCTCCAGCAGCACTAATCTGGAGCTCATGCGTTCGAGATTACCCATCGTGCTGCTCGTGCTCGCCCTCGCCGGTTGCGGGGAGCAATCGCTTAACGACGACAACCCCACCCCCGAGCCCGCACCCGCCCCCGATTCCGGCCTGCCCGTCGAAGCACTGCCGGAAACCGCACGCGACGGGTGGCAGGAGTGCCCCTACCTGGACACCGAGTGGGTCGCGCGCACCAACGGCCAACGTGTCACCGGGGTGGGCACCGACACCCGCTTCGACACCCCAGCCTGCCAGTTCTGGTCCTACCCCGAAGAACCCCAACTGACCGTGATCGTGCGCCACATGGACTCCCCCGAGCAGGCCATGGCTGTGGTGGACTGGGCTACCCCGATCGATTTCACCCAACCCGCCGACCAACCCGAAGGCTGGGACGGCGGCCGCCACGGCGGCGGGGACGTCCCCAACCGCATCGGTGCCGCATACTCCGTGGCCAAAGGCAACGTGGCCGTGACGGTGTTTACCAACCAGGACGAGTCGGTCAAAGCCGAAGCGGTAGCCACCGAAGCAATCACTAACCTGGGGCTGTAATGAACACCATCAACGTCGCTGCCATCGTATTCACCGACAACGCCGGGCGCGTCCTGTGCGTACGCAAACACTCCAGCCCGCGCTACCAACTCCCCGGGGGCAAGCCGGAAGGCGGCGAGACCCGCCTGCAAACCGCCATGCGCGAAACCCGCGAAGAAGTCGGCATCGACGTCGACCCCGAACGCTTAAGCTACCTGGGCACCTTTAGCGCCGAGGCCTCCAACGAGCCCGGCCACAGCGTGACCTCCACTGTGTTCCTCCACCCCGGCCTACCTTCCGACCCGGTCCCTGCTGCCGAGATCGCCGAAGCCACCTGGATCGACCCCACCGACCACGCCGACTTTGAAATCGCACCCCTGCTGCGCACCCAAATCTTTCCCGCGCTAACCCCCGCGAACATCAACGCCATCGCCGTGTTCGCCGGCGCCCGCGAGGGCACCGACCCGAACAACGCCACGCTCGCCCGCAGTTTCGGCGAGGCACTGGCCCGCCACGACATCACTCTGGTCTACGGCGGATCCAAGCTCGGGTTGATGGGTGAGGTGGCGAGGGGGTCGTCGAAAAGCATTGGCGTCCTCACACACCACCTGGCGCAATACGAGATCCAGTACGACGGGCTCGAGCGCCTCGAAATGGTGGACACCCTCGCCGAGCGCAAAGCACGCATGAGCGAACTTTCCGACGCCATCGTGGCCCTGCCCGGCGGCGCCGGCACCCTCGACGAACTTTTCGACGAATGGACCAACCAACAACTCGGCCTCCACCGCAAACCCATCGGGCTGCTCGGCCGCGACTTCTGGGCCCCCTTTATCGCCATGGTGGACCACATGGTCGCCCACGGCTTTGTGCGCGCCACCGACCGCGCCCACCTCATCGTCGCCGACGACCCCGACGAACTCATCGCAGCACTGCGCGCCTGGCACCCACCGGTACCGCGCTGGCTCTAAGGGCTACACCGCGACGTCGTTATACGGCATCTGCGCCGACACCCACGGGTAAATAACCTCCATGAGCAAGAGAAACAGCAACACCAAAATGACGGCGGTGAGCAACCACTTCACCACCGGCGGGCCGGGCAGTTTACGCCACAACGCTGCATACATGGGCTAATCCACCTCCGTCATCGCCGGCGGGAGCGCGCCCGCCTGGTCCTTCGGCGTCACTTCCGTGCGCACCGCGTGAATGATCATGCGCTCCGCATTAGAAAACTGCGGGTGGCACGTGGTCAACGTAATCAGCCCCTCCATGCCGGGCTCCACCTTCGTGGACTTCGACCCAGGCATCGGGTTGACCACCTCAATGTTGCCCGGCAGCGTGATCTCCCGGCCAAGCACGTGCTGGTAATCGCCCGACGCGATGCGCTCATTCATCTGCTCCGGCAAGCATCCGGCGCCCTCCGCGTGACGAGCCGCCGGATCCGGCGACAACGGCATCACCCGGTACGTCACCCATTCGCGCTGCGTCTCCACCACGATCGCGTCACAGGCCTTCAGCGCGCCAAGGTCGTTAAACGGCGCACCCTTGCCCACACGGTGACCGGCAACCGCGAAGTTGCCATCTTGGCCCGGGAACTGCGTATCCGGGTAGTGGCCCGGACCCGTGAGCAACTGCGCCTCCTGCACGCCCTCGACGATGGCGAACTGGTAGTCCTGCCCAAACGCCGGGATATACATCTTCGCAAGCGCGTCCCCCAACTCGGCGTGCTTCGCCTGACGAGGGTTCACCCACTGCTCCTCAAGCCTCGTCTGCACATCGTCCTGCATCTTCGCCGACGCCAAATTGGTCCAATAGGACTCATAAAACGCGAACAGCAACAGCAACACACCAACCGTCAGCAGGACCTCGCCAATCACCTGCGAGACACTGACACGATTCTTCCCAGCCATAACTAAATGGAGTAATCCGGTGGCGGCGCGCCCAACTTGGACTTGGCCAGAGCCTTAGCAGTGTGCAGGGGTGCGCTATCACGCAAAATGCGCGCCCCCGCCAGACCGCCTTCCAGGAAGATCAGCAGCTCATCCGTCAACGAGGACGAATCGTAGCCATTCTTCTCATTGAGCAACTCCGTGATCGTGGAATGCATCCACAGGCGGTGATTCCTGCAGGTCTCCACAATCCGCTCCTCGGATTCCGTCTCCGGGCGCGGGTACTCGGCCGCAGCGTTGAGGAACGGCGAGCCACGGAACTCCTTCTGGGGCTCCTCCTCGATCGCCATATCGAACAAGGCGAGGATCTTCGAATCCGCATCCGGCGCCTTCGCCGCACGCTCACCCCAACGTGAACGGTACTGCTCGTCGAGCTCCTCCAGGTACGCAACAACCAAGTTGTCCTTCGACCCCAGCAGCGAGTACAACGACGCCTTCGCCACATCCGCCTCACGCAAAATGCGGTCAATGCCGATGACGCGGATGCCTTCTTCTGTAAACAGCTTCGTCGCGGCATCCAGCAGACGCTGCCGAGGACTCGGACGATCGCGACGGCGCGCAGGCGCCTTCTTCTTACTCGTGGCGGCGGCCAATAGGAACTCCTTTCGCGCGCCTAAAACAGGACCATCTCAATATAGACAAAACGGTTCGTCTATTCCAGCGAAAAGCCCCCGGAGCAGCTCACTCCGGGGGCTCAAAGCAGATTGCTTATCGACGACTACCTGTCACCTTATTCACAATCCACAGCAGAATCACCGCACCGATCAGGCAGGTCAGGAAACTAAAGAAGCGTCCCCCGCCTTCCACATCAAAGCCGAGCAGGCCAAGCAGCCAGCCGCCGATGAAACCACCGATAACACCGACCAGAATGTTCAGGCCGATGCCCATCTGTGCGTCACGGTTCTGCATCTTGGATGCGATCCAGCCAGCAAGGCCGCCGATAATAATCCAGCCGATAAAACCAAGTGTTGGAGTCATGTTGAAATCCGTCCTTATAAATAGATTTTGTCAGTTACCCCTACCATTGTCCCTCGTTTTTCGGACTTTTGGGTAACGAATCTATTACTCCTCCGGACGGACCACCATCATCGGGCACGGCGCCGACTGCAGCAGCGCACGCGAAGTGGACCCAAGCAGCATGCCCTTGAAGCCGCCACGGCCGTGCGAACCGGTCACCAGCAACTGGGCGTTCTCTGCCGCGTTGGTCAGTGCGCGCACCGGACGGTCACGTGCAATAACCTTCTTCACCTGGACATCCGGGTACTTCTCGATCAGTTCGGCCAACAACTCGTCGAGAAGCTGCTGCTTATCCTGCTTCACAGCTTCCCAGTGATCCTCAGCCACCGCGTATCCCGCACCAGGGCCCTGGATGTGAGTATCCACCCAAGTGTGCACCGCAACCAGCTCCGCCCCACGCGCCGCCGCCTCCTCGAAGGCAACTTCAGTTGCGCGCTGCGAAACCTCAGAGCCATCCACACCGACCACAACCGGACCGTACTTGTTCTCCTCGGTCACCGCGCTATCCTCGCGCACCACCACAACCGGGCAGTTCGCGTGCGACACCACAGCACCAGAAACGGAGCCCAGCACCATGCCAGACAGGCCGCCCAGACCACGGGAGCCCATCACGATCATCGTGGACTCATTCGACATACGCAGCAGCATGTCAATCGGAGAACCCTCAGCCACCGCGTGGCCAATGTGCAGGTCCGGCGCCACTTCAAGTGCGATATCGCGGGCACGATCCACGGACTGCATCGTCTCGCGCTGGAGTTCGTCGAAAATCTCCGCCGGCGGAACCATGCCCTCCGCGTACAGGAACTGCGGCATGGTGTAGCTCGCAGCCAAACGCAGCGGAATACCACGCTTCATCGCCGTATTCGCCGCCCAACGCACCGCATTATCTGAAGCGGGGCTGCCATCGACAGCAACAACGACGATGTCTTCGCGGGTCTCTTCCTGGGTCATTATCTCAGCCTTTCTGAGGTAGACAGGTGGTTATACCCACATTCTAGTCGCGCAAGCGCAAGTTAGCGGGGAATCTCCACCGGGGTCGCCGCCGGCGCATTCGCCGGATACAGCAAGTTGTAAATCAGGGTCAACGCGTCCGCGATCGCCTTACCAATGCCCTGCGAAAAGAAGCCCATCAATGGCTCAACCAATGCTCCAAGATCCATGCGGGCTAATCTACTACACACTATGGCGAGAAAGAAGGGTCCACCAGTAATGCCGCTGCCACCCCGCGGCGGCCTCGGCGCATCCCGCGCCCGCGTCCCCGAAGGCAACGGCATTCGCGCCATCGACTTCATCTGGCACCTCGTGTCTACTCAGCGCCACCGCCACCCCGAAGACAACTTTTCCGCAGTACAACAGCGTTTCGACGACTCCCTCGTCGTCCTCCGCGACACCACCCCAATCTCTCCCGAGGACTGGCTCGAACCCGGCACCGACGTCTTCTTCTACCGACGTCCCGCCCCCGAAACCCCCGTCCCCTACGACATCGTTCCAGTCTTCGAAGACGACAACATCCTCGTCGTGGACAAGCCACCATTCCTGGCGACGATGCCGCGTGCCTCCCACATCACCGAAACCGCCACCGTGCGTCTCCGTCGCGCCACCGGGAACGAAGAACTCACCCCCGCTCACAGGTTGGACCGCGGCACCTCTGGTTTGTTGCTGTTGACCAAACGCCGCGAAGTCCGTGGCGCCTACCAGGAACTTTTTGCCCGCCGGGAGGTGGACAAGATGTACGAGGCGATCGCACCGTATGTTTCTCTTCCTGTGCCTACGGAGTGGTCCCACCACCTGGTTAAGGTTGCTGGCGAAGCCGCTGGTTCTGTGGTCGTGGGTGAGGAGCCGAACTCCCACACCGAGGTCGCCTCCGTTACTCGGCTGCCTGCTGAAGAGGAGCAGGAGTTGCAGTCACTCTATGGCGTCACCGATCCTTTGGGACGCTACGTTCTCCACCCAACAACCGGCCGCACCCACCAACTACGACTGCAAATGATGACCGAAGCCGCCCCCATCCTTGGCGACACCATCTACCCAGTCCTACTCCCCGCCGACGCCGAAGACTTCTCCCGCCCCATGCGGTTACGTTGCATCGGCTTAGGGTTCGTAGATCCATTGACCGGCGAAGATCGCTCCTTCGCACTGAATTAGAGGCGGGAAGGCCTGACAGCTCCTTCGTTGGGCAGTCCGGCTGTCACAATCTGTCGCGACCATTTCCGACTTACCGGAACCCCGAATGCAAAACTGCACATCACACCTTTCGCTGACCTGGGCGGAGTGTAAAACCCTGCAGCCGATGAGGCATCATTTTGCATCGATAGCTGTTCGCGCCAGACATGAAGTATCTACGGGAGGGTGGAAACCGCTTGGCTCCGCATTGCGGACTAGTGGGGGTGTACCCATTAACTATGCAGCGGCATAGTCATGCCCGATCTCCTCCTTACTCTGCATTGCGGACAAGTGGGTGGACACCAACTATGCAGTGGCATAGTGCTGCTCGTGCGTTATGGACTATGCGTTGCGGACTAGTGGGCGCCCACCAACTATTTAGCGGCTGCACCTACCTCTGGTGGCTGGCAATCCTACGTACTGCAGACTACTAGGAGATCACCCTTTGACAATGCAGTGGCATAGAGAGGACCGTGGCGTCTCCCAATCTGCATTGCGGAACAGACCGGTGATCGCCGGTGACTATCCCGTGGCATAGGATCGCTCGATCCATCCCTCGTTCCGCATTGCGGACAAGTGGGGGTGTACCCATTAACTATGCAGCGGCATAGTCATGCCCGATCCCCTCCCTACTCTGCATTGCGGACAAGTGGGTGAACCCCAACTATGCAGTGGCATAGTGACGCCGCTTTTTTGTCGTTGATTCCGCATTGCAGACAAGTGGGTAAACACCAACTATTTCCTTGTATCGGATGGGCTACTTTTCAAAGAGCACTGACAAGAGCGCCGCCGGTGGCATCGACTCCGTGTTCCGCATTGCGGACTACTGGGTGGACCCCAACGACTATGCAGTGGCATAGTGACGCCGGTTCGGTCATTGACTCCGCATTGCAAACTAGTTGGTCGCCACCAACTATTTCGACACCGCTGTTGGGCTACTTTTCGAAGAGCGCCCCTCGGTGTTGGTTTCTATTGTCCGCATTGCGGACAAGTAAGTGTGCACCAACTACTATGCAGTGGCATAGTGACGCCCGCACTGTTCCCGCTCCGTATTGCGGGCTGGTGGGTGGACCCCACTGTTTCTGTTGTCGGCGACGACAATTCATGTGGGTATACGTGAAAACACCCAGAGTGCAGCACGGGTGGTGCTGGGCTCTGGGTGTTTGTGTGTGAAGTTGTTGGGTCGGCGG
>NZ_KV826383.1:0-403 GCF_001835905.1 Corynebacterium sp. HMSC034E11
CGCACTTGCTTTTCAGGCGCGGGTTTCTTCGCGTCAATAACCTGATCGGCATAGCGCGACAGCGCATCGAAGCGGCCCTGAAACTTCAGCAGGGTAAAACGCAACCGCCAACGCTTCGCGGCGTCGTCGACAATGGCGAGTTTGCGTTCAATCAAACACAACTGATCCAAGGGTGTGTCTGCTGCCATGTGGCGTGCGTCGGATTGTTTCCGCGTGAATTTCGTCGCTCCGTAGTAGACGTCGTGCACGCGTGACCATTCTCGGATGCGCGACGGGTTCAGCCCGGCAGCAAGAGCTGTGTCGCGGTCGAAGTCGGCGATGTCCGAAAGCCGGAAGCCGAGAAGGTCTACAAATGCCATGGCATAAACGCTACGAAGCGAGAAACCACCGCACAAGACCCACC